>NZ_JADEXE010000463.1 GCF_015207265.1 Nodosilinea sp. LEGE 07298 | reverse complement strand
ATTGCCGGTCAGATGTTTGATAACGAATATGACTTGGCCATGACCGTCATTGACGGCATGGAAGCGCGTAGTAAAGCTGGAAATTATCAGCTAGAACGTTTTATGTTTAAATGCGCCTAGCTACTTATCCTCCACAATTCTGACCTCAAATGCCCTGATGGGACGACCGCCGCTCAGCGTCTCTTTGGCCATCCGTTTCCTGACCTCTTTGAGTCGGTCTTAAGTACCTTTACGGAGTTACCTATGCCTAGACGGTCTACTGAGTCACAGCAGCCCAATCCCTGGTACAGTCAACCCGTCTCGGCTTAAGTTGATACCCCTGTTTGCCCCTTGGATGAAACGTTTATTACTGCGCGCGATTGCCGTGAACCGGCGACGACATCAATTGGCAGAATCCACGTTTCAACAATACCGCTCCCGATTTCGAGGCAGCTTGCGTGAGATCTTGAATCTAAAGCCCAAGTCCCCTGAGGGACAGCGATGGCTCAAGCGTTACCAAAAGATCTCAGGTAATTGCTCGCGCCCTTACCTCACACCAGGCTGATTGGCTACTGAGTTGAGCAATTACCCTGTAGCTATAGGTGTGAGGCAAGCCAGAACGGCTAGCTGCGCGCGCACTGCTCATTCTCAATGACACTTACAGCTCTCTTGCCAATCCGTTGGCTACTTCTCCTCAACCCAAATTCCACTACAAATCTTAAAGCTAGAAGGATTGACACTTAGAAATATTTCGGTGATTATCGAAATATGGAAGAACAAGCTTCGGTTCAGCTCTCTGTTGATGACCTCGCTGCCACCTTTGCCGCTCTAGGACAACCCTCTCGGCTTAAGATTGTGCGCCTGCTGCTATCTGCTTACCCTCAAGGCTTACCTGCAGGGGAAATTCAGAAAGAACTGGGTATTGCTGCTGCTACCCTCTCTCACCACTTGGACAAGCTGCGCCAGGTTGGGGTCGTGACTGCTCAAAAGGATCGGCAATGGATCTGGTATAGTGCTCGCGCAGAAGCACTGAAACAACTGATCGACTTCCTCTTTGAAGAGTGCTGCACCCGTAACCATGTGCTGGAGCTTGAGGACGGCCAGTTCACTGAAACGTCCTGCCAGGGGCAAACAAATAACGCTTGCTGCAGCTAGAGGCGTTATTTGTTTGTCATTTATTTCGGTATTTGTAGAAATATTAAAGGAGAACCCTATGGCTACCTTCAAAACCCACGTTGCATTGAGAGTGACAGACTTAGAGCGCTCCATTGCCTTCTACCAGGTGCTGTTTGGGTTAGCTCCGGTTAAGCACAAGCCCGATTACGCAAAGTTCGACGTTGACAACCCCGGCATTAATTTGACGCTCAATGTAAGCGATGCCATTGATGCTCACGGTGCGCTGTCCCATTTAGGAGTGCAGGTTGACAGTACCGAAGGGGTGCGAGATGCGATCGCGCGGTTTCAATCCGCTGGGCTCGAAACGCTGGAAGAGCATAACACCGATTGCTGCTATGCCTTGCAGGACAAGGTTTGGGTAAGCGACCCCGACGGTAACCGGTGGGAGATCTTTGTAGTCAAGGTGGCAGATACTGCGCCAGAGAAGACTGTTGTAGTGGGCACAGTACAAGCACAAGCGGCCTGTTGTACCTGAGATCTAAAGATCAATCTGGAAAGCAAATGTCTGGAACTGATTGCCCTGTGGCTGGAGCAGTCCACCAAAGACGCAGCAACTCCGCCAGGCATAAATCTACTGAATGGGGACGATCGCGATCGCATCCATGCTGCCAAAGCTATTTTGCAGAGCCAGTTTCATAATCCGCCCACCCTACAGGCCCTGGCCCGTCAGGTGGGGCTGAACGACTCCCCAGCATCTTGGCCGCATCCCTCGCAACCCGCCAAAGAGACCTGACGACGGCTCACGGCTGAGTATGGTTCTCACCATAGCTGTATCCGACCAGCCTTCTTTTCTCTCCCCGCCTTTCATTGGAGATTGTCCTAATGGGCAGTTTTGGCATAGATACTAATGGATGGCGTGGGTAGCGCTGTCCCTACTTCATTGGGGTTGTTGTTCAGGATCGCTAGGTAGTTGCCACGATCGCTAAACGCAACCCGATAGCCATAGCCACTGGGCCAGTCCTGAACTTCTCCAGTTTTCACACTGCCCAAGCGCGCTCCAGCCACCTGCCCCCCCAAAAAATAGCTATCGCCATCTGGACTTAGGCCAATGGCATCATCTGATCGATCAGCCGGTAGCTCAGTGCTGGTCACGCGCGCGCCCGTTTGGGGATTCCAAGTGACGAGCCGTCCATCGTAAGGCGATCGCGTTAGCACATTGAGCAACCCATCGTTTCTAAAGACTATATTCATCCCCCAGAAGAGGACATCTTCCGGCGGCAGCGTCCTAGCGTATTCAAACATGCCGCTCTGATTGAGTCGCCAGAGGTCTACACGGCCCGATGAATCATCCAGGTATATCTGAATGGCTAAAAATTGACCATTAGGGCTAATGGCAAATCTACCGCTGGTGTCTAAAGATTGCACGGCTTCACCATTCGCCGTGTTCCACAGAGCTAGTTGTGGCGCAGAAGCGCCGTCTTGCTGTGGGTTCACAAACGTTATGATTCGCTGATTGTCATGGCTAAAGGCAATCTGCCCCCCGTCGATGGCTGACTCTGCCCTGCTGATTGTTTTTTTCCACAGCGGCTGACCTGTCTCGATGGTCCATGCCGCTAGTTCCACGGTGTTTGTGAGAGACGTTTGCGCGATCGCCGCCACCGTCGCCCCATCCTTGCTGATTGCCGCCCCATCAAAACGAGTCTGATCGCCAGCGGCAATCTCCTTGATTAGCGCACCTGTTTGCGTATTCCATACCTGAAGCGTTGCACCGTCTGTGGTCAAGGCAAGTAGCCGTTGTCCATCGGCGCTAAAGCTAAACCCTGCCGCTGCTGTTGGCAGGGTTGTTACAGGCGCTTTATTCCAGCGAGCACCGGCCGCCACAGGTTGCGCCCTACCATCTTTGACCAGCGCCTGATAGACAAAAGCCGCCACCTCAGCGCGGGTCGCCGGGCGATTGGGCAGGAGCTGATCGGGGGCAGGATAGTTAACAACAATGTTGGCGGCTCTTGCAGCGGCTATGCCAGGGCGAGCATATTCTGGAATGGCAGCAGCATCTTTATAGGCAAATAGTTCCGCCACACTACCGCCCTGATATCCCAATCCATTGGCGATAGAAATCAGGGCCTGTACGCGGGATATCGGTTGATTGGGCTTAAACTGATTCCCCGGATATCCCGAGAGAAAGCCCGCAGTGCGAGCTTTAGCAATATAGCCAGCAGCCCAAAGATCGTTAGGCACATCCGCAAAGGTTGGAGTACTGGGTAGCGTTGCATTCAACCGCCCATTTGGTACTTGAAAAGGCTGCGCTGACATAAACGCTTGATTCAAAATCGCCGCAAACTGCGCACGGGTTACGGGTTCGTTAGGCTGAAACGTGCCATCGGGGAAGCCGCTAATCACCCTGAACCGTGCGAGTCCTGATATGTATTCATAAGCCCAGTAGTCGGCGGAGACATCTCTAAAGGAAGTTCTTGGCGCTGGGGTGGGTGCAAGCGCTGGGG
>NZ_JADEXE010000462.1 GCF_015207265.1 Nodosilinea sp. LEGE 07298 | reverse complement strand
GGCCAGTAGAACTGCTGGCGAGCGTTATCGGAGAGAGAGTCCCAGGCCTTCTGGCGGGCCTCGGTCAGCGCCGAATCGGCGGCGGCACCCACTACCTGAATGGGGCCAGCCAGGCGAAACTGCTCGCGGGTTTCAGTAAAGTACCAGCAGGCCTCGGCCCAGGAGTGGGCGGCGATGTCGGTAACCTTGGCGCTGCGCTGGTCGGTAACTACGGTCAGACTATTGGTGTCGGGTAAAAAGCCACGGAATACGACTGTCCGGTTAGCAGGTCGACCCTCGGCGGTAACGGTGGCGAGTTGAAAGTAGCGGCTGTAGGGTTTGCTGCGGTTGCGGTGCAGGGCACGGGCTAAAGGACTCCGCCAGGGGGCCAGGGCCGAGGTTATTAACAGGGATGGATCAGAATCAGACATACTAGACTTTTAGGGATTGTAAACCACATGGAAGATTTACCCCCTGATTTTATAGCCCCCGTGCGTGATGACGTATGGGGGTTTCTTGCGTGGATAGTAGGCTGCGGTTTCCTGGTGTGAATTCTATGGAAGCGAGAGGATCCAAAAACCAAGAAATTTTGCGCCTGCTCTGAGAAAGTGTGCGGGGGTGGGGTTGGGGGGGTATGCCCTAGTAGTCGATAGGTGCGCGTGTGGTGCGCGGGTGCCCTAGTGTGGTCTGCGATCGCATCCTCAGATCTTCTTTCAGCACAGCTCAGGCCGTGGCTCAGCCCTGCGCTATTCCAGAGTAGAGGCAGCTGCAGCAGCTTGAACCAATTGGGTACAGATGGGCCTCACAATCATAGGTTAGCGATCGCGTCAGCCAGAAGATCCCAGTTAGCGATCGAACCAGGCACGATCGCTGGCCAGTTAGAGGCCACAACGAGATCGCGATCGCTCGGGGTTGTATCGAGATGCCAAGGGTTTTTGCAGCGCACCCATAGCAAAGCCCCTAACGATGAATCTTGCCCCAGATAGCTTTCTAGCGCCTCACGGGAAGGCGTACCATCAGCGGCAGCATCACAGGCCAAGAACGATGCGGCCCAGTGACTTGCAGGCTCTAGATACTCTCCCTCTTCAGTCCGCAGCGGGAACCGTCGAAACGTCGATTCAATCCCGTCAGGGTTGCTAAGCGCTGGCGCTACAGCATCAGCGACGGCAACCGCCGAAGCAGGAACGACTAGATAATATTGCCAAACGTACTTAGAAACCATTAGTAAATCGGCCCATAGTAGTTACGGCAAAACTCACGGACAGCATCACGCTCAGATGCCGTATAGACAACCGGGTTCAAAACCATTGCCGACCAATAGCCATAGAAAGGTTGCGTAAGTGTGGACATCATTTCAGCAGTGGCCGAAAAGCCAATTGTGATAGGTGAATGAACAATGTCAGCACCGCCATTAAATTTCACTGTTCGGCTCCCATTGGCGGCTCTCACGCTATACAGAGTTTTCGCAAAGGATGACATAGCCCCAGTGATTAGCGAACGGTTCTGATCTTGGCCGAAATTGATAAAAACCCTGTTAGATGACCAAGGAATTAATTCTTCGTGGCTGTTTGAAGTTTGAGTGCCCACCCGCCAAAAGCCACTAGTAGACGTAGCCTGAAAGACCACAAGCCCTTCCCCCTCTGTCCAGGCAGAGAGATCGCCCAGAAACATACTCTTGGTTCCTGATCCGCCAGAAATACCAGTCGATATGCTAGCGGGTCGAAGGCTAGCGTTTGGTTGTACCGACAGCTCAACTCCAGTCCATGACCGGACAGCACCAACCGGGTCGCCCTGCACCGTCACAGCGCCACCGCTGGAAGCCAACAAGCAACCATCTTCAGGTAGTAGCGAGGCCAGCCCCCGGCCAACAGCTAGAGCATCAATAACGCTTTGAACCGAAACACTCAGGGCTGAGGCCGCAGCAGTGGCCGCAGTAATTAAGGCAAGCCGTCGCGCCGATGGCAAGGCAGAAAGGGCCGAGAAGTCAAAGCCCTGCACTCGCTCTAGGACAGCGATCGCCCGCTCATAGAAATTAGACGGCAGCCCAGCCACCTCACCGCCCGAGGCCAGCGCCAACGCCTCCAGGTGGGCCAGCAGGGCAGCATAGTAGTTAATCTGCTCCGGCGGAACAGCACCGCCCAGAGCCACAATCGCCGCCGCCAGCTTAGCCAGCACAGAGGCCGGATAGTTTGACCTATCCGGCACAGCCAAGGCCCCAGCAGTGGCCAGCAGACTATCGTACAGCTGCAGACTGCGACGACTAAACGAAGTGGGATAAGGCATCGGCGGGACAGAGCCACCCCGCCGAGCGATCGCCCCCTCCAGAGCCGCCAGGTAAGCCGCCTCAAAGCTCATCGCAGCGCCTCGATTAGCTCATCTTTGCTCATGCTAGAGCGGCCTTTGAGCTTGCGATCGCTGGCTAGTTGCTTCAGTTCATCTAGGCTCATATCCTCCAGAGCCTCAGCTGGGGCCTCAGCTAGGGAAGAGTCCTGATCGTCGGCGGTGGCCACCGGCTCCCCCTGCCAGCGCTCATGCTGGTTAGGGTCGAAGTCGGTGGCGTTGATGATGATCCAGCCCTCGGGGCGATTCCCCCAGGGGGAGGCTTCGCCAACGCCGGAAGCTATGCGAAGCGTAGACAAATCAGCCATTACTCGCCCACTGCCCCCGCAACGCGCACCGCCAACCGAGCATCGACCAGCTTGGTACCCCACAGGCAAGACATGTAAAACCCCTGCTGGTGATACTCTTCCTTGATCATCAGGCTGAGCACAATGCCGGTCATGTCATCCACCCAGCTCATCACATTAGCTTTCTCACCCGGCAGACTAACGCGGGCCTCGGGCCTGCTGTCAAAGGCAAAGGCGTAGGGGTGAAACGCCAGGTTCAAGCTGGTACTAGCCGCCAAAGTTACAGCCTCCCCCCCGGACGTCGCCCGCGCCAGCCTGGGAGAGATCGGAACCGAGGTATTGCCTACCGCTAGCGTCGTGGGAGCCGTCACAACGTACTGCTGAGAGTCACCCGCGATCGTGATGATGTCACCTCTCACCAGCGGACTACTGTTGGTGGCCTTAGCGATCGACACAACAGAGGCCCCCAGCGCGTTAACTCCGTTAGCTGTAGCAGCCCCAACGGTTAGCGGGGTGCTGAGGTGGCTAATAGAGTCCAGCCCCACATCTTCATGCCAGTTAAAGCCATAGGCGCGGGACACTTCACCCTCGCGCAGAGTTTCAGCCGAGCCGCTTTGGTTCACATTGCGGAAGGCATCGAGGCCGATCGCGTTGCCATAGGCCCCAGTGTTCAAGCTCATCTGACGGTTAAAGCGGGGGCACTTCTGCTTAGTCAGCAGGGTTTTAGCCCGCTGAGCAGCCGTAGGGGCCGAGGCAAAGGGCGTGGTGCCCGGTGTGCCTACCTGGCCATAGATGCCGGTGTAGTTGGCCGCAATACTCGCCGTCATAGTTTCGACAATCGGGCCGACAGCATTAGCCAAAAACATCGGCGCGGCAGCGTCGGCATTTTCCAGCAGCGTGATGTGCTTGGCGGTGAGAGGGAAATTAACCTCCTTCCAGAAGTCGAGCGGAATTTGTACAGTCGTTGGGCTGGGGGCAGCCTGCGAAGCGGGAGGGTTGGCA
>NZ_JADEXE010000461.1 GCF_015207265.1 Nodosilinea sp. LEGE 07298 | reverse complement strand
CATCCACCCTCCATGGCCTCTCCCACCGCTATTTTGCTGTTCTCCTGCCCCGACCAAAAAGGGCTGGTAGCCAAAATCGCCAACTTTATCTACGCCAACGGCGGCAACATTCTCCATGCCGACCAGCACCGCGACCCCGAGGCAGGGTTGTTTTTGTCGCGGCTGGAGTGGGAGCTAGAGGGGTTTAACCTGCCTAGAGAGATTATTGGGCCTGCGTTTAATGCGATCGCCCAGCCTTTGGGGGCCACCTGGCAGCTCCACTTTTCTGGCGATGTGCCCCGCCTATCGATCTGGGTCAGCCACCAAGATCACTGCCTGCTCGATCTGCTTTGGCGGCACAAAGCTGGGGAGTTCAAGGCCGAAATTCCGCTGATCGTCAGCAACCACCCCCACCTCAAACCCGTTGCCGATCAGTTTGGGATTGCCTTTGAGCACTTGCCCATCACCAAAGACACTAAAGCCGAGCAAGAGCAAAAGCAGCTGGAGTTGCTGAAGCAATACAACATCGACCTGGTGGTGCTGGCCAAGTACATGCAGGTAATCAGCCCAGATTTTCTTAACCAGTACGATCGCGTCATCAACATTCACCACTCGTTTTTGCCCGCCTTCATGGGCGCGAACCCCTACCAGCGAGCCTTTCAACGGGGGGTCAAAATCATTGGGGCCACCGCCCACTACGTCACCTCCGACCTGGATGAAGGCCCGATTATTGAGCAGGATGTGGTGCGCATTAGCCACCGCGACGATGTGAAGGAGCTAATTCGCAAAGGTAAAGATGTCGAACGCATTGTGCTGGCCCGTGCCGTGCGGCTGCATCTACAAAATCGCACTCTGGTCTACGGCAACCGCACCGTGGTGTTTGCTTAATGGGTAAAGCCGCAACCGCCTGAGTGCAGAAGGACTAACCCAATGCTGAGCCTTAGCCGTTACCTGGGGCTACGCCAGTTACTAACGTGCTGATCGCAGGAGCAATGGCCTGCAAAACTGGCGACAAAATCACCACCGATGCTGCCGCAATCACGATGGTGGTGGCTAGCCGCATCACCTGGTCAGAGGCGTTTTGGTAAGTGTCAAACTTGAAGTTTAGCTTTTCGACATCAACTTCTACCCGGCCCAGGTCAGTCTTGACATTGCCGATGTCAGTCTCTACGCGGTCAAGGCGCTGATTAATTTGGCGCAGCTCTGACAAGACCTGCTGTTGAAATCCCTCTGACGAGTCACTGGCCTGCATTACCTGATCCAACGCATGGGTGTTTCTATCATACCCAGGTCTAATGCACCGGGCCTAATGTACCAAGACGGTGCGAGGAACCAGGCTATTGGCCTCCAGGGTGGAGCGCAGCTTGCGGGCCTGGGTTAGCAGTCGCCAGGCCTGGGGCGAAAGCATTCCAGGCGCGAGTAACGTTAGCGCGGTGCTGACCTGGCGCTGTCGCAGGGCCACTAGGCCCCAGTGCAGGTGCAGGTATCGATCGATGGCGGCGAGGGTGGGAATGCGATCGCGGTACCCCTCACTTACCCGCCCATAGATGCGCTCTTTGATGGTCAAATTTAGCGCCATGCGATCGCTGAGCGACATCTTTTGCTCATAACTGCCAGCCCAGATGGTGCGGTAGGCCAAACACTCGTTGATAAATAGCGCATCGCCAAAGTCGGCCAGCTTTACCCAGGCGTCGATGTCGTCGTAGTTGGTAGTCATGGTGGTATCCCAGCCGCCCGCCTGCAAAAAGGCATCGCGGCGAGCCGCTACCTGGGCGGGGGTGCCGAAGGGTACCTGATCCATCAACATGCCGTAGTGGATGGCGCTTTGGGGAATGTAAAAGACTTGGCCGGGGCCGGTGGCGGGGGTGCGGCGCAGCTCGGTGCCGTGCTCATCGACCTGAATGGCCTGGCAGGAGCAGAGCACCGCCTGGGGGTGCTGAGCGATCGCGCTCGTCATTTTCTCAATGCAGTCTGGGGTCAGATAGTCGTCGTCGTCGAGAAACTTGACCCAATCACCGCTGGCGGCGGCCACGCCATGATTCACGGTGGCGGCGTGGTTAAGGTTTTGGGTGTTGCGGTGGTAGACAACGCGATCGCCTAAACTGCGCACATATTCCTCGGTGCCGTCGGTGGAGGCATCGTCAGCGACGACAACTTCGCAAGGAACGGTTTGGTTGAGACCACAAGCGATCGCCCGCTTCAGCAGCTCCAGCCGGTTGTAGGTGGTAATTACCAGACTAAATTTCATCGCCCTTGCTCCTTAGCTAGCTCAGCCTATGGCTATGTCTAAGGTTTCCCCAATGCCCAGGCGATAAGCACTTGCTGAGCAAAGTTGGGCTTAGTCGTAGACGTTTTTGCGGTGCTGACATCGGCTCAGAATAACAACGCAGCTGTCATCATCAACCTTGTAACGCAGACGATAATCGCCAATGCGAATGCGGTACTCGAACTCTATCCCTTTTAGTTTGAGGGATCCAGCAGGACGAGGATCTTCTGCCAAGAGCCGTATTCTTTTGAGGATGCGCTGGTAAACCTGCTCGGGCAGCCTGTCTAACTGCTTTTGCACGCTTTTGGGTACAACGATGGAATAGCTTATGCCATCCGCTGAGACCGTTGTGAGGTGTACTCGTCTAGGGTGACGAAGTCTCCAGCCTGGTATTCAGCATAGGCTGTAGCTACTTCGGCCTCTTCTTCGGGGTCAAGGGTGTCGGCGGCGGAGTCGTGGAGATCGGTATCGAGAAACTCCCAGAGGCGCTTCTTGTCGGCGGGGCTGAGCTTGGCGATCGCTTGCAAGAGAAAGTCGAAGGGAATAGCGAGGTTAAAGGTCTTGCTCATAAAAATTACTCCGTCAGCGCTTTGGACACTAGGCTGGACAAGGGTTTAGCCTACACTCAGCAGCGGTATGACTATTGTATCAACTCCCTGTGGTAAGCGATCGCAGCTACGGCAGGGTGGGCACTGGTGACTGGGGGAAGGGGCGATCGCCCCAATGCAACCTGCTGAACTTGACTGGCTTTAAGGAAGATTGGACTAATTAGAGCAACTTAAATTTAATGGTGGGCAGTGTCCACCCTACTAACTGGATATCAATATGTTGGGTCTGCCGTAACCAAATCCATTCCTGACTTGCTCACGCCTGAGCTTCTTTCCATGGCAAATTTGCTAATTGATTTACGCAGAATAACTGATAGTACGTCATTGCCATTGATGCATGTATTTTTCTATTTGCGCTGTCAAAAACAACTTTTTTTGACTTCAACAACTCCTTAGCTTTTGCGTAAGGCATAATTTTTTCCGGATGGATATTCATGTCATAATCAAACACGCCATTTTGTTTCCCCATGGACAAAGAGCTTGTCGGAATTCTTATGGATTTATCACCGGAGTCCCATATTTCCTGCTTGCCCAGGTTTTCTGATATATATTGAGCCAGCAATTTGGTTTGAGCTTCTGGCCTTTTCTTAGAAGAGTAAATGTTTTTATAACATCCTAAGGCTATTAAATTAGGCTCAATACGGATTTTGGGGAGCTAGTTCAACAAGGTCTCCAATAGGTTGCCCAGCAGTGCCTTTCCTCGCTTACGGGCATTGTGTACGAACTCAAAGAACCCCAGATAAAGCGGCAGTTTCTCCT
>NZ_JADEXE010000057.1 GCF_015207265.1 Nodosilinea sp. LEGE 07298 | reverse complement strand
CACCCAAAGAACCGCTGTTTAGCCGCCGCACCCTGCGCCTGGTGCTGCTGCAAGGGCTGAGCGTACTGGCAGTGCTGGTGGGGGTGTTTGCGATCGCCTACTACCGGGGGCAGGGCGAGTTCGATGCCCGCACCCTGGCTTTTACGACGCTGATCATCGCCAACCTCAGCCTGATTTTGACCAACCGCTCCTGGTCGCGCCCGGCCCTGGCCACATTAAATACCCCCAACCCGGCGCTCTGGTGGGTGCTGGGGGGCGGCGTGGTGTTTTTGGGGCTAGTTCTCTACGTGCCGCTGCTACAAACCCTGTTTCGCTTTTCGACCCTGCACCCCATTGACCTGGCGATCTGCATGGCGGCGGGGGTGCTCAGCACCCTGTGGTTTGAGGTGCTAAAGCTGTGGCCCCACAAGGGCAAGCAACATATCAGGTAAAAGCTATTGCTTGTAAGGTTCGGCACCCATGACTCACCCTGGAAATCGCCCCCATGCCCCGCAACTGGCCACGTTTTGGAGCCTATCCACCGACCAGGTGCTTCAGCAAACCCGCTCTAGCCCCACAGGGTTAAGCAGCCCAGACGCCAAACAGCGGCTGATCGAATACGGTGCCAACAGCCTCAAGCAAACGCGTCAGTCCAGCCCGTGGCTGCTGTTGGTCAATCAGTTCAAGAGCCCGATTATCTTGATTCTGATTTTTGCGGCGGTGCTATCGATATTTCTACAGGATGCGCTTGATGCGATCATCATTCTGGTGATTGTTTTGGTCAGTGGGCTACTGGGGTTTTGGCAAGAGCAAGGAGCCTCAAACGCGGTGCAAAAACTGCTGGCCCTGGTGCAGGTCAAAGCCACCATTCTGCGAGATGGTCAGGCCCAAGAGATTGCCAATCAGGCGGTGGTGCCGGGTGATATCGTGGTGCTCTCCGCCGGTAAAACGATTCCCGGCGACTGCCTGATTTTAGAGTCAAACGATTTGTCGGTGGCAGAAGCCGCCCTGACCGGAGAGACTTACCCCGTGGACAAGTTCAGCGGCGTGCTGCCTGCAAATACTGGGCTAAGCCAGCGCACCAATTGCCTCTACATGGGCACCAATGTGATTAGCGGCACCGCCACCGCCGTGGTGGTGCAGACCGGAAAAACCACCGAGTTTGGCAAAGTGTCGGAGCGGCTGAAGCTCAGACCCACAGAGACCGAGTTTGAACGGGGGCTAAGCAAATTTGGCTACTTCTTAATGGAAGTGACGCTGATTTTGGTGGTGTTGATTTTTGTCGCCAACGTCTATCTCGATCGCCCGGTATTGGCCTCCTTTCTATTTTCCCTGGCGCTGGCGGTGGGGTTGACGCCGCAGCTGCTGCCTGCGATCGTTAGCGTCAATCTGGCTCGGGGGGCGAAGAGAATGGCGACCAAGCAGGTAATTGTCAAGCATCTCCCCGCCATTGAAAACTTTGGCAGCATGAACGTGTTCTGTACCGATAAAACCGGCACCCTAACCGAAGGCGAAGTCAAAATTCATGCAGCGGTCGATGCTACGGGGAATACAAACCAAGATGGAGCCTCGCCCCAGGCTGATCGCGTTCTCTTCTACGCTTACCTCAATGCGGCCTCTGAGTCCGGCTACGTCAACCCAATTGATGCCGCCATTCGCGCCTACAAACCCTTTGATATTTCTGCCTATAAAAAGCTCAGTGAAGTGCCCTACGACTTTAACCGCAAACGGTTGAGCATTCTGTTCAAAACCGAGGGTGGGTCTCTAATTATCACCAAAGGCGCTTTGAAAAATATTTTAGATATTTGCTCAACGGTGGAAATAGCCGAGGGAAACACCATTGATATTGCCGATCAGCGCCAAACCCTACTGCAACAGGCGGCAGATTTGGGCGGTCAGGGCTTTAGAACCCTGGGCGTGGCCTACCGCAAGTTTGATCACGATTCCTGCCGCAAAGACGATGAAGTGGCGATGACCTTTTTGGGCTATCTGGCCCTCTTTGACCCGCCTAAGGCAGGCATTGCTGACACCCTCAAAGCCCTAGAGGATCTGGGGATTACGCCCAAGATGATTACCGGCGACAGCAGGGCGGTAGCGATGAGCATCATTCAGCAGGTAGGTTTGCCTGAGCCCAGGGTGTTAACTGGGTCAGAGCTAGAGAAACTCAGCGATGAGGCCTTACTGCACCAGGTGCAACACACCAATGTCTTTGCGGAGGTAGAACCCAACCAAAAGGAGCGCATCATCATCGCCCTCAAAAAAGCGGGCAATGTGGTGGGCTATCTGGGCGACGGCATTAACGACGCCTCGGCGCTCCACGCCGCCGATGTGGGCATCTCGGTGGAGAGCGCCGTCGATGTGGCTAAAGAAGCCGCTGACATTGTGCTGATGCAAAAGAATTTGAATGTCTTGGTCGAGGGTGTCAAAGAAGGCCGGGTGACCTTTGCCAACACCCTCAAATACGTCTTTATGGCCACCAGCGCCAACTTTGGCAATATGTTTAGCATGGCAGGCATTTCGCTGGTGCTGCCCTTTTTGCCGCTGCTGCCCAGCCAAATTTTGCTGACGAACTTGCTCACCGATTTCCCAGAATTGACCATCGCCACCGATCGCGTTGATCGCGCCCAGGTCAGTCAGCCACATCGCTGGAATATGGGCTTTATTCGCAACTTTATGCTGGTGTTTGGGCTGCTGAGTTCGGTGTTTGACTACCTCACCTTTGGGGCACTGCTGCTGGTGCTCCACGCCGATCAGGCTCAGTTTAGAACGGGGTGGTTTATGGAATCGGTGATCTCGGCTTCGATGATTGTGCTGGTGATTCGCACGCAGCGGTCAATGTTTCAGAGTAAGCCCAGTCGAGCGCTGTTGTTTACGACGATCGCGATCGCCTTGATTACGCTCTTTCTGCCCTATACTCCGTTGGCCAGCCTGCTGGGGTTCCAGGCATTGCCTCCTGAGTTTCTGGCCTTGCTGGCCGCCATTGTGGGGCTCTACATTCTCTCTGCTGAGACCGTGAAACGAGCGTTCTATCGCCGTGTGAAATTTTAATTACAGCCGTAGTTCCATTGGTGAAGCCATCCAGAAACCCTATGAACGTTTGAACGTTCAAACGTTTTAGGAGAAATGTCTCAACCAGATTGGCTACCGCTATACCTGCCGCTAACGAATCAAAACCAGCGTTCCCGCCACGATCAAACCTGCCCCTGCACAGGCTTTTAGGGTCAGCGGCTCACCCAAAAATACAACAGACAGCAGCACAATCAAAACCAGGCTCGACTTATCAATGGGAGCCACCAGCGACGCTGGGCCCAGCTGGAGGGCGCGAAAGTAGCACAGCCAGGACAGCCCCGTAGCCAGCCCCGACAACACCAAAAATACAACTGTTTTGGGTGAAATCTCTGCCAGGGGCTGAAACTCGCCCCTGGCCCAGACCATGCCCCAGGCCACCGCCAAAATTACCACTGTGCGAATGGCGGTGGCCAAGTTGGAGTTGATCGCATCTACGCCAACTTTGGCAAAAATCGTGGTTAGCGCCGCGAAGAAAGCCGACAGTAAGGCAAAAATCCACCAGCTGTTGTTCATCGGTACCGGCCTTCAGCCATGCATGGGGTATGTCAAGAACAGTTTATAAGACTGGCCGGGCTGGCCCTGGGGCTTACTATTTAAGGGCAATATTTAGCGTCAACGTTAGTGTCAACAGCTGCGATCGCACCCTAGCCCAAAGTCTTTCCCCACCATGGCCAAACTTCGTAAACATGCAGAACGTCACTACGCCGATCGCATTGGCTGGTTGCGCGCCGCTGTGCTGGGCGCTAACGACGGTATTATCTCCACCGCCAGCCTGGTAGTGGGGGTGGCGGCGGCCAATACCGACCCTAGCGGGGTGCTGGTGGCGGGCATTTCGGGCCTGGTGGCCGGGGCCACGTAGCCGTTGGCATTGCCCGTGTCACCCTGCTCGGGGCGCTGGCGACGGTAATGGCCATCGCCGTGGGCAGCCTGTTTGGCACGGTGGTATAGCTTATTCAGTAGCATTCGCTGTAGAGCACCTTATTTTCTAGCACCTTATTTTCTATTTTCTGGCGCGTCCCTAAGCAGGTCATTGCGCTCTCCACAGCAGTTTACAAGGCTGGATGACGCCGCGGTGGTGCGATCGCACCACCGATTACTCCGTCGCAGCATTCACTCAGTCAGCAGAATCATGCAGATGAATACTGCGACGAGCAAATTGTCGGTACAGAGCCTCAATAGCAAAGGCCAGACTAACCATCGCCACCACCACCCAAAGGTTGCGCGGCTGGGTTTGGGCGGTGTGCTGGAGCAGCACGATGACCGCTCCCAGACAGGCCATTGCCCCTAGGCCCGAGATCCATCGGTAGCTGTGGGTCTGCTGGTAAAGCCGCACGTTGGCAAAATTGACCGCCGCAAAGATCATCAAAAATCCCGAGCTACCCATAGTCGAGATGCCCGAGACATCAAACACATTGGCCACGATCAGGGTTAAGCCGCTGGTGATCAAGAGTCCTTCGATGGGCTGATTCCAGATTTTTTTCTCCAGGGCCACGGGCAGCTCGCCAGACTTGGCAACGATATAGCTGAGGCGAGAAGTGCCGTAAAGGGTGGCATTGAGGGCCGAGGCGGTGGAGAGTAAAGCTGCGATCGCTACCAGGCTAAAGCCCGCCTGGCCCATAAACGGTTTTGCCGCTGCCGCCAGGGCGTACTCTTTTGCTGCCACCACTTGGTCTAGGGGCATCGATCCCACAGCGGTACCGGCGATCAAAATATAGAGCACCAGCACAAAACTCACCGCTGAATAGTAGGCCCGAGGCAGCGTGCGCTCGGGCCGTTGCACATCTTCGGCGGTGTTGGCCATCAGCTCAAAGCCCTCAAAGGCTAAGAAAATAATCATGCCCCCCGAAATGATGGCCAGGGGTGAGGCCCAGCTAGCGGGCTGAAGCCTTGAGGGGTCAACGCCTCGAATGCCCAAGGCAATAAACAGAGCCAGAATGCTGAGTTTAAAGGCCACGATCCAGCTTTCGACTCGACCAATTAGATCGGCGCTGAGCAGGTTGAGGCCGGTGACGCCGATAATTGCTGCGCTAATTAGCCCGTGTTTGGCCCAGCCCTGGGCAGATTCAGGAAAAAAGACCGACCCATAGCTGCCAAAGGCAGAGGCATAGAGCGACAGCATGACAATGTAGCTCAGCCACAGCAGCAGGTTCAAACCGCCCGTAAAGACACCTGTACCGTAGGCTTTATTTAAGAAGGTGACAGTGCCTCCCCGGCTGGGGAAAGTGATGGAGAGCTGGGCGTAGGCGTAGGTGGTCAGCAGGGCGATCGCCCCGGCGATCGCAAAAGCTAGCGGTGCCCCACCCTGGGAAAGCTGCACCGCCAACCCCAAGACCGCAAAGATGCCGCCGCCAACCATCCCCCCGACGCCGACCGCAACAACTGACCAAAACCCCATTTTGTGTTGTGCCATGGCTATAGACTCTACGTCAGTAAACGGCCCTGAGTTAGTGCCGCCCCAGGGTATAGCTAGGCCAGCCGCCCAAGCGCCTATCTAACAAGGTAGGCTAGCAGGATTTCATTATGTCAAAAACTTCGCATACTAACTATTAGCGCACAATTTATTGCACTTAACGCAATTACCATGGCGACCTCTCTAAAAACGGGTCAATCTTCTCCGGTGGTGTCTACCCTGCCCCACTGGCAGGAGGTACGGGCTCCCCACGGCCTAGGCTACCGCATTCGCCTGATGGCCCAGCTGATGACCCGCTGCTTTCAAGAAAAGCTCGACCCCTACGGCCTCACCCCCTTCCACTGGGTGGTGCTGTGCTGCCTCTGGGAGCAAGACGGTCAGGCCACTTCCCAGATTGGCGAAAAACTGAGCCAAGTGGGCGGCACTATGACTGGTGTGATCGATCGCATGGAAGAGCGTGGCCTGGTGCGGCGCGATCGCGATGCCCACGATCGCCGCATCTGGCGCATCTGGCTGACAGATATAGGCCGCGAGATGGAAGCGATCTTGCCCCCCTTTGCTTTAGAAGTGCGAGAAGCCGCCTTTGCAGGCATCACCGAGGCCGAGCAAAAACTGGTGTCGGATGTGGTCGATCGCGCGATCGCCAACCTCACCAGCCCGTAGCAAGGTAAAGGATTTGTAGCGTGCATTGACGCGCTCATGCACTATCCCCCCAAATTTTCGATCCCGTATCCTTGCCCCCACGAAACTCCCAGGACTCAACCGTTCACAACGCCTCACCCGCTTTTTTGCTCCCCAATTACTACGCATACTAATCATCTTTACCCTTAGTTAATCGAGGCCGCAGCTATGGCTACCCAAAAATTCACCGCTGACCAGTGCCAGGATGACCACCGGGCTGATGCCCCTACAATCTCTACGCCGGTTCAGTCACCCTCAGCCGATCCAGCCCCGATGGATGAGCCCCAGCAATCGACCATCCCAGCATCCTCAGCACCATCGGCCAAACCGCCCAAGCGCCGTCCATCGCTGCCCCTGATGGTGCTAGCGGGGGCAGGGCTGATCGCCGGAGGAACCATTGGCAGCCGCTGGTGGGCCTACGCCTCCACCCACGAAGAAACCGACAACGCCCAGCTCCAGGGCCATGTCTACCAAATTAGCAGCCGCGTACCCGGCAAAGTGGAACAGGTAGCTGTGGACGACAACCAGCCGGTGGTCGCCGGAGATCTGCTGGTGCAGCTAGACCCCCACGACTACGATGTGGCGGTGCAGCAGGCCCAGGCTGCGCTGGCGACGGCCCAGAAGCAAGCCCAAGCCGCTCAAGCCTCAATCTCCCAGGCTGACACCAGTGCCCAGGCCCAGGTGACCAGCGCCCAGGGTGGCATTACCGGCGCGGCGGCGGCGATCGCCGATGCCCAAGCCGCCCTAGAGGCGGCTCGCGCTGGGGTGCCCGTAGCCCAGGCCCAGCTTGACCAGGCCGAAGCCACCCTGCAAAAAGCCGCTACCGATTACCAGCGCTACCAGACCCTCTACACCCAGGGAGCCATCTCGGCCCAAGACCGCGATGGGGCCAAACAGGCCTACGACATTGCCCAGGCCCAGCGCCAGTCGGCCCAGCAGCAGGTGACCCAGGCCCAGGCCAAAGTCACCCAGGCTCAAGAGGGGGTCGCCAAAGCCCAGGCCGAGCTGCAAACCAGCCGGGGTAGCCTGCAACAGGCCCAGGCCAGCGGCGTGCAAACAACGGTCAACCGCAGCCAGTTTGAGGCGGCCCAGGCCCAGATCGCCGAAGCCGAGGCCAGCCTGAAACAGGCCCAGCTTCAGCTCAGCTATACCGCTATACAAGCCCCCGCCGCTGGCGTTGTGGGCCACAAGACCGTGGAAGTGGGGCAGCAGGTGCAACCCGGCCAACCCCTGATGGCCGTAGTCGGCACCGACCTCTGGATCGAGGCCAACTTCAAAGAGACTCAGATTGCCCACATGCACCCCGGCGAACCGGTTGAAATTACCGTCGATGCCCTGTCTGGTCATACCTTCACGGGTCAGGTCGAAAGTCTTTCTCCCGCGTCGGGCGCGCAGTTTGCTCTATTGCCCCCCGACAATGCCACCGGCAACTTCACCAAGGTCGTGCAGCGAATTCCGGTCAAAATTAGCCTCGACCCGGCCAGTGTAACCGGGTTTGAGGGCTGGCTGGCACCGGGGTTGTCGGCGACGGTGAGTGTGGATACGGCGGAAACCCCGTAGGGGCAGACACAAGGGTCTGCCCAGTGCAACGTTCATGCCCCAGATCCCCATTCCAATGAACGGTTGCCGTCGGTCTTTCTGGGCAGGGTGAAATCCAAATTCCAAATTCCGAAACATTTTTATCGTAAACATTCTGGGCAGACACGTGGGTCTGCCCCTACGGAATCATTCTTGATATGTCTAACGCTATTACACGCCGCACCTCTTCCCCGGTTCAAAAACGTGCCTGGCTGAAGTGGGCGATCGCCGTGACCGCCTCCCTGGGGGCCATGCTGGAGGTGATCGACACCAGCATTGTCAACGTGGCGCTGACCGATATGCAGGCCAGCGTGGGGGCGACCATCAGCGAGATTGGCTGGGTGGTGACGGGCTACGCGATCGCCAATGTGATCATTATTCCGCTCACCGCTTGGCTGGGGGATGCCTTTGGCAAGAAGCGCTATTTTGTGTTTTCGCTGCTGGGCTTTGTGGTGGCCTCGGTGCTGTGCGGGCTGGCGGGCAACCTCTCGGCGCTGGTGGCGTCGCGGGTGTTGCAGGGCTTGCTCGGCGGCGGGCTGCTGGCCAAGGCCCAATCGATTTTGTTTGAAACCTTTCCGCCCGAGCAGCAGGGGGTAGCCCAGGCGGTATTTGGGGTGGGGGTGATCGCCGGGCCAGCCATTGGCCCTACACTGGGGGGCTACCTCACCGATGCCCTAGGCTGGCGCTGGATTTTCTTCATCAACGTGCCGGTGGGGATCGTGGCGGTGCTGATGGCGGTGATCTTTTTGCCCGCCGACGAGCTGCACCCCAATCGCCCGATTCCCAAGGTGGACTGGTGGGGAATTGCCTTGCTGGCGATCGCCCTGGGCAGCCTGCAAACCTTCCTCGAAGAAGGGGAGCAGGACGGCTGGTTTGAGTCTTATTTCATTACTCTGCTGGCTATCACCGCCAGCGTGGGGCTGCTGCTGTTTATTTGGCGAGAGCTGTCTACCACCCAGCCTGCGGTAGATCTGCGGGTGCTGCGGCACCGTTCCCTGGCAGCGGGCAGCGTCTACTCGGCGGTGGTGGGCATGGAACTATACGGCACCCTGTTTGTCATCCCCATCTACGCCCAGACAGTGCTGAACTATACGGCCCAGCAAACCGGGCTGCTGATTATGCCGGGGGCGCTGGCCTCCGCCGTCACCATGGTGGTGATGGGTAAGGTGTCGGGCAAAATCGATGGCCGGGTGCTGATTGCGGGGGGCAGCATTTTCATTGCCATGGTCATGTTTAACCTGGCTGACCTCAACCCCAACACCGGCAGCGACGCTCTATTTTGGCCGCTGCTCTGGCGCGGCGTCAGCATCGTGCTGATGTTTTTGCCCCTCAGTCTGGTCACCCTGGGGCCGCTGCCTAAAAAAGATATTCCGGCAGGGTCGGGCTTTTATAACCTCACCCGGCAGCTAGGGGGCAGCATTGGCATTGCCCTGCTGGCGACGGTGCTCGATCGCCGCCACGCCTTTCACCGGGCCGTGCTGGTGGAGCATGTCACCCCCTACGACTTGCAAACCCAGGAGCGGGTAAATGCTCTGATGGGGGCGATGCAAGGCCAGGGGGCCGATGCCGCCACCGCCCACCAGCAGGCGCTGGCGCTGCTGGATCAAACCCTGGATGGGCAGGCCATGCTGCTGGCCTTTGAGGATTTGTTTTGGGTGGTGGGGCTGATCTTTCTGGTGACGCTGCCGCTGCTGTTTTTGCTGGGCAAGGGCGATCGCCCGGTGCCGGCGGGAGGCCATTAACCCCGCATGAAGAATAGGAGATCTCCCAAGGATCTCGCTTGACTAAATAGGGCTCTCGCCAGAGCATAGACACTCAATATTGGTAGCGTTAGCGGAGCTAGCATCCTTGAAACGTCGAGCACTATTGGCCTTAGGCCTCGGTGGTTTTACCGCAGCGGTAGGGCGGCGCTATTGGCCTCAAGCCCCTACGAGCAACTATTTAGCCAGCACTGCCGCAGGGAATGATGCCCTGCTTAACTTTATGGCGGCAGGGGATGTGGGGACAGGGGAACGAGCACAGCACGCCGTAGCCCAGGCCATGATTCAGCATCAGCGGGTGACCCCTTCTCCCCTCGTTTTGCTTACGGGGGACAACATCTATGAAAACGGAGAAATTGAGAAAGTTGGTCGGGTTTTTGAGCAGCCCTACGCCGAACTGCTGCGGCAAAATACAAAGTTTTATGCCGTCTTAGGCAACCACGACGTGCGCACCAACCACGGGGAAGACCAGGTTAACTATCCCGGCTATAACATGGCCGGGCGATACTACACCTTTACTCAGCAGGCGGTGCAGTTTTTTGCCCTAGACACCACCCAGGCCCTCGATAGCGACGACAAATCGCCCTGGCGCACCCAACTCGCCTGGTTTGAGACCGCACTGCGGCGATCGCAGGCTCCCTGGAAAATTGTGTTTGCCCACCATCCGGTCTATTCTTCGGGCCAGCATGGTTCCCAGCAGCCTCTGATTGACGATCTCTCGCCCCTGGTTGCCGAGCACGGCGTACAGCTCTATATCAACGGCCACGACCACAACTACGAAAGAACCGAGCCGATCGACGGCACCACCTACATCACCTCGGGCAACGGCGCGAAGCTGCGCTCAGTGGGCCGCTCTGACTGGACGGCTGCCGCCAGCTCTCAGCTCGGGTTTACCGCCTTTAGCGTCTATGCCGACCGCATTGAGGTCAACGCCATCGACACGAACAATGCCGCCTACGATGCAGTCTCGATCGCCATGACCGGGGCCCAGGGGGCTTTTGCTCCGGGGGCGCGATCGCTAAGCCTAGCATGAGCATTGGAGGCCAGCGATTTCCCCCCAATGCTCATCTCCCCAGGGCTTGGCCGCTACTGCCGCTACTGCCGCTACTGCCGCTACTACAGATGGGGTAAGCCGGCTGGGTGCGATTGGGTGACGGCGGGGGCCGCTGTCGCCGCGATCGCCGCCTGGAGCTGGTCGATCGCCGTCACGTACTGGCTATCTTGCTCGGTGCCGAGGCGATCGGGGTGCATCCACAGGTCGCGCTGGGCGGATTCGGGCGACTCGGCCAGCACGTCGGGGGCAATGCCTTTGTGGTTAATGTCGGCCCCCGAGGGGGTGTAGTAGTGGGCGATGGTGACATTGAGCCCCGAGCCATCTCGCAGGCGGTTGACCGACTGCACCAGGGCTTTGCCAAAGGTTTGGGTGCCTACCACCTTGGCCCGGCCATCGTCTTGCAGCGCCCCGGTGAGCACTTCGCTGGCGCTGGCCGAGTTGCCGTTGACCAACACCACCAGCGGTTTATCGGTAATGGCCGTGCGGTTGGCGCTGACTTCTTCGGCTTGACCAGCCCGGTCTACGGTGCGTACGATCGCCCCTTCATCGATCCACATGCGGGCGATCGCGATCGCCTGATCCAAAATCCCCCCCGGATTGTTGCGCAGGTCGAGCACGTAGCCTTCGACCTGCTGCTGTTCCAGGCTTTTAATCGCCCGCTCCATCTGGTCGGCAGACTGGGCATTAAATTCATTCAGACGCAGGTAGCCAATGCGCTGCCCCTCGGTTTCCCGCAGGGCCGAGGTCACCACCGGCAGGTCAATACGGGCACGGGTGAGAGTAATGCTAAAGGGGGTCGTATCGTTGCGCTGCATCAGCAACTCTACCGTCGTGCCCGCCCCACCGCGAATCTGACTGGCGGCAGCCTCCACGGTCATGCCCTGGGTCGAAGCCCCGTTGATCTGCAAAATGTGATCCCCCGGCTGCACATTGGCGGCCATCGCCGGAGACCCCTCAATCGGCTGTACCACCAGCAGCGCCTCAGTCTCGGGGTCAAGGGCAAGCCGCATCCCCACCCCCACCAGTTGGCCACTGGTCTGGCTCGAAAACGCCTGAAACTCCTCCGGCGTCATAAACCGAGTGTAGGGGTCATCGAGCTTGGTCAGCATAGCCTCCAACGCTGCGTAGGCGGCGTCCGGCGAGGTGTATTCCTGACCCAGTAGCGCCTGCCGCTCCTGCACCCAGTCAACCTGGTTAAAGTTGGGGTCAACATAAGAGCGTTGCACAATTTGCCAAGCCTCGTCTAAAACGCTCTTGGGGCTGTCTTGCCAGGCGGCCCAGGCCGTGGTGGTGAGCACTGGTAACCCAATCAGCGTCAGGGTTGAGGTGAGGGCCAGGGCTTTTTCGGCGGGCGACAGGGCGGCGATTTTAGACGTTAAGGCAAACCGACGGCGACATTGAGGCATAGCACAGCAGTAGGGTTGAAAGTACTAGCCACAGAACGGTAGGGAGCTGAAACCAGCGATTGTCGGCATCTCCAGAATGCCAGGGCAGAGGGCCTGCTGCCGCTGGGTCAGACCAAATAGTCTGTAGATAGCTCTGAGCGTAGCCGATTGCTATGGCAGACCTGTGACAGAGGTTTGACAATCCCGTAGTGGTCGGCTTAGGCCATCTCCCCCAGATCGATCCGATGTCGTGACAGACGTCGTTAGCCCACACCTAGAAACACCCCTTTTCGCCGTGTAGGCTTGACACCCCGTTGACACAGGCCCGCCATGGGCCTCTGCCACAGTGAATGGGATCTTTCTGGAAGACAACCAACCATGACGACCGCTAAAACCCTCCGCCAGGTTCACCGTTTTCTGGCTCCCATTATGCTGGTGCCCATCGTGCTGACGGTGCTGACAGGTTCGCTGTACCAGCTAGTAGATATGGCTGGTCGAGACGATGCCTTTGAATGGCTGTTAGATCTGCACAAGGGCAATTTTGGCTTCATCGATTTACAGACCATCTATCCCTTTCTTAACTCCCTCGGGCTGCTAGCGCTGATCGCCACGGGTATCGCTATGTGGCTGCAACCTAAGCGTCGCTTTCAAAAAAAGCTGAATTCCTAGGCGCTGTGGGCTGGCTCTGGAGAATGTCCTAACCCTGCTGGCGACGGCTATAATTCTGCTTCAGAGTAAGTCTGACGACCTTTGCCCCGCCCTCGGCTATTCCACCGACTGCAATCGCTGATCCTCAAATGCCAACCCTTTAAGGATTTCCAGGTCATGACTACCTCGCCAGTCAAGCGCCCCGTTCAGGCTCTGCTTAGCCGCCAGGAGTATCAACTGCTGCAAGATCTACGGCAGCGCAGCCCTGCCCAGCAGCCCATTAGCCCCCGGCTGACTGTAAGTGACCGCATCTCTGACAAAGTAGCCACCCTGATAGTGATGCTCCAGCAGCAGCAACAGCAACTCCAGCGGCTTGAAGATCTGCTGCAAGTGTGATCTCTGACCAGCGAGGGCAACGGCGTGTTGAATCAGCGATCGCAACTTGGTCTCTGGGCTGCCACCGCCCTAACGGCCCTGGTGGGCCTGGTGAACCTGTGGTCAGCGATAACGCCCGGGCTGCCCCACCGGGTGGCCTGGGTGAAGGAGTTTTTTCCGGTTGAGCTGCGCATTGGGGCCCATGTCTTTGCCGCCCTGAGCGGGTTTTTTCTGCTGCTGCTGGCGGCCAATCTGCTGCGGCGCAAGCGGGTGGCCTGGGGGCTGGCGGTGGGGCTGCTGGTAATCTCCATCCTCAGCCACCTGGTCAAGGGGCTGGATATTGAAGAAAGCCTGCTGTCGCTGGTGCTGCTGGGGCAACTGCTGTGGCTGCGGCCCGTCTTCACCGCCCAGTCTGACCGCCCCTCTATTTTGCAGGGGTTGCGGGTGCTGGTTGGGGCGCTGCTGTTTACCCTGGCCTACAGCACCCTGGGCTTCTGGGCGCTCGATCGCCACTACGCCGCCCCCTTTAGCCTACCGGAGGCAGTGGGCCAAACCCTGGCCATGTTTTTTACCGCCGACAATGGCGGGCTGGTGCCCACAACCCGGTTTGGGCAATATTTTGCCAATTCTATTTACATTGTGGGCGGAGTAACGCTGCTCTACGCCGCCTGGATGCTGTTTCGCCCGGTGATATTTCGCGGGGAGGCCAGCGAGGCCGAGCGCCAGCAGGCCAAAGCCATTGTGGATCAGCACGGGCAATCCTCCCTGGCCCGGTTTGCCCTGCTCGACGATAAATCCTACTATTTCAGCCCGGCGGGGCAGACAGTGATTGCCTACGTGGCCAAGGGGCGGGGGGCGATCGCCCTGGGTGACCCCATCGGGCCAGACCCCGATCGCCAAGCGGCGATGGTTGGCTTTCGAGACTTTTGCGCCAAGAACGACTGGCACCCTGCTTTTTACCAAACCCTGCCCGATGCCTTGGCGCTTTACCAATCTCTAGGGTTTCAGACCCTCAAAATTGGCGAAGAAGCCATTGTCGATTTGCACCAGTTCACCCTGGAGGGCAAGCCGGGTCGCAACCTGCGAACCGCAGTGAATAAGTTCACTAAGCAGGGCTACCGGGTACAGGTCTATGCCCCGCCCATTGGCGACGACCTGCTGGCCGAGCTGAGGGCCATCAGCGACGACTGGCTAGAGGCTATGGAAGGAGCCGAAAAGAAATTTTCCCTGGGCTGGTTTGACCCCAACTACCTGCGCGACTGCGACATTGCCGTAGTGGAGAATGATCAGGGCATTCCCGTTGCCTTTGCCAACCTGGTGTCCGAATACCAGCTCAACGAAGCCACCATCGACCTGATGCGTCACCGCCGCGATGTCGAGCATGGCGCGATGGATTTTTTGTTTGTATTCCTCATGCAGCACTGTCAGGCCCAGGGCTACGACAGCTTTAACCTGGGGCTGGTGGCTCTCTCAGGGGTAGGCGATCTGCCCGAAGCCCCTCGCCTCGAAAAGGGCATGCACTACCTCTACGACCACCTCAACTCGATCTACAACTTTCAGGGATTGCGCGCCTATAAAGACAAATTCCACCCCCGCTGGGAGCCGCGCTACTTTGTGTATCCGCGCCTGGGAGAACTGCCTGAGGTGGTGATGGCTCTGGTGCGGGCCGATTCGGGCGATCGCCTGCAAGACTACTTCGGTGCTCAGTTTTTGAGCACCGCCCTCACCAATGGCCTCAAGCGCCTCGCTCACGCGGTGCCGATTGTGCTCAGCCTGGGCCTGTTTGCCCTGTCGATCTGGGCAATCTCCAGCGAGCTACACCAGCACCAGCCGGGCGACATTCTCCGCAGCATTGGCGAGATTTCGGCCTGGGCCTTGGCGGGGGCGATCGCCCTAACCGCGCTCAACTACGCCTTTCTCACCGGCTACGACACCCTGGCCGCGCGGTTTGTGCGGCAGCCCCTGCCCTACGCTAAAACCGCCCTGGTGGCGGCAATCAGCTACGGCATCAGCAACAGCGTGGGTCTGGCCCTGCTCAGCGGCAGCGCCATTCGCTATCGCTTTTACACCGCCTGGGGGCTCAGCCCCGGCAAAATTGCCCAGATCATCGCCTTTTGCAACCTCAGTTTTTGGCTGGGTCTGTTTGCCGTGGGCGGGCTGGTATTCACGGTAGAGCCGCTCTCGGTGCCGAGTCTGCTGCACCTGCCCTTTCAGACCGCGCATCCCTTAGGAATTCTGTTTCTGGCAATCACGGTGGCCTATCTGTGGCTCACCACCTTGAGCCGCCGTTCTATCAACATCAGGGGCCGGGTGCTGCCCCATCTGCCCCCTGGCCTAGCTCTGAGTCAAATTGCTATCACCTCCTGTGACTGGGCGCTGGCGGCGGCGGTACTCTATACCTTGCTACCCGCCCACCCTGACCTGAGCTATGGCATCTTTTTTGGCAGCTACCTGCTGGCCCAAATCGCCGGGGTAATCAGCAATGTGCCGGGGGGCTTAGGGGTATTTGAAACGGTGCTAATCTTGCTGATCTCGCCGCCTATCCCCTCTGACCAATTGCTTGGGGCACTACTGGTGTACCGGCTGGTCTATTACTTTTTGCCCCTGCTGGTGGGGGTGGGGCTGCTGGCGCTCTACGAACTGCGGCGACGCCGTCACCGGGTTAAAGGGATCAAGCTGAGCTAGGGTGGGCCTGCGATCGCCTAGGGCGGCTTGGCGGTAGTGTCCCCAACCTCTATAGTGTCAGCGTTCCGCTTGCCGCAGGATAAACAATCACATCGCAGAACAATCATGTCCCAGATCGCTCACCACTGTTGAGCATCACGTTAAACCAGCTCCAACTGCGGAACTCTAGAGACAGACAGAGAAAGGTGCTGGCTAAAGCAAGTAAACTGCTCAAAGTCCACTCTCTTTAAATGACAGCACTGGATACAGCTTTCCCCCACCGCAAGAATGATGCCTCGCTGCTGAGCCGAAACCTGTAAAATTCCCTCGTCAATTTTTTCAATTCGGTAGGTGCGGCCTTCGAAGGTTGTTCCCGCTGGGCTATTTTGTCCCACTTTTTCTAAAATTTGTCCTGCTTGGTGAATCACGGTATTGACCTGCTGCCAGTAGCTTTGGAGCTGCTGCTGCATGAATTCTCGATCTTTTCTCGGCATCGGTTTGCCCTCAGCCACTCGCTGACCAATGGTTTGGATCGCCTCCAAGGTGCTCTCAGGAGCCTCCATTACCCTGGCGATTCGGTACCACTCCCGAAGCTGGATGAGCGTCGGTTTCTGCAAGTTGGAAGGATTTGAACTTGGGGTGGGCAATCGCCCATAAGCCTCGATCTTCCTGGTAATTTCGGTCTGAGTGCTCGTCGGGCAGCAAGACTCAAAAACACCTCGGTCTAAGCGCCGTACCCGCTTCCACAGAGCCGTTTCATCCCCCCGATAAACGCTGGCGGGATGACAGGTTTCAGGATTAACCAGCGCCAGGCAGCGGCGGAGCTTGTCGTCGTCATAGCCAAAGGCATCGCCGACGCGGTGAATCAAGGCTTCAGCGAGATCGCCTACCAGCGGAACTCTATTGGCAAAAGCCCAGTTCTCGCTGCCATAGAGTTCTCTGGCGGCAGCGACCAGCGACATTGACTCATCTTGGTAAAGATCTTGGCCAGTCAGGATATCTCGCACTTTCGTGGTCACCAGATCAGCCAGATGAATGGCCCCTTGGCCGGAGTTAGTTTGCAAAGGCGGCAAAGGTGGCTTGGGTTGATAGTGGGCAGGTCGCTGTTCCGCCTGCCGAGAGGACGAACTGAAGAGACCAATTTCAAACAGATCACCAATTTCGACTGGCTCGGCTCGCTGAACGGATAGGTAAGGATTCCCGCTGGGGCCAATCGTGGGAGCCAGAACGGTGAAACGGCCTGTACCTAGCACTTCGCCAACGTGTTCCCCGCCTGGTTCAAGGGCAAAATTGGTGAAGCCTGGCGAGGTTTGTAGCTTGACGGCGAATCGCCAGCCGCCGCTGTGGGTGCGCTCGGCAAAGGTGTCTTTGAGGCGAGGATGCTGATTTAGCCACTGGGCGATCGCTTGATCACAGGCCTTCGACGACTCAAAGCCCTTGGTATCAAAATCAATCCAGGCCAGACCCTGATGCCCCCCGAGAGACCCCACCCCGGTTTGAGGATGGGCAAACCACTGGCGTAGTTCCTGCTGAGTCGGCAATCGGTTTTGGTAGTGGTGGTGATAGACCAGATGGGGAATCCCTCGCCCATCCAGATAGGACGGGTTTTTGCCGGTGAACAAGGGATTGGGTCGAAGCTGCCCGTCCTGCCAGTAGCACTCAACATGCTCGTAGATGCCCCGCTGCGGCTTCGCTGCCACGATGCGCGGATAGCGATAGGGGTCTTGAGCTGGAGCGACAGGCAGTGCGGGGAGTTTTCGCGCCGCTAACCACTGCACCGTCGCCCAGACGCCCGCATTGTGGGGAAGGGCCATGGCCATCACCAGATAGGGAAAGGTTAGGGTTCTAAACCAACGGGTTGCCGCTGAGCGGTCTGAACAGTCAACGCACGGCTTTGAATTAGCTCGGCAAAGGTCTGAAACCGCTGGGCATCAACGTGGGTGATTTTGGCGAGGGTGATTTGGCCCTGCTCTAGGTTCAGAAGATCCCCTCGACCGGTAGCGGCGATGCTGAGGTGGTGGTTGCTGCCGTGGATCTGGTACGTTTTGCCGCTGAAGTGTTGGCCTTCGCTGTCCTGGGTACCGACGAGGTTGAGGATGGAGCGGGCCTGCTCGGTGACGGTGGTGATCTGAGCCTGCCAGGCGGATTCATCACGGGTCATGGCCTGGAGGTCAAGATCGCCCAGCGCCTTCCCGGCCATTGCACCCCGGCTGATCACCTCAATTTGCTTCAGGTGTTGCTCCGACCGGCCGATATCGCGAGCATGGCGATACCATTGCCTTAGGTCTTCAACGGAGGGCTGGGCCGTGATTGGTGGGGGCGATCGGGTTTCCTCGGCGACTAAAGGAGGAGCCTCAACCGGCTTTTCGGTGGAGGGTAGAGGCTCGGCAGTCTGGTTCCAGGCCGGATCGCCCTGAACGAGATGGGTTGGAGGTTGGGCTGGCCCTGCAAAGGTTTCCAGGGAAAACAGACTCGGCTGCTCTTCTGCGGTCAGCGGTATTTCAGGGGCCAGGGCGATCGCTGGCCTGATTGGCTCGTCAGGAATTGCGGGTGCTTCAGAGGCCTGATTGACCGGAGCCGCCACTGGACTCTCTGAAGGTTCGATCTGAGGATGTACCTCGATGGTCTCTGAGCCATTGACTGTCACCACCGAGATACTCTGCCGCAACCATTCGAGATAGCGGTCCTTGGCATGAACCGGAAAGCCCGTCACAGTTACCCGACCCAGCTCGGGGCTGCCCGAATCGGTGCTGGTGAGAATGACCTCGGTCTTCGCCGCCAGCGCTCTGGCATCTTCCCCATAGGCTTCGTAGAAGCGTCCATCGGCTGTTTTGCTCAGTAGCAGGGCATCGGGATACTGGGCTTTGAGGTCGAGGTAAGCTTTGAGCTCTGGCTTCAGGGGGCTGGGCTCAGGGACAGCAGGTACGGATTGAACGTTAGGAGTCACGTCTGTCTGAGATTGAACTGACTGAGCCTGAAGCTGCTGCTTTGCCGCCTCAGCAAAGCCCTGGTGCTGGATATTGCGGGAGAAGGTTTGAGCAAAGAGGCGATCCGGGGCTCTCAGCTCTCCCCCTCGAATCGGGTCTTGGGTGGCTACTTCCTTGAACCGGAGTTGCCCGTCCTCTTGGATTTTGAACACCATTTCGGTGTCGATGAAGGTGTCGCCGTTTTGCTCCAGGTAGTGGGTCAGGTATAGCTCATCGAGCTGCCGCTCCACCACCAGAGGAATGTAGGGCTCATTCTCGATTTTGAGGTGGTAGTCTTCGCCTGCGGTAATGGCCTCTCGAATTCCGGCTTTCTCCAGGAAGGTGGCGATGCGCTTTTCAATCTGGCCCTGCTGCTGCTTAGGCGGCAGAATTCCCCCAGCAGAAGTGGTGGGCTGGGCTGATGCTGGAGGAAGAGGAGGAGGAGGCAGGGGAAGAGGTTCACGAACAGGAGCTGGAGCAGGCATCGCCCCATCAATCACCTCCAGTTTGGGGAGCTGAATACCGAGATACTCACGGGCCACTTCCTTGTGGTCAAAAGCTGCCAAGGTGTACTGGCGCTGGTTCATCAGCACCGTGAGGGTTTGCTCCAGCCGTTCGGGAGGCACCACCACTTCCATGCGATCCGCCACGGAATGGAAGTCGTTGCCGACGGCTGTAATCAAAGCTTCATCGAGGAAGTATTTCGCCCCCGATTCTTTGGCCTTGGGAGCCTGCAGCACGAAACCTTCGCCATTGGCCTGGGCTTTGAGAATCAGTAGCTCGTCAAGAGTCTTTACTGCCCCTCGGCGACTGGTCAGATCAGTGAGAAAGGCCTTGACCTGATAGCCCTGCTTGAACGACACCGGCTCTTTATCCAGCTCTTCACGGATATCGAACTCCTTGGGCATTACCAGCCCTTGGCGCACTTGGCCCTGGTGGTCAGTGAAGTTGACCAGCTTACCTTTGGGATACTTCTCGAAGGCTTTGATAATGTTGCCGGTAAAAATTTGCCGCTCGACCCGACCGCTTTGCTGGAACTTATCGAAGAGGCTGTAAACGTCGTTGCCAAACCAGTCCTGGGCCTGGGGGGTAATGTTGACCGCCCCTTCGCGCCAGCTATTGAGTTTCGAGAGGGGCACGGTGATCTGCCTTGCTGAATCCGCTACTAGCAGCCGCATCTTCCAGTTGTTGGGCGCAGCGGGACTGCCGGGGCGAACCTTTTGATCGATTCCAGCAACGACCCCATAGAATACGCTTTGGGTAGTGCTGGAGACAATGCGAACCGGGGTACCACTGGGGAATTGCTCAAGGGTTGAGGAGACCTGGTCAAATTGCTTATCGAGGCGATCGCTGAACTTATTGGCCGCCGACTCTTCATTCTTAGTGGCGAGAACAGCGGTGCGATATTTTTCAGTCGCTTCGGTTAGGGATGCGATCGCCCCATTGGCTCGCTGCTTTGACGGAGCCTCCAGCACTCCCAGGTCATGGTCATCCAACGTTTTCACCGTATCTAGACCCAGCCCTTCCCGCAGCACATTTACCGCTTGGAGCTGGGTCAGCGGTTTGCTGGCACTCTTGGCATCGACAATCTCCAGATACACCGGCCCCGTGAACTCGGTCTTAACGGGGCTATCATCCGGGATAACCTCCATGCGGGCGGTAGTACGGGCATCGAGATCGAGCTGATCTGCCTCTAGGATGCTTTCTCCCATAGCCCGAGCCTGATCCACCAGCTCTTTGTACTCGGATTCAATCAGGTCATAGACTGCTTCCTGCTGCTCAATCGGTAGCAACGGGATGGCCCCCGTCACCCGCTTAATCAGGGCCACCTCAGAGCCATCGTTTTGGGCTTTGAGGGTAGGGAAGTCCAGTTGGGCATTGAGTTCCAAATCGTCGGTAAGCAGTTCATTCACCACCTGCTCCCCGTAGGCATTCATGAAATCCACCACGTTGCTGATGGAGATGTCGGTCTCTCGTGAGGCAGTGGTATTGGCATTGAGGCTGGCCATCTTGCGGCAAAGAATCGCACCGGGTCGCTTTTCCGCAGGCAGATCCCCCATCAGCAGGGTGTAGCTGGGCAATTCCACCTGCCCGGTGCGGTGAATGCGGCCCAGCATCTGCATGAAGACATTGATATCCCGCTCGGCCTGGGCAACGATCATGTGCCGGGGACGCTGGTCGGCGAACTTTTCTGAGGCATGGAGGGAGATGCCAGTGGAGCCCGAGCAGTTCAGCAGGATGGCATCGGCATCTCCGGCGTTGAAGAGGGCCACGGCTTCGATTTTGGCTTTGGAGGAGGTTTCGCTCTCGGTGCGGACTTTGTAGGTCGTAGTGCCATCGGGAGCATAGTCCAGTCCGGCCTTACGGCCCGTGACTTCACTAACTCGATAGCCTGCCTGCTCCAATCTCTGCTCAATGTAGTCAATGGGGCTGATGGGAATACGGCTGAAGTCCCCTTCCCGGATACAGTCCAGGGCATCTTCGTAGGCGAAAAGCCCTTCGTCGCCGAGTTCATCATCGGTGAGGCGGTGGCGATCGCTCTGGCCTTTGTAGTTCCGCAGCACGACATCCCGCGAGCGCTCTAGATAGCGCTCCAGCAAGTTGGCAAAGGACAGATCCAGGCGATCGCCATGCTTGAGGTCATGGGCATCGGCGTACCCCTGGATGAAGCTGCCCATGGTGTTGGCCACGGCGATCACTGGCTTCTGGCCGTTTTGCAAGGAGTGAATCGCCTCCTGCACCGTGGCTTCAGACTTCTGCGCCAGCAGCCCTTGCTCGATACAGTTGTGCATCAAGGAGGTGAAGTTGGTACTCTTGGCTCCGACCTCACCGATGGCGTTGTCGTCTCCCAGGGCTTTGGCTTCTTTTTTGAGTTCCTTATCCAGATCTTTGATAGCCTTCTGCTTGGCCCGGTCGAAGTCTTTGATCGCTCGCATGGCAGCGGAGAATTCATCGGCCACATCGCGCTCCACCGGCACGACTTTGGCCTGAAAGCTAACGCCGTCATAGGAGCGCTCGCGCCTGAGCATCTGGCCCGAGGCGACAAACTTACTGGCCACCATTTGCTGGAGGGGGACACCACCACGGGTAAGAATATTCTCCAGAGCATCCATGCTGCTGACCGCCAGGCGCAAGTCGGTGCGACGGGCGTAAAGATCCATCACGTCGGGGCGTTTGGCGTAGGTGGCCGAGGAGTAGAAGACGCCGGAGGAAAGGTCTATGAGCTGGCGGACGAACTCGGCGCGGTTAGGGGCCTGCCGATTGGGCTTCCACTGATTTTTGGTGCCTCCCGCTTCATGGGCCTCATCGAGGATCAGAATGGCATTGGGAGCAAAGGTTCTGAGGAAATCACGGCGCAGCGGTTCTTTCTTGCCAACGGTTTGCAGCTGGTCGTAGGTCGTGAAAATGGCGTTATGCCCCTTCAGCGTCCGGGAGACCATCATTTCCTGCATGGCCTTCTTTTGCTGAGCCGATGAGCTAGTGGTCAATACCTGACCATTCGATAGCGGGATATCAGCGCTGGAATCGGTGATGAAGGGATTGAACCGATAGAGGCCGATGTCGGAGACATCGCGCATCATGTCGGCGTAGAGTTTTTTGCTTTCCGTGACAAAGATGACGTCTTTACCCTGTTGATGGGCGTAGCGCATGAGGCTGGCGCAGATGCGGCCTTTGCCGATGCCCGTTTGGTCGCCAACGATAAAGCCTGCGCCTTTCTCGATGTTGCTGATGGCAAGCGCTGAGGCATCCACCTGCTCTGCAGAGAGATACTGATGCATCTCCTCCGCGTTGGTGTAGCCCAACCGAGTGGTCAGAAATTCATCGATATCGCCGTGGCGCTGCTCAAACTGATCCAACGCGGCCTGCGCAGAGCTGACCATGTTGAAGGGGATTAAGACGCTGGTCGAAGGGGCCTGGCTGCGCGGCAAGTAGGGCACCTGCTTAAGCTGAGCACCGTAGTCGGTCGCATCTTGTTCAGCAGCACTGTTGGTTGTCACGTCCATTGGGGGTTCTCCAGGCAGTGATGGGGGTGTTAGGGCAGAAGGTTGATCAGCCAGCTTTCCAGAGATGTCTCTTGATGGAGATCGAGGAGGTCTTGATAGCTGGGTTGACTGGGCGATAGGGGTTGCACGGAAAAGGTCTGATTTCCGATAGCTTCCGGCAGCAAATATTTGAACCGCCAGTTGTCGCGAATCAGGAGGGTGGCCCAGGCTTCTTGCCACTGAACCAGGGCGTACTCTAGGTCGTTGTCCTGTTGAACCGGGGGAATTCGCTGGGTTGAGTCCAGTCGTTGCAGCATTTGGCTCAGAAAGGCTTGGACTTCTTCCTGGTCGCTCTCCATCTCCTGCATCCACTGCTGAATCATCCAGATGACCCGTTGCTGCATCAATTCCAGGTAGGTTGATTGGTCGAGGGATTGCAGGTTCTGGGGGACTTTCACCACGAACAGCGCCTGGGAGCGAGGCGGTGCCCAGATCTGGGGATAGCTGTCGTATTGGCCCATTCGGTAAGGTCTCCTTGAGTTCAGCGAAGGTAGTTTTGAGGTCAGGGACTTGGGCAGCGGGGAGATGCCGGGTAGACGGCCCTCGTCCGGCAATGACGATGACATCAATGGGGAATCCGGCTCCCTGCTTGCGGTAGAGGTCACCGGAAATCGAAAAATGATCGGTGACGGCGTACTGGCTATAGAGAACGTAGAAGAAGGCGCGACTTTCGCGGGTGTTGTAACGCTCCGATCGCAACTCTGGGTCAATGCCCTTTTTGCCTCCCAGAATCAGCACTGCTCGCCCGTTGTCTTTCATTGCCTCCAGGGCTTTGAGGGCGATCGCCTGATCCACCTGAGTTGTCCAGGTATCAGCTATAGGGAAATGCTGGGTGCGGTGGTTGGCTCCTTTGATCGAGCCAAAGGGCGGGTTGCAGATGATTCGGTCTACTACCTCCTGGGGTTGGTAGGTGGTGGCATCGTTCTGGGTGAGCTGCCGGTAGCCTCGACTCCGGAGTTCGGCGATGCGATCGCCGTTGATCTCATTCGCTATCACCCGCTCTGGATTCGCCCCAATCAACAGCGCCCCATTCCCAGCTGTGGGTTCATAAACAGAGGTTTCAGGAGTGATATCGGCCAGAACCGAGGCCAGGTAAGCAATCGGAACTGGGGTGCTGTAGGCCTGCTGGAGGACAGAGGTGGAGGAACGGACGGTGAGATTGGGCTGTTGCTCCAGCAATTCCACCAGGCGATCGTAGGCGTCGTGGGTGGTGGGGCATTGGCCGATCATTTGGCTAGAAGCTCTAACCACCGCTGCTTCCATGGCTTCATCGACCACTTTGGTGAGTGGGTCACCGGGGACAATCAGCTTTCCCAGAACGTCGGTGGCTTCTCGCCTTGCTTCAGTGATCCGGGGATAGCGGGTACCCGCCAGGAGGCGATCGCGGAAGTGCTGAATGAGCTGCTCTTTGGCGTCGGGGTTCATGAGGGCTCATGGCTCCCCCGTCGCTGAGGGCGCTTCCGGGTCGCCCCAGTAGTAGCCCCACCAGGCAACGCTGTCGTCCGAGGGGCAATAGCGGTAGACTTCGGCTCCACCAAAGAAGACCGAGACATCTTCGGGGACGAAGGGGAGGTACTGCTGGAGAACGGCTTGCAGCGCTTGGGTCAGTTCGCTGATGCTCTCGGGTAAGGTGGCTTCAGCGACTTCAGCCTCAATTGGGGCAGGTGCAATGGCAGGGTTCATGGCGTTGTCCTTTCGTTTTGGATGACAGAGTTGGCAAAGGTGATGAGGCTGGCCTGGGAGCCGTAGCGGATACCGACGCCGTAGCGCACGCCGCTTTGCTCCCAGAAAACCTTGGACGTGTCGCAGTTAGCCCCGCAGACGAAGGGAATGAAGGTGCCAGTGATGCCGCCTGTGAGGGAGACTTCACCCATGGCTTCAGGCGATCGCGCCATGGGTTGAAAGTCGGGTTTGAGTTCATAGGCATAGAGGGATGCCACCGTGGGGGTGTTTTGAAAGACCTGTTCGCCGGAGAGAAAGCCAAAAGAGCAGCGGTCGTCTCCCTGACAGTCGGGAGTGGCATCAAGGGAGATTTCGTAGTGGGAGGCGGTAGCGATCATGAGGTGAGGCACAACCTGCTGAAAGCGGCCATCGGCGGTGATCGGCACGTTTAGATAGGGCTTTGGGCCACTGTCCGAGGGCACCAGAGCATCGGTGGGAATGACAGTGGGGAGCACAATCGCGAGTTGAGTCTGTTGCTGGATCGTCGGCAGCAGGCTTTGGAACTCGGGCAACACAGTTTGAGCGCCGGGAATTCGAGGGATGTCCTGTCCGTTTGCGGCTGTGCAGCCGCAAAGGAAGAAAATTCCACAGCTCAAGCAGATAAGAGACAAAAGGCGAAGGCGAATCATGGTTCTGAAGTGGGGAAGGTTTCATCGGCCAGCAGGCGGTAGGTGTTGGGAAAGCTGACGTGGAGCTGTTTGAGGGCGTTTACCTGCTCAGCAGAGAGGAGATACAGCCCGTGTTCGGCGTTGATGTGGGCGGTCAGGCTTTGCTGAAAGGCATGGAGGCTGCCGAGTTGAGCGATCGCCTGTTGATAGCGCTGAAGCTCCAGGCTTTCAGCAGCTTTGGCGGAAACATAGCTGCTGAGGGGTCGTCGGGTAGAGGTGGAATCGATAACGCGATCGCACCCCTGCTGCGGGTCAACCACAATCACCTCATCGCTGGCATCCAAGGGATTGGTGGTAACAAAGTCGGAGTAGAGGCCGAGCAGGTAAGTGGTTTTGCCCTGGTCTTGCACGGTGCCGAAGACATCGAAGCGTTCGCCGAAGGGCTCTAGGCAGATTCGTGCCCCATCGGGGAGCTCAACATCGGGCAGGGGGGTGGGTAGGTAGATCTGAGCCGCCACGGTGGGAGAAGGCTGGGTCAGAACCGGGGCCAACAGCGCCGATGATGCGGGACTGTCGCCCCAGCCCAGCAAGGGCAGCGTCACCAGCAAGAGTCCGACCGTGAAGCTCAGACAGAGGGTGAGTACCGTGCGGTTGGCGGTCATGTCACTTCTCCTCACTCCACTGAGCCTGAAGCTGCTGCACCAGTTGCACCGCAGTCTCGGCAGGGACGCCCAATGCGATCAAGTCACGGCTTTCATAGGAGCCACCATCGCCATTGACCGGCTGCCAAGTCCCGTCTTTGAGCTGAAGCAGCAGTTCCCCTCCACCTTCCCCGCACTGCCATTCCACCAGGGCATAGGGGTCGATCTGGGCCGCGTGGAGGATTTTGGGCGTGCAAATGCTTGACGGAATATTCAGAGCAGTCGTGACCGCTGCCGCGAACGGAGAATCCATCGAGACATCGCCTAGAGCAGGTAACATGCTCCAAATCGTCAGTACGGCGGATAAAACCAAAACAGACAACATGCGGTAAATCATGGGGTTAACCCTCCTAAGGACGTGACGCTAGCCTTGAACGCGATAGATGTGGCCTTGGGTGTTGTAGTAGGTCTCGTAAGACCCTCGACTCCCCACCCAGCGAAATTGAGACTGACTGGAAGAGTTGGAGAGCACCTGGCTGCAGCCGTCATTCAGGCAAAAGCCGATGTGGTCGTCGGACGAGCCGCGAAACACAATGACATCTCCGGCATGTGCCCACTGAGCGCCGATACGTTGACCGGAGCCAGATTGCAAGTCGGCTTCAACCGAGGACACCAGATTGGGATTGAAACCTATTTTGTGGCCGATGGAATCTTGGAGTACCCGGTTGACCTCGTAGGCACATGCGACGTTGCCACCCCCCGGCCCACCGGCTGACGACTCGTTGTAATGAGCATTGATGGCATTCACGATCTTCTGCTCGGTGGCGTTGCCGTTGGAGCGAGCAATCAGCTGACCGGGATGGTTAGCGCTGGTGAGGTTGGTGTCGGTGGTGGTGGCCACGGTGGCGCATTGATTAAGCGCTCCCAGAAACTGATCGGCCTGCTGCGCCACCTGATCGCTCTTGTCGCTGTCGTTGACGATGTGGCGAGCTCCGACAAAATCATGGTTCTGGCCGTTGATGTATTGCCCCAAGCGGTTGCCGGTGAAGGTGCCATCGCGCATCCCTTCCACGGCAATTGTGGCGGCTAGATCTGGCTGGTTTGCCAGTTCGGGATGATTGATCAGGTCTACCCCCAGGCGGTTTGACCAGTACTGGTAGTTGCTTTGGCCAGTGAGCTGTACGTCGCCGCGTCCGTAATAGCAGCCGGGGCCATATTCGCCGCAATAGCCGCCGTCTTCATTGCGGGGGCGAAAGTTGGTTTCGGTTTCAGCGGTGGCCAGAATATAGGCGAGCTGGGCGCGATCGGTGATGCCTGCCCGTTGCGCCGCTTCCAAAAGCTTAGGCACGGTCGTAGCCGCAGCGGAGGATTCCGAGGGCGGCACCTGGCTCATCACTTTAGCCAGACAAGGGCCATCCACAGTCACGGCGCTGAGGGAATCCGGTTTGTTGGCCTGAATCAGGGCATCAATCTGCTGCTGCACTTCGGCAGGCAGGGGTGGAATATCGGGAATGTCGCTGGGTGGGGTACCTGGCGTTTCACCGACAAAGACGATGCCCTTTTCCTGGGCGCTGAACCAGGGGATGGGGCCAATAAAGTAGGGCGTACAGCCCAGGTCGATCAAGCCGTGGTGGCAGACGCGGAAGTAGATACCAAAGGTGACGGTGCCGGACGATTCATCGGTGTTGGTGAGCACCACTTTGAAGACCGGGCCAAAGGGCAAACGCCCGGTCGGCTCTTGCCCACCGTTGATGACGCCCAGAATGCCGTGTCCCCCTGGCACCATTTGGGCTCCCTGCCCCGTGCCGCCTTTAATCCACTGCGCCCCGTGGAGTCCTCCTGGATCGCCAGCTACGCCGAGGGATGCAGGCGAGTTGAGTTCCAGGTAGGCGCAGCCTCGGGATTGAGCGCACTGATAGTTGAAACCGACTTTGTCGCTGCCGGTGATGGAGCGCTGGGTGGGAGTACTGCGATGCTCCATCGGGCCGTAGGTGACATCATCAATGGCAATGAAGCCGAAGTAGCCTGCGGTGGGAGCATTGGGAAAGGCGGCGAAGGGCACCTGGGAGAGACCGGGTACCTGACCGACAAAGGTTTGCTGCCAGCCCTGGAGGTTTGCCAAGGGGGTTTGGGCCAGGCCAGGGATGGCGGTGAGGCTGTACTGGCTCAGATTCAGGTCGCCGAGGGAAAATTGACCCAGCAGGCCGTTGGTTGCCAGTTCTGACAGGGGGCTGCTGCCGAAGTCACTCAGGTTGAGGGATTGTAGGGCCAGGTTACTGAGAGCAGAAGGGCTGAGGTTGTTGAGGTTGAGGCTAACCAGGTCTTTGAGGATAGGCACCTGATCGAGGGTACGCTGGGCCAGTTGGGGAATGGCCGCCACCAGGCTGGCGAGGGTTTGTTGGGCAATGAGGGGAAAGTTAGCCAGGCTGATGCCGTTGAGGTTGAGCCCGGTAAGCTGGGCGATGGTGCCAAGATTGAAGGTTTGCAGGCCAAAGGCGTCTTGCAGGTCGCCGAGCATCAGCACCTGGTCGATAGGAGTGTTTTCTGACCAGATGCGGGAGGGGTTGTAGCCCAGTTGTGCGGCGAGGGAATCGGGGATTTGGAGAGAGCCGGATTCGCTGATGACAGGCAGGGTGGAGAAGGTGATGTGGCCCCAGTCGGGGACCAGTGCCCCGTTGTATTGGGTGGAGGGGATGTGTTCGTCCCAGGCTTCGGCGTGGGCGGGCTGGAATCCGATGATGGGGGCCAGCAGCAGGAGGAAGGCGAGAATGCTGGCCAGGAGAAGGGCCGTTAGGGGTTTGGGATGGCGGCTGGGCATGGCTCCCAGGGCGAGGGGGAGA
>NZ_JADEXE010000460.1 GCF_015207265.1 Nodosilinea sp. LEGE 07298 | reverse complement strand
GCCTATCGTCGGGCGACACCCTCTACAAAATGGGCTTCACCACCGACCTGAGCGAAAACGACATCATCTTTGGCGGCGAGAAAAAGCTGTATAAAGCCATTCAGGATGTGCAGGAGCGCTACAGCCCCGCCGCCGTGTTTGTCTATTCCACCTGTGTGACGGCGCTGATTGGCGATGACCTGGAGGCTGTGTGCAAGGCGGCCACAGAGAAGCTGGGCCTGCCAGTGGTGCCGGTGCAATCCCCCGGCTTTGTGGGCAGCAAGAACCTGGGCAACCGTCTGGCCGGGGAAGCCCTGCTGGAGCACGTGATCGGTACGGCAGAGCCCGAAACCACCACCCCCTACGACATCAATCTGATTGGCGAATACAACATCGCCGGGGAAATGTGGGGCGTGCTGCCCCTGTTTGAGAAAGTCGGCATTCGGGTGCTGTCTAAGATTACCGGCGATGCTCTCTATCAGGAGGTGGCCTACGCCCATCGGGCCAAGCTCAACGTGATGATCTGCTCGAAGGCGCTGATCAACCTGGCCCACAAGATGGAAGAGCGCTACGGCATTCCCTACATCGAAGAGTCATTCTACGGGGTGGCGGATATGAACCACTGCCTGCGGGCGATCGCAGCCAAACTCGGTGACGCCGCCATGCAGGCCCGCGTGGAAACCGTGATCGCTGAAGAAACCGCCAAGCTGGATCAGCAGCTCACGCCCTACCGCGATCGCCTCCAGGGCAAGCGAGTCGTCCTCTACACCGGCGGCGTCAAATCCTGGTCGATCATCTCCGCCGCCCAAGACCTGGGCATTAAAGTGGTCGCCACCAGCAGCAAAAAGAGCACCGAAGAAGACAAAGCCCGGATCAAAACCCTGCTCGGCCAGGACGGCATCATGCTCGAAAAAGGCGGAGCCGCCGAACTGCTGAAGGTGATCGAGAAAACCAATGCCGACATGCTGATCGCCGGAGGCCGCAACCAGTACACCGCCCTCAAAGCCCGCATCCCCTTTCTGCACATCAACCAGGAGCGCCACAACCCCTATTCCGGCTACGGCGGCCTGTTGGAAATGGCGAAAGAACTGGATGAAACCCTGCACAGCCCGGTGTGGGATGAGGTGCGACGGGAAGCGCCTTGGGAGGGGGAGGGTTCACGGTTTACGGTTCACGGTTTACGGTCAGCGGTTGAGGACGGTTCAGCGGAGGTGCCACCTGCTGCCTTCAGCACCCAAGACGCACCGTATACCGTACACCGTAAACCCTATACCCCTCCCACCAAAATCATCGCCCGCCGCAAGGCCCTTACCGTCAACCCGCTGAAGCAAAGCCAGCCCCTCGGGGCAGCGCTAGCCTTCCTCGGCATTCAGGGGGCCATGCCGCTGTTCCACGGTTCCCAAGGCTGCACGGCCTTTGCCAAGGTGATGCTGGTCAACCACTTTCAGGAGGCGATTCCCCTGGCGACCACGGCGATGAGCGAGGTGAGCACGGTACTGGGCGGCGACGACAACGTCCACGGCGGCCTGCTGACGGTGATTAAGAACTCGCAACCGGAGCTGGTGGGCCTGTTGACCACCGGCCTGACCGAAACCCGAGGTGACGACATGCAGGCCATTCTGCGCGACTTTCACAAAGCCAATCCCGAGGTCACCGTGCCGGTTGTGTTGGCCTCCACCCCCGACTACAAGGGCAGTTTGGAAGACGGCTTTGCGGCAGCTGTGGAGAGCCTGGTGCAGACCATGCCTGAACCAGGGACGGTGAACCCTCGCCAAGTAACACTGTTGGCCAGTGCCGCCTTTGGCCCCGGCGATGTGGCGGAACTGAAGGAGATGGTCGAGGCTTTTGGACTGACCGCGATCGCAGTCCCCGACATTTCCACCTCCCTAGATGGCCACCTGGAGGATGCCGACTTTGCCACCACTGCAACCGGCGGCACCACCGTGGCAGAACTCAAGGCCGTGGGGCGATCGGCCCTCACCCTGGCCCTGGGTGGCAGCATGACCAAAGCCGCAACCATCCTCACCGATCGCTTCAACACCCCCGCCGTTACCTTCACCCAGCTGACAGGATTGAGAGCCGTGGACGAATTCCTCCACACACTCTCCCAAATCAGTGGCCAGCCCGTGCCCGCCAAGTACCTGCGCCAGCGTCGCCAGGTGCAGGATGCCATGCTCGACACTCACTTTTTCTTTGGCCGGAAAAAGGTGGCGATCGCCCTCGAACCCGACCTACTCCACAACATCGCCTGGTGGCTGCACAGCACCGGAGCCGAAATTCAGGCCGCTGTTACCGCCGCCCCCTCGCCCCTGCTAAAGGATCTCCCCACCGAGCAGGTCTACATCGGCGACTTCGAAGACCTCACCGATATGGCCGCCACCGCCGACCTGTGGATCACCAACTCCAAGGCCCGCCCGATCGCCCGCCGCATGGGCATTCCTCTCTACCTGCACGGGTTCCCCATGCTAGAACACCTGGGCAACGGCCATCGCTGCACCGTCGGCTATCGCGGCACGCTGGATCTGCTGTTTGCGATCGGCAACCTGCTGCTAGAGGCGGACGAAGAGCGCACCCACGCGCTGGTGCATCGGTGGCGGGAGGGGAGTGGTTAGCCCTCTCCCCCAGAGCCAGAATCCCGTAGGGTGGGCACTGCCCACCATCACCCTTGGCTTACTAGCCCTCATCCCCAGCCCCTCTCCCAGACAGGAGAGGGGAGCCAGAAAAGACCATTCAAAATTCTCAACCTTAAAGCTAGGAGATTTGCCATGAAAATAGCCTTCGCAACCAAAGACAACGTCCACATCAATGCCCACTTTGGTTGGGCCAGCCAGATCGATGTCTACGACCTCACCCTCGACGGCTACACCTTTCTCGAAACCCTTACCTTTGGCGGTGAGCTAAAGGAAGACGGCAACGAAGACAAGCTCGAACCCAAGCTGAAGGCGCTGGCGGGCTGCACCATCGTCTATGTGGCCGACATTGGCGGCAGTGCGGCGGCCCGGTTAATCAACCACCGCATTACCCCGATGAAATCTCACTCTGAAGATGATGAAATCGAGGCAATGCTAATTCAGCTGATGCAGACCCTCCAGGGCAATCCGCCACCCTGGTTGCGCAAGGCCCTGCGCCAGGACCAGACCCCCAAATTTGAAGACGCCTACATCGAAACTGAAGAGGAAGTAACCGTATGACCACCGCTGAATCTCCTGTTGCCCTTAGCTCTGCCCTGATAGTTGATAGCTCCCCCTTTCTCAAGGCCATGGTGCAGCAGATGCGCGCCAACGACCCCTACGGCACCTACCGCCACTGGGCCGATGAGCTGCTACTCAAGCCCTACGTACTCAGCAAAGCCCAAAAACGCAAAATTTCTGTAGAAGGCGAGGTGGACCCTATCACCCAGAGCCGAATTATGGCTTTTTACCGGGCGATCGCCTACCGCATCGAAGCCGAAACCGGCCAGCTCTCCCAGGTGGTGATCGACCTCAGCCACGAAGGCTTTGGCTGGGCGCTGATCTTCTCAGGGCGGCTAATTTTGGTCAGCAAAACCCTGCGCGATGCCCAGCGCTTTGGCTTTGACTCCCTCGAAACGCTCAGCACCGAAGGTGAAAAACTCGTTGCCAAAGGCATCGACCTAGCCCACCAA
>NZ_JADEXE010000459.1 GCF_015207265.1 Nodosilinea sp. LEGE 07298 | reverse complement strand
CTCCAGCCCGAAGCGGCCTTTGTCGACCCCGAACCACCGCGCCCCATTCCCAATGGCCCGGCCATGAGCTTGATCACGGCGGCGCTGCTGGCGGGGTACCTGGGTTGGCAGCCCCGGAGATCGTAATGCTAGGGGCTTTGATGGGTGGAATCTTGGCGGGGCAGCTGGCGATCGCCCCACTGCCCCCCGATCTGTCCCCGTCTGATCTCGAATTGCTGTCGCAAGCGCCGCCTATGCTGGGCCGAGATGCCATCCCTTACCCGCCATTGCTGCGCCACGAGGCGTCGCCAGCCGGTACCTACCACCTGGTGTTGACGCTAGGGCAAGAGGCGACAGGCACTCGGCGCACCACCGCTAGCCTGTTTGAAATGAGGGGCGATCGCTGCCAGCAGGTCTGGTCACAAACCCTGCCCCACAGCTACGGCCCCCGGCTGGCCCTGGTCACCGACGCGGGCACGGTGGTCTTGCTCGATGAATGGATTAATGTGGCCAGCCCCTATGCCATGACGGTGCTGGGGCCAAATGGAGCGATCGCGGCCCAGCACAGCTTTGACGATATTGTGGAAGTCACGGGGCAGACTCGGGCTGAGGTCGTTGAGCAGGCCGCCCAGGGCTTTTGGCTTACCGGTGAGCCCGAAATTGCCGACGACGGCTCGCAGGTATTAATCCCCGCCGCTGACGGGCAGATCACCCTCGATTTAGCAACGGGGGAACTCAGGTTTTAGCGGTGTGTATGCCCACACTGCCCCCCCACAAATAGGACTGTTATAACGAGAGCAGTACCTTCAAACCGGCTCGCGATACCTATTGCGCTCCGGTTATTCCAACCAAACGGCAGCAGCTATGGCCAAGGGCGATCAAATCTACGTCATGCGCGACCTGGCGGGGGTGCCGGGCCTGTACCAGCACCACGGCATCGACTGCGGCGACGACACCGTTATCCACTACAGCAAAGCTAGGGAAGAGGCTGAAGTGGCCCGCACCAGCTATGCCGCCTTCTCGTGGAGCAACTCGGTTTACACCGTGCGGCAATCTGTCATCTACACCCCAGACACAGTGATCGAGCGGGCCACCAGCCGCCTGGGCGAGCGCCAGTACGACCTGCTGCAAAACAACTGCGAGCACTTTGCCACCTGGTGCACCACAGACCGTAGCGAGAGCCGCCAGCTGATCAACTTTGGCCTGCGCCCCGAACAGCTCAACCTGCCTGAACTGAGGCGATTAGCCGATCGCGATCGCCACGTCACCACCCCCGAACAGGCCCGCGCCAACTTTCAAAAAGCCCTCGGCGACATCGCCACCGCCTACAACACTACCCTCGCCGACCAGCAATCTGCCCAAAAAGATGTCCGCGATTGGCACCGCGTAGCCCAAAAGGCGCTAGACCACAACCGCGAAGACCTGGCCCGCGCCGCCCTGCACCGCAAAGTAGCCGCTAACAAACGAGTTGAAGTGCTCACCGCCCAGCTCAGCGACCTGGTGCAGCTAGAGCTAGAGCTTCAGCGCAACCGGGCGTTTGCAGAAAGCCGAGGCCTGAATGGCTGAGTGGTGAGCCAGCCACGTTGTAACCCTACGAAGCTATCAAGACATAGCGGGTGAGCACGCGCATGATTTCGTTGATGCGCCCGGTGGGCTGGGGTTTGCTCCACTCGCGTACTTCGGCAAAGCCCAGGCGGTAAAGCTCGTGAATGATGCGATCGCACCCGTGGGCAGTGCCAATAACCAATATACGAATGGTCTCTCGCCCCGGCTCGGCAGCAGGCTCGATGGTGACTTGCAATGCAGGGTTAGACAACGCTGAAGGAATAAACGCTTGCGGCATAGGAATACCTTTTAAGTGCGTGAACCATTAGGAATACGCATCATAACAGTTATCCATTAGGTATTCGTCAACTATTAGGTATTCATTTACGAAGCCATGAACCTCTGACACCATAGGGCTCATGGGTAAAGCAGGTCAGGTGCTCAAGCACGTTTTAGAGAAATACGAGGTTAGCCAATACAGCCTTGCTAAGACGCTAGGGATAGAACGTACTAACGTCTACCGCTGGGTGCACGAAATGCGAGATCCTACTGCCGAAACACTTCTAGACATTGTTAAAGCACTAAAAACACTCAACTACCAAGCGGCTGAAGAATTTATAGAGCTTTATTTGAGAGATGTCCTAAAAGACAATGAAAATTAGTTTTTATAACCCTATTTGCCATTAACGGTTTTTGAGTTTTCTATAATTTCACTTAAGATTTCATGAGCTAGCTGTTCTGCTTCATTGACAATTTGTTCACATATCCAAAAAGTGGCTGATCCTCCTATTCCAGCAGCAACAAGTTGTCCAATAATTGGAATCCATTTAGTAGTTTGCTTTGCTGCCTGACGAGTGGCAGTTTTTTTGAGAAGCGAGACTAGCCCTTCTTTTGCCAAATACTTCGCAGAAAATTGAGAGATTTTGGCTACCGAAACCGGAATTGCTCCTGCTCCCAAAAGCCGTTTGATATAGTCAAACTGGCTTGAAGTAAGACCATAAATATGAGCAACTTCATTTCCAAATTTCAACAAAAGACTCATATCTACTGCAATATCAACTCCAACAATCGGATTAACCCCATTAGCTGCTGCCAAAACTGCATACAGAGGGATTCGATCTCTCGCAAGTTTTCCTTTTTTTTTGAGTGCCTCTTGGCTATAAGCACCCATGTCAGCTACAAATCTTTGTTGCTTCAATCCCTGTAATGCTTCAGCTATATCGCGAAGGAGATTGCCTAGATCGTACTCTATAGGCTTGCGAGCAGATACAAGATATATCTTTTCAGGACGTGATGGAGAGAGATTTCCTAAAATATCAGCTGTGATTATCTTTCTTGTTTGCTCTTCTGAATGACCATTATCATACATGCCATCCTCAACGGCAGCATCAAATTTGTTGCGGATAACAAAACAGAGCTTTCCTATTTTAGAAAGTTCCTGAAAAAGAAATACATCGGTTTCCGTAAAACGATTTGCTGTAATGAGTAAAAAGCAATCATAGATAGATAGATTTAGCTTTTCTATATAGCCTTCTTGTGGGAATTTAATTGTTCCACATCCAGGGAGATCAACAAATTTTATGCCCTGATGGATGAATTCTTGTGCTTCTAGAGTAGTTTCAACAACCCCGACGGCAGATATTCTTTCTCCGGCTATGGCATTGATAAGCGATGACTTACCACTTCCAGATGCGCCTATCAGGCCACACAAGACCTCTGCTTCATCAAATTCATTGATTTTCCTTCTGCATGTCGCCGCAAAAGCTACAACGTCAGCAATTAGGCTTTCCGGAGTGCTCGTCATAGTTATGCCTTGGGGAGAATCAAAATCTAGTCTTTTACCTATACTCTTCCCAAAACATAGGTAAAAAGCCTTATTCAGGATAATTACCCATATTCCAGGACAAAAGTTTAAAGTTTCTGGTAGAAGGAGCGAGTTGGTAGCCGAAAGTACAAAAATTGGGTAGATGCGCAGAAATACGTCAGTTAGTAGCGATTATCTTGATCGTCAAGCTCACCCTGCTATGTAGTAGCTGCCACGGGGGTGGCGGCTGGCGGCAGAGAGCAAGCTGGGGCTTGCCATAAGGTGTCATGGGCCACCATGGCATTGAGGATG
>NZ_JADEXE010000458.1 GCF_015207265.1 Nodosilinea sp. LEGE 07298 | reverse complement strand
CTGCAATACCCAGCGGTTCGCAAGCCGTGGTCAGCAGCGACAGCGCCTGGGGCCGAAACACCTGGATTTGGCTGGGAGCGGTGCCAGCTTTCTGAGTCGCGGTGGTGATCTGCTCCGTTACCCAGGCTTTGGTTACCGCCGCCTGGGGCACTGTGGCCCCATAGCTAAAGCCAAAATCTGCGCTGCACAGCAAAATTTCCCAGAGGGGTGCGCCGCTGTCGCTGACCAGGGGTGGGCGGTGTAGATCGGCCTGCCAGAGGGTTATGGCCATAGCTGCCTAGGAAAACGCATTGACCACTACGGGCTCGGGGCTGGGCATGTACATTTGGGTGAGGTACTCAGCCACCATGCGATCGCTGTTGTAGATGGGTGCACAGGAGTGAATGGACGCTTTCATCATCGCAATCCACTGGCGGGGCAGCCCGCCGCGATGGCCCTCTAGGGCCGAGCTTTGCCCATCGCGCTGGTAGTACAGGGGCGCAATGTGATGCTCTAGCAGGTCGTAGAGCGAGTCGGCATCCTGCTGGTTTTGAACATCGGGGTCGGCGACTGGGTTGGCTTTGCCAATCATCCAGCCGTTGGCCGCCTGGCCAGCGCCCCCGGCCCGATAGGCCTCGGCCCACCAGCCATCGAGAGTGGCGCAGTTGAGACCGCCGTTGAGGGCTACTTTTTGACCACTGGTGCCCGAGGCCTCGGGGCGGCGAGGATGGTTGAGCCACACGTCGACCCCGGCCAGCAGCAGCTTGGCCACCGCCATATCGTAGTCTTCAATAAAGGCGACGCGATCGCGCAGGGCCGGGTGGCGGCACCACTCCATCAGCCGCTGAATAATCCGCTTGCCTTCCTCATCGGTGGGGTTGGCCTTACCGGCAAATACAATTTGAATCGGCCGACGGGGGTGGGCCAAAATGCGAATCGCCCGGTGTAGGTCGCTAAACAGCAGTTCGCCACGCTTGTAGGGGCTAAACCGGCGGCCAAAGCCCAGGGTTAGCACGTTGGGGTCGAGCAGGTGATCGACGGCGGCAATTTCATCGGCGGCCTCGCCCCGGCTGTGGCGGGCGGTGCGGACGCGATCGCGGGTGTAGGCAATCAGCCGCTCTTTTAGCAGGCTGTGCCGTTGCCAAAGCTGATCGTCGGGGATTGCATCGATTCTGGCCCAGCGGCTGGGGTCGGTCAGGGGGGTGGGGTCGTCGTAGCCCAGGTACTGGCGGTAGAGATCGCCCATCAGCGGCGCTGTCCAGGTGGCGGCATGGACGCCGTTGGTAATCGCCCCAATCGGCACCTGATGCATCTCGCAGTCGGGGTAGAGGGCCTGCCACATCTCCCGACAAATTTCGCCGTGGCGCGAGCTGACACCGTTGGCTTTGCCGCTCAGCCGCAGGGCCAGTACCGTCATCGAAAACAACCCCCAGGGGTCGTCGGGGCGGTGGTTGCCCAGGGCCAGAAAATCTTCGCGCGATAGACCCAGGTGGGGCCAGTAGCCGCCCAAAAACGACTCAATTAGGTCGGCGGCAAATACGTTGCCGGCTGCCGACACAGGCGAATGGGTGGTAAACACGCTGCTCTGGCGCACCTGGGCCGCGATCGCGCCAAAGTCGGCCTCGCTGTAGCGCAGGTCGCGCTGGGCCACCTCCAGCAGGCCAAAGGCCCCGTGGCTGCCGTTGAGGTGGTACACCATCGGCTCAATATCGAGGGCGTAGAGCATGCGCACGCCGCCAATGCCCAGCACCAGGGCCTGGGCCAGGCGAGTTTCGGGGTTGCCGCCGTAGAGCTGGCTGGTAATGCGGCGATCGAGCGGGTCGTTATCGCTGCGATCGGTGTCGAGCAGGTAAAGCTGCGATCGCCCCACCTGTACCCGCCACACCTGTACCCGCACGGGCCGCTGGCGAATATCGAGTTTGATCGTCACCGGCTGACCAAACTCGTCGCGCACCAGCTCCATGGGCAGGTGGTTGACTTCGCAGTGGGCGTAGTGTTCTTCCTGCCAGCCGCTGCGGTTGAGGTGCTGGTGAAAATAGCCCTGGCGGTAGAGCAGCCCCACCCCCACCATCGGCACTCCCAGGTCAGAGGCCGACTTGAGGCTGTCGCCCGCCAGTACCCCTAGCCCTCCGGCGTAAAGAGGCAGCGACTCGTGCAGGCCAAACTCGATGCAAAAGTAGGCCACCGGGCGATCGGGGCTGATCTGGGGCGCAACCTGGTTGGCCCAGGGCGCGCGATGCCCTCCCTGGTTCTGAGCTTGGCCATTGCGGCGGTAGGCCTCAAACTGGCTGGTCAAATGCCGCAAACGGTTGAGGTAGTAAGGATCTTCAGCCACTTGCCAAAGGCGCTCAAGCGGCACCGCCTCTAGCAGCGCTACGGGGTTGTGGCCGCAGGCCTGCCACCGAATTGGATCGATAATGCTAAACAGCGAAACCCGTTCCTCAGTCCAGCTCCACCAGTAGTCGTAGGCCAGGTCAGCAAGGGCAACTAGGGGCGTGGGAAGTTTGGCCTTAAGGCGTAATACAGAAGTCATGGGCAGGGAGAAGAACAGCCAGCGGAAACGAGCAGGGGTTTCTCCCAGCATAGGGGAGAAGGTTATCTATAAATTACCTAAATTAAGTGGGTAAATCTTTTGATGCCTTGATTCATACTCTTTTCCCATGCCTACAGTGCCAACCAGACCCGGCCTAAGCCTGAAACCAGGGGCAATCAGGCCCAGTCTATAAAAATTAGCAGCACGCCCCCCACCCCTAGGGGGATGCCTTGGAATTAAAAAATGGTGCTATATGATAGGCCGTGGCGAGACTAGGGGAATGCAGGGTGAATCAAGTCTTACGAGTAAATCGACCCACGGTTTTTGTGCTCAGGCCCGAGCCGCCATCGCAGCTAGAGGCCAATGAACAGGCGGCGATCACGGCAGGCACCGTCTACGCACTGCAGTCCTACGCCTACGCCGACATCAACGGCGGGTTTGAAGGACACATTAAAGTAGCCCTGCGCGATCGCACCATCGGCGGCTTTAACACCTGGTTTGTACCCACCCAAGACATTCAGGTAGAAGCAGACGGTGTTATTGTCTATCCCCACGAAGACCAGGCGACTAGCCCTGTACTGTGGATTAACGTCGGGACTCTGCTCAAGCGCCGTCCCCTCGATTCCAATCTGCTTCCCGCAAACGAGACCGTGGCTGTGCCGCGTGGCCAAACCTACGACCTCCAGTCTTACGCTTTTGCCGACAGCCAGGGTAACTTCAACAACCACATCAAGTTCGCCATTCGCAATACCGAAGACTTTGTCAATGGCCTCAGCACCTGGTTTGTGTACACTCCCCACGCCTTTGTTACCCTCGACAGCGATGTGGTGTATCCGCGCCCCGACCCCAATGCCTTTGTGCTGCGGGTCATCCAGAATACTCTGTTCAAGCGCCGCCCGGTAGACAGTAGCCAACTGGCCCCCAGTGAGCAGGTGCCCGCCTCGCCGGGTACCACAATCGTGCTCAGTGCCTATGCCTTTGCCAACGCTCAGGGGTCGTTTAACGGGCACATCCGATTCACTATTAGATATGTCAAAGACGATATCAATGGGCTCAATACCTGGTACGTATTCCAGGGGCATGCCCGCGTCGAGCGGGCTGGGGTCGTGGTCTATCCCCCACCGGCCCCGC
>NZ_JADEXE010000056.1 GCF_015207265.1 Nodosilinea sp. LEGE 07298 | reverse complement strand
GCCCCTTTGAACAACTCAACGGTTTCCGCTATCACGACAACTGGGTGCGCAACCTGCTGATTGCCTCTTCGTTAAATGGCAGAAGGCCGTTGCCCAGGAAAGCCGACACAAAATAAGTTGGAACTAGGACTAGGCAATAGACTTGGGGCGATCAATTCGAGCAGTCTTTTCGCTGTCGTCGGCAAAGAAGGTGGCGTAGACCCAGCCAGCCAGCAGCGCACCCAGGATGGGGGCCACCCAAAATAGCCAGAGTTGGCCAAGCAGCGGCCCCCCGACAAACAGAGCTGGGCCCGTGCTCCGAGCGGGGTTAACGGAGGTGTTCGTGACCGGAATACTGATCAGGTGAATTAGAGTCAGGGCCAAACCAATCGCTACTGGAGCCAGGCCCACCGGAGCCCGAAAGTCGGTGGCACCCAGAATGATCATCAAAAAGAAGAAGGTCATCACCACTTCGCAGATCAAGCAGGCCAACAGGCTAAAGCCCCCTGGCGAGTGAGCCCCAAAACCGTTGGTTGCAAGAGGATTACCGACCGTGGGATCAATGGCAAAGCCGGGCTGCCCGGCGGCAATGGCATAGACAATCCCTGCCCCTAAAATACCGCCCAAAACCTGGGCCACAATGTAGGGCAGCAGTTCGCTGCTGGGAAAACGCCCAGCAGCCCATAACCCAAACGACACTGCCGGATTGAGGTGACAGCCCGAAATATGGCCGATGGCGTAGGCCATCGTTAGTACGGTTAGGCCAAAGGCCAAAGATACCCCTAGAAAACCAATACCCAGATTTAAGGCACCGCTGCCATCCAGAAACACACCGGCTAGTACGGCACTACCACAACCACCCAGCACCAGCCACAACGTACCTAAAAATTCAGCCAAACAACGCTTTGTAATCGGCATTGCTAACCACTCCTATCTGATGAAGTTTTCAAGAACGATTAGTGTTTATCGATGCAAACTAGGATCGACAACCTATATCTCAGCGCGATACTACCGTAAGACTATAAAAGTTTGATAAGCCCCAATGTTTAGTTAACTCAGGCGATCGCCTCGGTCGCCGAGCGGATAGCCTAGGCCTGGGAACCTCAGGCCTGCTACCCTAGGAGAGGCACAATCGCCTCAACGTTACACCTCTGCCTGGAGTCATTAGGAAGCCGCGCTCACCATGGGAATGCAAGTCTGGCCAGGTCGTCCCCATCCTCTGGGTGCCACCTGGGATGGCACGGGCACAAACTTCGCCTTGTTTTCTGAGAACGCAACGGCGGTTGAGCTCTGTCTATTTGACGCTAATAATCAAGAAACTCGGATCCGCTTCACCGAGGTCGACAACTATGTTTGGCATGGCTATCTGACCGATGTCAAGCCAGGGCAGCGCTATGGCTTTCGAGTATATGGCCCCCACGACCCCAGAGCTGGACAACGATTTAACCCCCACAAACTGCTCATCGATCCCTATGCCCGCGCTCTAGATGGTGATGTAGAGTTTGACCCGGCTATCTTTGGCTACGACATTCAGGCTACAGATGATCTGGAAAATCTCGATTTGTCTTTTTCTGAGGTCGACAGTGCCCCGTTTATGCCCAAAGCCGTGGTGGTCGACCCTGGTTTTGATTGGGAGGGCGATCGCCCCCTCGACACCCCCTGGCACCGCACCATTATTTATGAAACCCACGTTAAGGGGCTAACCCAGCTCCACCCCGAGGTGCCTGAACCGCTGCGGGGTACCTACGCCGGATTAGCTCACCCGGCTGTGATTAAGTACCTCAACCAGCTGGGCATTACGGCTGTAGAACTGTTACCCGTGCATCATTTCCACGCTTACCCAGGGCATTTGGCCAACACGGGGCTGCGCAACTACTGGGGCTACGATTCGCTCAACTACTTTGCCCCCTACGGTGGCTACAGCAGCGCTGGGCAAACCGGTGCTCAGGTGAACGAGTTTAAGCAGATGGTCAAGGCTCTTCACCAGGCGGGCATTGAGGTGATTTTAGATGTGGTCTACAACCACACAGGTGAGGGTAGCCACCTGGGGCCGACCCTCACCCTGCGCGGCATCGACAACGCCGCCTACTATCGACTAGTCGATGATGCCCCCCGCTACTATATGGATTTCACCGGCTGCGGTAACTCCCTTAACGTGCGCCATCCTCAGATTCTCAAGCTGATTATGGATAGCCTGCGCTACTGGGTGCTGGAAATGCATGTGGACGGCTTTCGCTTTGATTTGGCCTCAGCGCTGGCTCGAGAACTCTACGAGGTCGATAGTCTGGCCGCCTTTTTCGACATCATTCACCAAGACCCTGTCCTGTCTACCATTAAGCTGATCGCCGAACCCTGGGATTTAGGAGAGGGCGGCTACCAGGTGGGCAATTTTCCGCTGCTGTGGTCAGAATGGAACGGCAAGTACCGTGACTCAATGCGCGACTTTTGGCGTGACCACGACTGCCGCCTGGGTGAATTTGCTTTTCGCATCACCGGCAGCTCAGACTTGTACCAGGCCAACGGCAAACGCCCCCACGCCAGCATTAACTTTATTACCTGTCACGATGGCTTTACCCTTCGAGACTTAGTCAGCTATAACGAAAAGCACAACCTGGCTAACCATGAAAATAACCGCGACGGCGAGAGCTACAACCGTTCCTGGAACTGCGGGGCTGAGGGAGACACCGACGACCCCGAAATTTTGGCCCTGCGCCGTCGCCAGCAGCGTAACCTACTGGCCACACTGTTTCTGTCGCAGGGGGTGCCCATGATTCTCGGGGGCGACGAAATTGGTCGCACTCAGCAGGGCAACAACAACACCTATTGCCAAGACAGCAAGCTGTCGTGGTTTGACTGGAGCCTTGATCCGACCCAAGAGGATCAGCTGGCCTTTGTCCGTCAGCTGATTACACTACGCCAGGAGCACCCTGCCTTTGCTCGTCGTCATTGGTTTCAGGGGCGCGCCATTCACGGTTCTGGGGTGCACGATCTGGGCTGGTACAACCCCGACGGTAGCGAAATTAGCGTCGATCAATGGCACGATGGCTCGGCTAAAGCGATCGCGGTATATCTCAATGGTGAAGAATTGATGGCGGTTCAAACCGCTGGCCAGCGACTTGTAGACGACAGCTTTTTACTGTTTTTTAACGCCCAGGCCGACCCCCAGGACTTTCAGATTCCGTCGGAGGTGAAAAAAGAGCGCTGGTCGATGGTGTTAAATACTAGCGAGCCGACGGGCTTTTGCAAAGACAAACCAATTTATAAACCAGGCAGCACGATCGCTGTTGCCGACTTTTCGCTGGTCGTACTGGGTAGCCCCCGGGCTAAAAGTGCCGGAACCTAGGCCATGCTCACCTACGAACGAATCTATGCCGTAGTGCGTCAAATCCCTAGGGGCAGAGTTGCTACCTACGGACAGGTGGCAGAGCTGGCGGGGCTAGTCGGCAAACCTCGCCTGGTAGGGTACGCTCTATACCGAGTCGACATGACGATTCCTGACGTGCCCTGGCAGCGCGTGATCAATGCCAAAGGTGAGGTATCTCAGTCGCCTTTGCGCAATGGCACCGACTATATTCAGCGGGCCATGCTAGAAGATGAGGGGATTGAGTTCGACCATCGGGGTCGAGTTAATCTCAGTCAATACAAATGGCACCCGCCCGATAGTGTCATCGAGCAGGCGCTGGCAGCATTTAAGGAGAAGTTAGATTAGCGGGTCTATTGATGAACTAACAGCCACATGAATTGGCAGCTAGATTAATCAACAGTCACAGCCACTTCTTCTTCCACATAGACTTCTTCGGGTTCGTCAACCACTTCGCCGGCCTGCTCAGCAGCTTGACGACGCATGGCTTCACGGTACTTAGCCGCCATTTCCTCAGCCTTGTCGTAGACCAGGTCAGGGTTCTTGACCATGTCACCGGGTTCGGGCTCAAGCTGCTTGGTCGACAGGGAAATTCGGCCCCGCTCCGCATCTAGGTCAATGATCATGACCTTGATCTCGTCATTGACGTTGAGCACGCTGTGGGGCGTATCGATGTGGTCGTGGGAGATCTCGGAGATGTGCAGCAGACCGCTAACACCGCCGATGTCAATAAATGCACCGTAGGGCTTGAGACCACGCACGGCCCCCAGCACAACTTCACCGACCTGCAAGCCATTCATCTTGCGCTCAACCAGAGCCCGACGGTGGCTAAGCACAAGTCGGTTACGCTCTTCATCCACCTCTAAGAATTTCAGGGGCAGATCTTCGCCCACCAGATCTTCCTTAGGCTTGCGGGTGCTGATGTGAGAGCCGGGGATAAAGCCTCGCAGGCCCTCAATCCGAACTAGAGCACCGCCTCGGTTGGTGGCAAAGACTCCAGAACGCACCGTAGCGTCTTCCTGCTGAAGCTGCCGTACCCGCTCCCAAGCGCGCATGTACTCAATGCGGCGAATGGAGAGGGTTAGCTGACCATCTTCATTTTCATCGGTGAGAATAAAGAACTCGCGGGTTTCATTGGAGCGCAGCACCTCTTCAGGATGATCAACTCGGTTGATCGACATTTCCTGAATGGGCAGATAAGCCGCAGTTTTAGCACCAATATCAATCAGGGCACCCCTGGGCTCAAGACTAAACACGGTGCCAGAGACGGTATCGCCTGGGTTGAAGTGATAGTCGTACTGGTCGAGTAGCGCGGCAAAGTCTTCGTGTGTAAACCCGATGTCAGCGTCCTTTACGTCCTGATTGAGCATGCTAGTGTTGTCCTATTATTTCTCCGTAGTACTGCGGTTTCCGTGTAGACGTACAAAACAATCAACTCAGATATATGACAGTCTGCCCCCACGCAGCAGCGTGCCGACATAGACAGTCCGATAAACCCACAGGATTAAAATTATAGCTGAATTGGAGGTGTTGTTGATAACCCACCGCCAGGATTGATCAAGTCGATCACGGGAGATGACTGGAGCTACTGCATTACAACGATTGAGCAGAAACCACATAAGTTGACGATTGACCATTTTCGGCTTCGTCGAGGGCGCGATCGCAGCGGTCGTCCTGAAGCTCGCTCAGCGTTTCGGCAAAATCGCGAATGCCCTGAAATTGACGATACACCGAGGCAAACCGCACAAAGGCGACTTCGTTCATCGCCTGGAGCTTGGCCAAAACCATTTCACCAATTTCCGCGCTCGTTACCTCTCGGGTAGCGCGCTGCTGTAGCTCGGCCTCAATGTCATCCACAATGGCTTCCATCGCCAGCGACGAGACTGGTGTTTTTTCGCAGGCTCGTACAATGCCGCGCAGCACCTTAGAACGCTCAAATAATTCTCGATCATCGCTGCGTTTGATGACGGTAACCGGCACGTACTCAATGCGTTCGTAGGTTGTAAACCGTCGCTCGCAGCGCAAACACTCTCGCCGCCTGCGAATGCTGCGCCCCGCCTCCGCCGATCGCGACTCTAAGACTCGATTATTTAGGTGCTGACAGAACGGGCAATGCATAGACACACTCCCAATGGGAGAAAGGTAACCAAGCCGCCTTTTCTGGCTGGGAGCTTGGGAAAAAAATAAAGGCAAGCCTTTCATCTGTAGGAAAGACTTGCCTCTATATTAATTAAATTGTGAGAAAACAATCGAAATCAATCGAAAGTCTCCCTAAAGTTACGGACAGCAAAGAACCATTCGGCTCTAAAAGACTATTTCAGCAAGACTAGTCTTTAGGAATGCGAGGGGGTTCGCGAAAGGCGATCGCAAAAAACAGCGTGCCAATAATGCAGGCAAAAATGAAGATATAAGCGACAGCTTCCATGGTTAAAGAGGCTCCTAATCAACCAGATTATCTTTAGTCTACAAGGATTGTAAGTAAAGTGCCCGACGGATGAAGATCTATCTCACCCGTCAGGCAGCTCAACGTGTAGGAAACTAGACGGTTTCTTCTTTACGGGTAGACGTATCGCCCACCTTTTGGAAGAAGCCCCACTCCACCTGCTCGGCAGACAGGTCGGGGTCTACCCCAGCAAACACATCGCGGAACAGGGTACGAGACCCGTGCCAGATGTGGCCAAAGAAGAACAGCAGCGCAAACACCGCGTGACCGTAGGTGAACCAGCCGCGAGTGCTCGTGCGGAATACCCCGTCAGAGCCGAGGGTTTCACGATCGAACTCGAAGGGCTCGCCTAGCTGCGCCTTACGGGCGTAGCGCTTGACCAAAGCGGGCTCGGTAATGGTTTGACCAGCCAAATCGCCGCCGTAGAAGGTAGCAGTCACCCCAGTCTGCTCAAAGCTGTACTTAGACTCAGCCCGGCGGAAGGGAATATCAGCGCGGACAACGCCATCTTTGTCGACCAGCACCACGGGGAAGGTCTCAAAGAAGTTGGGCAGGCGACGCACAAAGAGTTCGCGACCTTCCTTATCTTCAAAGACGGGGTGGCCTAGCCAGCCTTCAGCAATGCCGTCGCCCTGAACCATGGGGCCAACCCGGAACAGACCACCTTTGGCCGGGCTGTTGCCGACGTAGTCGTAAAAAGCCAGTTTTTCAGGAATACCGGCATAGGCCTCGGCCAGGGAATACCCACCGTTGACGTCGGCCTGTACCCGCCGCTGAATTTCTTGCTTGAAGTAGTCGCCATCCCACTGGTAGCGGGTGGGGCCAAATAACTCGATGGGCGTAGCAGCGCTGCCGTACCACATCGTACCTGCCACCACAAAGGCGGCAAAGAATACCGCCGCAATGCTGCTAGAGAGAACGGTTTCGATATTACCCATGCGCAGCGCTTTGTACAGTCGCTGTGGTGGGCGCACCGTCAGGTGAAACAGACCAGCAATAATGCCCACAATACCGGCAGCAATGTGGTGAGCCACAATACCACCTGGGTTGAAGGGGTTAAAGCCAGCAGCTCCCCATTCTGGCGCGACTCCCTGGACATGGCCAGTAAGCCCGTAGGGGTCAGAAACCCACATACCAGGCCCCCAGAGGCCGGTCAGGTGGAAGGCCCCAAAGCCAAAACAGAGGAGCCCTGAGAGAAATAGGTGAATACCAAACATCTTGGGCAGATCCAGCGCCGGTTCACCGGTGCGAGGATCGCGGAATAGGTCTAGATCCCAGTAGACCCAGTGCCAGCAGGCAGCCAAAAACAGCAGACCCGACAGCACGATGTGAGCGGCAGCTACGCCCTCAAAAGACCAAAAGCCAGGATTGACGGCAGTTGCGCCAGTTACGCTCCAGCCGCCCCAGGATTCGGTCACACCCAAGCGAGACATGAAGGGCAGCACAAACATGCCCTGCCGCCACATTGGGTTTAATACGGGATCGCTGGGGTCAAAGGTGGATAGTTCGAACAGGGCCATTGAGCCGGCCCAACCAGCTACGAGAGCCGTATGCATTAGGTGTACAGCAATCAGTCGCCCGGGATCGTTAACGACGACCGTGTGTACCCGGTACCAGGGTAGTCCCATTGACTACGCTCCTCCTCTAGGTAAAACAGTGATGTTTTGTGAATTGTCTTAAGCATGGCCAGATACTGATTAGCCTATCAGAATCAGGCTCCCAGAACCGCCCCATTTGACGCCATTATCCCGGTATTGCCCCCGGTGTTACCCACGGGCCACGCCGTTGTTGGATGCTGAATCATTTGGTACAGATGAGATGTAACAATGAAATTACTTAACGAAGTGTAACTAGTCCGAATTGCCCTCGCAAGCAGCTTTACCGTTAAGCGGCGGCGATCGCGAGCAGTTGCGGTATAGAAACACCCAGGCCTAGCGGCTAAAGGCTTGATCTACCGCCATTATTGACGCAGAACGCAAAGGAGATTTCCCTGATGGCCAATGTTAAGTTTGTTAACGAAGACGCAGAGATTATTGTTGCCGATGGGGCTAACCTGCGGTTCAAGGCGCTAGAAAACCGCATTGATATCTATACCTTTAGCGGCAAGCTGATGAACTGCGGCGGCTATGGGCAGTGCGGCACCTGTGTCGTAGATGTGGTGGCGGGTGGCGAAAATCTCTCCCCCCGCACCCAGGTGGAGGAGCGCAAGTTGAAGAAGTGGCCTTCAAGCTGCCGCCTAGCCTGTCAAGCGACGGTGCATGGGTCAGTTTCGGTGGTGACGAAGCCCAATCGTAAAGCTAAAGCATCCGCTAAGGCATCAAAGAGTGCTTAGGCATGCCCTCTAGCTCCCGTCCACGATGAATTGTGGTGAGTTTTGTCTAAAGCACTGCGTTTCTAGTCAGACATTCTCATCGGGTAGAGTGTTATTCTAAGTTTCATGAGAGCTTCTAGGAATTTAGGGTAGCTAGTCAGCCGCCTGAGGGGTGGATAGCTGCTGCTAGTGCGGAAGTTCTGAGGCGACGTTGTTGGGTTGAGAGTATAGGCAAGCATGGAAGTTAATAACCTTGGTTTTGTAGCCAGCATTCTCTTTGTTCTGGTACCGACGGTTTTTCTGCTGATTCTGTATATTCAGACCTCCAGTAAGCAAACGGGTTCGTAGCCTGTTGTTAGGTTTGGTTCATGCTGAGTCGGTTAGAGTCAGTGAACCAGCCTGTGGGGGTTAGGTGTAGTCTTCAAAGCGCTGGTCAGCCCAGCGCTTTTTTGTTTAGTATTTTGGCTGCCTTTAACCGCGCCCGCAGCTGCGATCGCACGTTTTTATCGAACCCATGACGTACTGTTTAGGCATTTTGGTGAAGGGGGGGTTGGTGCTGGCCGCTGACTCGCGCACCAATGCCGGCGTGGACTATATTTCGTCGTACCGCAAGCTGTTTGATTTTTCGAAGCCTGGCGATCGCGTCATTATGCTTTGCACTTCGGGTAATTTGTCGATTACCCAGGCGGTAGTGCACAAACTGGCTCAAGATATTAAGCGCGATCGCGCCCCCCATCTGCACAGCCTGCCCACCCTTTACGACGTAGCCCGCTACTTGGGAGAACAAATCCGCGCCCTTCAGGAGACCGACCGATCCTGGCTGGAAAAAGACAAAATTGATTTTCAGTGCAGCTTTTTGTTGGGGGGCCAGGTGCAAGGAGACGCGCCGGAGCTATTTTTGGTCTACAGCCAGGGCAACTGCATCCAGGCCACTCCAGAAACGCCGTTTTTGCAGATTGGCGAAACTAAGTACGGCAAGCCTATTCTCGACAGAACCTTGGGCTTTGACGTGCCCCTCGACGCAGTTGCCAAGTGCGCGTTGCTCTCGATCGACTCGACCATGCGATCGAACCTGTCGGTGGGGCCGCCCATTCATATGGTGATGTATCAGGCCAACAGCTTTGAGGTGCGCCATCGAGCAAAGTTTCAGGCGGGCGACCCCTACTTGATCAAAATGCGCAAGCACTGGGAGGTGGCCCTGCGCGAGGCTTCGCTCGCCATGCCAGATATATCCTGGAACCAGGACGGTACCCCTTCGCTCCTGGGCATTCCGGATCTTGGGAATGCTTAGCAGGAGAGGCATCGGGAATAACTGGCTAGGCGGACGGGCTTGCGACTAGAGCCGCAGGGTTTGTTTGTTGCCGGTGAAAGCTATGGGCTGTGTGGCTATGGGATTGGACTGCGATCGCAGCTAAATAGCCTGTTTCTGGCTGCCACTGATAAAGTGCCCCGTCAGACTCTGGCCCGCTAGGAGCAGTAATAGTCACTGAAGAAAGCGCTGAAGAAAGCACTGGGGGTAGTTCCTGTGGCCCCAAGCTTAGCTCTAGCGTCTGCATAGAGTCGGCGATGCCCAGACCTTGAGCTTTTAGCCAGGCTTCTTTGCCCGTCCAGTAGCGCAAAAAGCGGTGGTCAGCCTGGGGTGGCTCCAGTGCCAGCACCGTTTGGGCCTCGGCCAGAGTAAGACAGCGGCGGCACAACCCCGGCAATCGATTAACGGATCGCAGCGCCTCGATATCGACCCCAATCGCCCTGACCTGCGGGGCGATGCTTATCCCAATGAGCAGTCGCGAGCCGCTGTGGGAGAGGTTGAAGACTGGAATAGCACCGTGGCGGTGGGGGCACAGCGCTGGCTTACCGCGAGGCCCATAGGCAAAGGTTAGAGAGGACGGAGATTGCTGGATGTAACGGCTGAGCAGGTAGCGTAAACAGCCCCGACTCAAGACAAACTGACGCTGGGCAGCGGGCAGGCGAATGCGCTGAAGTTGAGCCTGTTCGCCCGTGGATAACGCGCTTTTTAAGGCGTTAAATACCGGTGTCTCAACGGTCTCGGTAGCGATTAGCCAGAGGTCAACGGCAGCGGAGTTTGGAGATGACAATGGCTCCTGACCTAGGTCCGGCATGGGGTAAGGCGATCGCGAGAGAAGAACCTAGCGCTATTGTGCAGCAAGCTGGGCACCCTTGGCACAGCCCCCGCCTCCATCGCACTATGCCACCTAAGCCCTTTGCCTCCGCCCCAGGCGATCATGCTGCCTTTCGACCGTCTAGCCCCAACCCACGGGGAGCGATACATATCTGCATTTTGGGCGGTGGATTTGGTGGGCTGTACTGCGCTCTGGCCCTGCATCGGCACTTGGGCAAAGCGTCTCGGGTGCGCATTACCCTGGTAGAGCCGCGCGATCGCTTCAACTTTACCCCCCTGCTCTACGAACTGCTGACCTACGAACTGGCCCCTTGGGAAATTGCCCCCGCCTACCGAGATTTGCTTAAACCCACCACCGTTGACCTGCGCCAGGACTGGGCCGAGCACATCGACTTAGCCCAGCAGCGAGTCACCTTGCGCCACGCCGAACCTCTCACCTACGACTATTTAGTCGTGGCCCTGGGTAGCCAGATGCGACCCCCGACTACCCCCGGTAGCCAAACCCATACGTTGCCGTTTAACACCCTACAAGATGCCGAACAGATGGAGCAGCGGCTGGGGGAACTCGAGCATTTGCCCCAGGTACGGGTGGTGGTGGCCGGGGCTGGCCCCAGCGGGGTCGAGTTGGCCTGCAAACTGAGCGATCGCCTCGGCTCCCGAGGTCACGTCACCGTGGTCGATCGCCGGGGAGAAATTCTGCGATCCTATCCGGCCCGTCTTCAGCGGGCGGCTGCATGCGCCCTGGCCAAACGGGGGGTAGATGTCTATCTCGATGCCGCCATTGAAGCGGTAGATGCCAGCGGGCTGACCTTTAGCCACGAGGGCAAAACTCTCCACTGCCAAGCCGATCTAATGCTCTGGACGGTCGGCACGGTGCCGCGATCGTGGCTGGGGGAAAATGGCCTCAAACAGACCGCCTTTGGCCAGTGCCAGGTGCAGCCTACCTTGCAGCTGCCCAATTACAGCAACGTATTTGTGCTGGGGGATATGGCAGCTATGCCTGCTCCTGGACGCGATCGCGCCCCCACCACCGCCCAAGCCGCCTATCAGGCCGGTCCTACGGTCGCCCAGAATGTGCTAGCACTGATTGCCAACCGACCTCTCAAGCCCTTTATCTACAATCATCTAGGCGACATGCTCACCCTGGGTCAGGGAGAAGCCGTGGTCTGTGGGTTCGGGCTCTGCATCACCGGGCGACTGGGAGGCCTATCGCGTCGCTGGGCCTACTGGCTGCGGCTGCCTACCTCCGCACACCGCTGGCGGGTGCTCAAGCACTGGCTGGGTTTGAAGCGCTAAGGATGCCAAAAATTTCCTCGGCTGTAGTTTATACGGCAATTTGGCCAAAGCAATTGGGCTAGAGTCAGCTCTCAGCGGGGTGGTGTTCGACAACCTGCGGGGTTTTTCATAGCGCCCGATGGGCAGGTAAGGCCATGAAGTATTTTCCTGAGTGGTTGAAGACAAAGGGGTTGAGGCCAAAAGGGTTGAGGCCAAAAGGGTTGAGGCCAAAGAGATGGCAGTACCTGTGGGTAAGTGCGATCGCCCTGGTTCTGATCGCCACCCTCACCCTGCGTCCGGCCCCGGCCCAGTCGCCTCCCCATCCCCTCGATCCCTTGACCGCTGACGAAATTCAGACAGCCGTGGCGGTAATTAAGGCGGCCCATCCTCTATCAGAAGAAGCTCGGTTTCCCAATATTTCGCTGCAAGAGCCTGACAAAGGCCTGGTGTGGGCGTTCCAACCCGGCGATGCCTTGTCCCGCGCCGCCTTTGTAGTGGTGCTAGAACCGGTGAAAAATATCACCTATGAAGCCGTGGTCGACCTGACCACCGCCGAACTCACCGCGTGGAACGAGATCTCTGGCGTGCAGCCTGCCATTCTCGACGAAGAGTTTGAAGTGCTCTCGGAGTTGGCTAAGGCCGACCCCCGCTGGCAAGCCGCTATGCAAAAGCGAGGTATCACCGACTTTGAAAGCGCCGTAGTTGATGGTTGGGCACCGGGTTTGCTCAGCCCCGCCGAGCGGGCCAGCGGTAAGCGGCTGATGCGGGGCTACACCTACTACCAGCCCAACTACATTAACTATTACGGTGCCCCGATCGAAGGGCTGATGGTGGTGGTCAACCTCACCGATCGCGAAGTGATGGAGGTGGTCGATACCGGTGTAGAGCCCTTTTCTACGGCTAATTTTGACTACGACGAAGAGACCACTGCCCCCCTTCAGCCCTCTCCCAAGACGCTGACCATTCAGCAGCCCCAGGGCAAAACCTTTACCCTGGAGGGCAACGCCGTCACCTGGCAAAACTGGAAATTTCGCTATATTCTGCACCCCCGCGAGGGGCTGACCCTCTACCAGGTCTCCTACGCCAAGGATGGGGTCGAGCGCCCCATCCTTTACCGAGCCAGTCTGTCGGAGATGGTGGTGCCCTACGCCGAAACCGGCCCCACCTGGGCGGTGAAAAGCGCCTTTGATGTGGGCGAGTACCGCTTTGGCTGGCTTTCGACCCCCATGTACCTGGGCAACGAAGTGCCCCAAAATGCCGTGCTGCTCGACGCAATTATGGCTGACGATCTGGGCGAACCCACCCTGATGGAGGACGTCATCGCCCTTTACGAGCGCGACGGCGGTATTCTCTGGCGGCACTACGACTTTAACAATGAAACCCATGAGGGCCGCCGCAGCCGAGAACTGGTGATGACGACGGTGGCGGCGATCGGCAACTACGACTACGCCATCAGCTGGATCTTCCACGAAGACGGCATGCTCGAAGAGCAGACCGATCTCACGGGCATCATGCTGGCCAAGGGCACCGAAGATGTGACTGAAACCCACGACCACTTTGGACATCTGGTTGCACCCCATGTGGTCGCGGTCAACCACCAGCACTTCCTCAACTTTCGCCTCGACTTTGATGTCGATGGCCCGGCCAATACCGTGGCCGAAATGAACGTGGCCACGGTGCCCCAGGGCAACAGCAACCCCTACGGCAATGCCTTTGCTATGGAGACAGTGCCGCTCACCTCCGAAACCAAAGCTGTGCGCGACATGAGTATGGCCAACAGCCGCACCTGGATGGTGATGGGGGCCAAGGAGAATGAGCTGGGCATGCCCACCGGATATATGCTGATGCCCGGCAGCAATTCTGCCTTTTTCCCCGCTAAGGAGTCGAACGTGCGGCAGCGGGGCGAGTTTGCCGGCCACCACCTGTGGGTGACCCAGTACAAACCCAACGAGCTGTATGCGGCGGGTGACTACCCTAACCAGAGCACGCCCAACCAGGGGCTGCCCGAGTGGGTGGCCGACGATGAACCGCTGGCTGGGGAAGATGTGGTGCTCTGGTACACCCAGGGCGTGACCCATATTCCTCGCCCCGAAGAATGGCCGATTATGACCGTTCACAAGGCGGGATTCAAGATTATGTCCTACGGATTCTTTCCTCAAAACCCAGTGCTAAATGTGGCGGCTCCAGAGCCAGTGCTGGCCGCAGAGGCCCCCTAAGACGGCGGCTCAATTGCCACTAGTAGTCTGCTAATCAAAAGGTGGCTGGTTAGTGGGTTCAAGGTTTAGGGTTTCAGGTTCAGGGCAGACCTTGAACCTGAAACCCTAAATTTTTAGAGCCTTTCACAATTAGCTTGGTCAAGTACTAGGAGCGATTGAGCCTAAAGATTTTTGGGCTGCCAAGCCAGTTAGAAAACTGAACCTGCAGCCTGTACTGGCCAGGCTGCAGGTTGTTCTAATGAGATGGAAAGAGGGGGGGTAATTGTTAGTCAACTTCCTCTCCACAGTTGGCAGGCTCTTGCTCGACTCTAGGGAATTCGCTGCGCGCTCCTCACAGTCAGGAGTCAAGACTCGATCGCCAGTTCGGCCCGTAAATCAATATCACTATTGCTTGGAGAACGTTCATGATCCTTTGGCGACGGACGATTAGCGTCGGTTTAGGTTTAGTGGCTGCTAGCAGCCTGTGCACGGTAGCTCAGGCTGCCCCTAGCCAGGCGGAGATGATTGATGCTCCACGCCTGATTCAGGTTGACGAGGTTTCCCTTGACCAGGCCCAAATTGGCGAAGTTTTGATTGACCAGGCCCAAATCGACGAGGCAACGGACACCCTGGTCACGCCTGAGCTTTTTACGGAGGCAGTGCCCGTCTCCCCAGAAGACCTGTCGGATGCCGCCGTCGAAGCACTGGCAGCAGAGGTTACTCCAGTGCCCACGCAGGTTTTAGAAAATCTCTCCCAGGGGCAGATTGAGGCGATCGCAACTATTATCTCAACTACAGACGAGTCAGCCAGTGCTGGCACTATGGCCAACCTACCTATCGAGGTACTGACTCAGCTCGACACTCTACCGGGCATTGAGCAGCCGGTGGGTCGCAGACGCTGGTTGCCCAGGAGCCTAGTCAGACGACTACGTCTTCCCCAAGCGATCGCATCCTTAGTCAGACAGCCCAAAAACACGGCTTTGGTTATGCTGGGTAACCATATTGTGGTGGTCAACCCCGTAACGGGCGCTGTCTTGGGAGCGGTACTGTCGGCCCTGTAACGACAATTTGTGAACATTCAAAGGAAAATGGTAATTGACACGCTTGAACTTTTGTACAGGCGTGTCAACTCTGCTGGTGAGCGACGATAATTCGAGCGTTCTGTCCCGCGTTTTTATATGAATATGGGGCCGCGATCGGGCTTGGCTGCGTCCTGGCCGCCGAAATGCAACGCAATAGGGGCGACCAGGAACGGTATTTAGAGTTGGTTATTGAATCGACGTTATGTGGCCACGGGTTCTTTGAGCTCAAACTTGAGCTTGGCCCGCTTAAAAGGTTCAGGAACTTCCACTGGGTATTTGCCCGTAAAACATGCAGAACAGAAGCTGTCGGGATCTTGGTAGGTAGTCTCCAGCATGCCTTCCCAGCTTAGGTAGGCCAGGGAATCTACATTGATTTGCGTGGCAATCTCTTCTAGCGATTTGGTCGCGGCAATCAGCTGATCTTGATTGTCGGTATCAATACCGTAAAAGCAGGGGTGAGTAACCGGCGGTGACGAAATCCGCATGTGTACTTCGGTCGCCCCGGCATCGCGCAGCGCCTGTACAATTTTGCGGCTGGTGGTGCCCCGCACGATCGAGTCATCCACAATCAAAATTCGCCTGCCCTCCAGCACGTCTTTGAGCGGGTTGAGCTTCATGCGAATGCCCACCTCCCGCATCGACTGGGTGGGCTGAATAAACGTGCGCCCCACGTAGCGGTTTTTAATTAGCCCCTCGGCGTAGGGAATTTTGGACTGTTGCGAGAAACCGATCGCAGCAGGTACCCCCGAATCGGGCACCGCCATGATCAAATCGACATCGGCTGGGGCCTCTTTGGCTAGCTGATGCCCCAGCCGCCTCCGGTAGCTGTAGAGACTTTCGCCATTGACAATACTATCGGGCCGAGAGAAGTAGATCATCTCAAATACGCAGAGCTTGCGCTGAGTGGCTTCAGCCCACTTATGGGAGATCAACCCCTCGGGCGTAATCCACACCAGTTCGCCTGGCTCAACGTCGCGCACATAATTAGCCCCAATGATGTCGAGAGCACAAGTTTCTGAGGCCAGTACGTAGTGAGCAGGCTGACCTACCTCAGGAATTTCGTGGTCTAAAACCCCTAGCACTAGAGGCCGAATACCCTGCTGGTCACGAGCACCCATGATGCCATTGGGAGTACCAATCACCAGGCTAAAGGCTCCATAGCAGCGGTTAAAGGCCATTTCTGCTGCCTTGACCCAATCGGATCCGTCGTTGACGGCCTCGGCTAGAGCGAAGGCAATCATTTCTGAATCGGTTGTCGTGATCAGGTCGTGATCGCGATCGATCAGTTCTTCGCGCAGGTCGGCAGCGTTAACTAGATTGCCGTTGTGGGCCAAGGCCAGATTGCCCAAGCGGGTAGGCACCACGGCAGGCTGAGCATTGCACACGTGGCTGGAGCCGGTGGTGGAGTAGCGGGTATGCCCCACTGCGATGTGGCCGGTCAAGTCTTTTAAGATGTGGTCGTCAAACACCTGCGACACCAGGCCCATGTGTTTATAGCAGTGGCTACCCGACGCATCAAAGGTGGCAATACCGGCTGATTCTTGGCCCCGGTGCTGCAGGGCAAACAGACCAAAGTAGGCCAGCCGAGCCACTTCTTCGTCGGGAGCGTAGAGGCCAAAAATGCCGCAGGCTTCTTCAGGCTTATCAGGGCGATCCTGGCGGGACTCAGTGGAGTCGTCGAGGAAGGAGTTAGAAGGGAACGTCATGGGTGGTGCAGATGGCTTTAGGAACGCGATGGCAAAGGAGCAGAACGTCTCAACACATTTGGCTGCCGCATTTTGCCCTCAATGCGAGCCCAGCTTCATCATAGGGTGAGGGATTTATGAGCGGTATTAGAAACTACCGAACTTCCCTAACCTATTTAATGATTCCTTAACATACGACCGATCATAACACCTGTAGTTTCCCCTCAGGGGGGATAGTGAGTAGGTAAGCTGCGGATCGGAAAAGGGGAAAGAATTTACTGAAATAGGTATAGCCAACCAATGTGCAGGATAGTCATGGCTCCGTCCGCACATTGACCAATCGAAGGGTTGCCAGACTTAAAGCTATAACCTCAGCTTTCCCCGGCTAACCGCTGCTCGATAGCGGTACTCCACGTCTGGGCCAGGTCGCTGACCGCATCTGTAACCAGGACTTGCCCCACTTGAGTAGCCAGGGTTAGGGTGTCGCCCTGCACTGTACCCAGCGACTGCCAGAAACCAGCCAGGCGATCGCCCAAATAGGCCTCCCAATCCGCCTGCTGATCGGGGCCGATCGAAACGATGATTCTAGCCCCGCCTTCACCAAACAGCAGTCGATCCCACCGCTGGTCGCACTGACTAGATTCTACAGAAAGCTGAACCATAGCCCCACGCTGCCCGCTAATGCAAGATTCTGCCAGAGCGACGGCTAACCCGCCCTCGGCGCAGTCATGGGCCGATCGCACCCAGCCCTTGGCAATTCCGTAGCGACAGGCAGCCTGCACGTGCTTTTCCAATGCCATATCAATGACGGGTGGGTGCCCAGTGGCGGCACCATGGATAGCCGCCAAATACTCTGACCCACCCAGGGTGACCAGGGGGTTGCCGTCTATAGTAGCCGCTGTCGTTTGATCAACTGGGACTCCTAGTAGATAGATCAAGTCGCCGTCTTGCCGCCAACCCTGACCACAGGTGAGGCTGAGATCTTCAATCAGGCCAACCATTCCGACTACCGGGGTGGGGTAGATGGGCTGAGGATTGCCCTGGCTGTCTACAGTTTCGTTGTAGAGAGAAACGTTGCCGCCCGTCACGGGGGTCTCAAACTCGCGGCAGGCATCGGCTAACCCCCGGCAGGCTTCGGCTAGCTGCCAGTAGCCCACGGGCTTTTCAGGGCTGCCAAAGTTGAGGTTGTCGGTAACGGCCAAAGGCAGTGCACCAACGCAGCTGAGGTTGCGGGCGGCTTCGGCTACGGCGGCCTTGGCTCCTTCGTAGGGGCTGAGGTAAACATAGCGGGCGTTGCAGTCTACGGTGGCGGCTAACCCACGGGTGACGGCACCCGGCTGATATTCCGGCACAGATTCTAAAGGACGCAGGCGAATGACGGCGGCATCTCCCTGGCCGGGGCACTGCACAGTGTTGTTTTGCACCTGGTGGTCGTACTGGCTGTAGACCCACTGCTTAGATGCGATCGTGGGTTGGCCAAGAAGGATGTGAAGCACCTCAGTCCAGGGTGTGTTTGCAGGATCAGCTAGCGCTATTCCCGCTGTGGAGCAGGGGGGCAGACTGTCTTGGTCCCAGGCCCAGGCTTTTTGGGCGTAGTCAGGCGGCTCGCTCAGCAGCTTGTGGTGGTAAATGGGTGTATTTTCCGCCAGGGCCAGCGCAGGAATTTCGGCCGCAATGTTCCCTTTGAACAAAATCCGCACGATCGCATTTTCGATCACCCTACCAGCTACCACCGCATGGAGGCCCCAGCGCTCAAAAATCTCGATTACTTCGGCTTCGCGTCCGGCTGCCACTACGAACAGCATCCGTTCCTGGGACTCTGATAGCAGGTACTCGTAGGGCACCATACCCGTTTCGCGCACTGGAATTAGGTCTAGATCGAGCTCAATGCCGACCCCACCCTTGGCCGCCATCTCGGCGGTAGAACAGGTGAGCCCGGCTGCCCCCATGTCTTGAGCAGCGACGATCGCCCCGGTCTTAAACGCTTCCAGGCAGGCCTCTACCAGCGATTTTTCTAAAAACGGATCGCCGACCTGAACGGCGGGGCGATTAGCCTCAGATTCGTCGGTGAGTTCGGCGCTGGCAAAGCTGGCCCCGCCCATACCGTCGCGCCCGGTGGTAGACCCAACATAGACCACCGGGTTGCCCAAGCCCGCTGCGCCAGATTTCACAATATCGGCGGTTTCCATGATGCCGATCGCCATCGCGTTGACCAGCGGGTTGCCATTGTAGGCGGCGTCAAAGTACACTTCGCCGCCTACGGTGGGCACCCCAAAGCAGTTGCCGTAGTGGGCAATGCCGGAGACCACCCCTTGGCAGAGGCGACGGGTGCGGGCGTCGTTTAAGTCGCCAAACCGCAGGGAATTGAGCACGGCGATCGGGCGCGCACCCATGGTGAAAATATCGCGCAGAATGCCGCCGACCCCGGTGGCCGCCCCCTGAAACGGCTCCACCGCCGAGGGGTGATTGTGGGACTCAATTTTGAAGGCTACCCGTAGCCCGTCTCCGGCATCAATTACGCCTGCATTTTCCCCTGGCCCTACCAACACTCGCGGCCCCTCCGTCGGGAACTGCTTGAGCAGCGATCGCGAGTTTTTATAGCAGCAGTGTTCTGACCACATCACGCCAAACATGCCGAGTTCGGCTCGGTTAGGATGGCGACCCAATCGGCGCACAATGTCGTCATACTCGTCGGGCTTAATGCCTTCGGAGGCAATCTCGGCGGGGCTAAAGGGAGCGGTAGAAAAGGCCGTCATACGTACGCAGGAAACGTTGCCTACCGATCTTAGCCCTAAGTTGTCCTGGCTAAAGAGTGTCGGCGAGAAACTGGTCAAGGTCATTAAAGGTGCCAGCCCGCATGATGATGGGGCCTTCGTAGCCCTTCATTTCTACAGTAAAGCGCTTAAAGCATGAGTCGCTCAACTCAGCTTTTTGAGCGCCAGCGGTGTGGCAGCTAACTTTTTGAAGGTATTTATAAGTGGTCTCGCCCAGGGCAATGTCAAGCCCAAGCTGTTTGGTGGATGTCTCTAGCCGAAAGGCCGCGTTAACGGTATCCCCTAGGGCGGTGTAGTCAGGGCGATCGCTGCTGCCGGTATTGCCCACCATGGCGTAGCCAGTATTAATGCCAGCCCCAATTCTGAGCGGAAAGGGCAGCGGGAACTGGTGGTGGAGCTGCCCCGTCATAGCTGCCAGGGTGCTAACAGCCTGTAAAATTTGCAGCATGCTGGCGTCATCGGCCCCCTCTGGGCCATGAATCCATACTGCCATTACGGCATCACCAATATATTTATCGACCCAGCTGCCGTATTGACCAATGATTTCTCCGGCTCGGCGAAACCAGGTACCGATGGCCTCGGAGTGAATCTTTTCGTCAGTTTGGCGCGTCATAACGGTGAAGTCGCGAATATCGACTACTACCACTGAGATGAGCTGACGCACGTGGAGCATGGCCGTGGCGGCTGTGTCGCCGCTGTGGGCACCGCCCAGGGTGACATCTGCCACTGATGATGGATCAATTGGGGAGAAAAAACGCAGCTCGGTTTGGCCAAAGGTCAGCAGATCACCATCATGCAGGATGATCGGAACGCTAACCCGCCGTCCGTTTACAAAGGTGCCGTTGCGACTGCCTAGATCAATTAAGTAAAACTTGCCGTTGTCGGTGCCCTGAAACATGGCGTGGTTGCGGGAAATCCACCGATCGGGCAGCACAAAATTGTTGTCGTCGCCGCGGCCTACAGTCCAATAGTTACCGCCTACCAAGGACAGCTGGCGATCGCCGGAGCCGGTTTTAAGCGCAAGGTAGGGGCCAGAAGAAGTAGTCACGACGGTATAATAAGGGCACAGACTGAGATCGATTGGGCGCGATCATTTAGAACTCTAACAGCGATCGCAGCAGACAACCCCAAGGTATCCCTGAGCTGCCCCTATTATGCCAGAGATGCCAACCCTATTACGCTGCCTAGGCCAGAGCCGCTGTCAGAAAAAACAAACCATCTACAATTAGGGTGCTGAATACAGCTCCGCCAAAAGCCCACCAGGCCAACTGTCGGGAGGTGGTCAGCGCGATCGCCGTCGCCACCAGCAAAAACACCACCAGCACCATGGCCCGACAGGCCGCTACTTCAGTGTCTAGAGTAGCGCTGGCCGCCCGCAGCACCAGAGGGGCTAAGTCGGGGCTCGTCAGCATTAGCTGCCGCCAGCTGGGAAATAGGTGCATCCAGTTGATGTAGAGGTCGGTAACGGCAGTACCCAGCAGCGAACCCAGAAAAAAGTAGCTGCCGACCCGTCCCCAGCCCTGGCGCAGACAGACCAGCGCGATCGGTAAACCCAAAGCCTCAATTGGCAGGTGAGCCACAGGCTCCCAGCGAAACCAGCCCCAGTACAAAGAACCTGTTAACCAGATCCAGCCGAAGCCAACAATTAAATCACCCCAAATGTGCCAGCGGGTGCGCTGCATCAGCCATGTTCCCAACCACAGCCATAGAGGCGTGATTGCTAAACTCACCCAGGGAAAGTAGCGCACCAGGGGAGCCTGCACAAAAACCGGCAAAATCACTAAAGCCAACGCCGCCCCAAACACTTGGAGCTGCATCGTAGAGCGTGCCATCCAGCTTTGCACCTGGGCAAACCAAGGCAACGCTGCTTTAACTGATCCGGAACTATAGGAAAGGCTCAATGGAATTCTGAGTGTTTGGTTAATCATTGTTAACATAACATGCCCCAGGGGGGCATTGCTCGACCCTGAGGTAGATTAGCCGACTATTAAGATTGTCTTCAGGTTCACAGTTAGCTGTAGTGCAGGTTAAGCCTGTAAAAAGAAGCGCAACGGCAGGGTAGACAGCCGCTTCGACCCCGTACAATACGCAACAGTGGTTTTATGGTTGCGTTTAACCAGGCTACTAACCGAGTTACTTTAGTGTACTTATTTTAAGAAAAAGCTCAAAGGTGCGCTCAAGCGGTTTTGCCGTGCATTCTGCTTCTCACAGCTTCGCGCTAGAAAGAAAATTCAGTAACGAGTCTGGTCCGTACAGCTTTGAGTACGACTCTGGCTCGCAAATGGGGCAACGTCACATAACCTCTATGACTATGATTGCGTACTTATGACTAATCTATTATTCGGGTTGCCTCCTCTGATGGGCCTGGCGGTTCAACTGGCCCAGGCCAACAACGCTATTGCTAACCCAACCGATATGCCTGCAATGCAGGACATGAATCTGTTTCAAGCCATTGTGATCGGTATTGTGCAGGGGCTGACCGAGTTTTTGCCGATTAGCAGCACGGCCCACGTCAAAATGGTGCCTGTGGTGCTGGGGTGGGGCGATCCGGGGGTGGCCTTTACCGCTGTAGTTCAGCTGGGCAGCATTGCGGCTATTCTTTACTACTTTTGGGATGATCTGCGCCAGGTGACTGTAGGCATGATCAAGGCCACCCTAACAAAGCAGTTTGATTCCTCAGAGTTTCGCCTGGGGCTGGGTATTTTGCTGGGCACGCTTCCCATCGTGGTGTGCGGGCTGTTGATCAAAGCGTTTATTCCAGACTTTGACAACTCGCCCTTGCGCAACACCTCTACTATTGCCGTGGTGTCTATTGTTATGGCGCTGGTGCTGGCCGGTGCCGAAGTTGTGGGCCGCCGCAAGCGCACCTTTGAGTCGTTAACCCTTGCGGACGGCGTAACTATGGGCTTTGCCCAAGCCCTGGCCCTGATTCCGGGCGTATCGCGCTCGGGGTCTACCCTGACAGCCGGATTGTTCATGGGGCTAGAGCGAGCGACGGCGGCTCGATTCTCCTTTCTATTGGGGGTGCCTGCCATTACCCTCTCGGGTCTGGTAGAACTTGAGGGTCTGTTTGAAACCGGGTTCGGTAGCGCCGGTCCGATACCGCTGATCGGGGGCATTTTGGCGGCGGTGGTTTCGTCTTACCTGGCCATTTTTTGGCTGATCCGGTTTTTGAAGCAGCACAGCACCTGGATCTTTGTATGGTATCGCCTGGCCTTTGGTGCGGCTATTTTGCTGGCGTTAGCGACTGGAAAAATGCAAAACATCTAAGATAGGGGAGCACATTTTGCTCGTCTAAGGCCTCACTCGCTATGGCTGCTTTGGCAATCCGCCCTGCCTGCATTACCCGCGTACTGCCTGGCTCTATTGCCGAAGAGATTGGTTTTGAGACCGGTGATGCCCTGGTGGCAATTAACGGCCAAAAGCCGCGCGATTTAATTGACTACCGCTTTCTCTGTGCCGACGAAGATTTAGCCTTAGAGGTGCTGGACAGGCGCGGCAAAACCCATCACATCGATATTGAAAAAGACATCGACGACGATCTGGGGCTGGAGTTTGAGACCGCTCTCTTTGACGGGCTGATGCAGTGTAACAATGCCTGCCCCTTTTGCTTTATCGATCAGCAGCCTCCTGGCAAGCGAGGCACCCTTTACCTAAAAGATGACGACTACCGGCTCAGCTTTCTCTACGGCAGCTACCTGACACTCACCAACCTGCTGCCCCAGGAGTGGGATCGCATTGCCCAGCTGCGGTTGTCACCTCTGTATGTGTCGGTGCATGCGACGGAGCCGGAGGTGCGATCGCGCCTCTTAAAAAACCCTAGAGCGGGTCAAATTCGAGACCAGCTGGCCTGGTTTCAGGATCAACGGCTGCAAATTCATGCTCAGGTAGTGGTCTGTCCCGGCATTAACGATGGCGATCACCTGGAGACTACCCTGCGGGATCTGGCCCAATTTCATGCAGGCGATACTCCAGCGGTGGCCTCAGCGGCGGTGGTGCCTGTGGGCCTCACCCGGTTTCGCCCTGATCAAGATGAGCTAACTCCTGTGACCCAACCCCAGGCCCAGCAGGTGATTGCTCAGGTGCAGTCGTTTCAGAGCGAGTTTCAGCAGTCGTTCGGCACAAATTTTGTCTGGCTGGCCGATGAGTGGTTCCTGATCGCCAAACAGCAAGTCCCGAACGAAAGCCACTATGAGGACTATCCTCAACTAGGCAATGGCGTGGGGTCGATTCGTCAGTTTCTAAAAGCCTTTGAGCAGTCAGCTGAGAATTACCTCCCTGAGTCCGTGAGCCCGCCCCGCTCCCTAACCTGGGTCGTGGGCAATGCCGTCGAGCATGCTTTTCAACCCATTGTCGATCGCCTCAACCAGGTGCAGGGCTTAACTGTGCACCTAGCCGCCCTCTCTAGCGACTATTGGGGCCGTGATATGACGGTCACGGGTTTGCTCACTGGCCATGACCTACTGCTAGGGCTGCAGCATCGCGACCTAGGAGATGCCCTGCTGCTGCCTACGGTTATGCTCAAACCCAGCGACTCTGGCGACCCTCAAGATACGCTGTTTCTAGATGATGTGAGCGTAGCGACCATAAGCCAGCAGCTGAGCTGTCCGGTGCTGCCCGTAGATGACACTGATGCCTTAATCAAAGCCTGCTGCGGCGATTTGCCTGCCCACCAGCTTGCTAATTTACAGCCTGCCGCCGGATATTGGGCTCCGTCGTGATTGTACTAAACCGTTTAGTTTGCTAAGCTGTGGTCGGGAAAATTTTGTGACTAATCCTTCTGCCTTGAGGGGGAGGTCTGGCTCTTTCTAAGGGCATAAATTGCCGTAGGGTTGGCTAAAGTAAGCCCTGATGTCAATATGCTAAAGAGCTGAAGCAGAAAATCTCAATTTTTACGGTTGGTGATTCATTTTCGCTACTGAGAGCCCATGATGTCTACGCTTTTCTCCTATCGCCGCTGTCTGATACCCCTAAGCTTAGGCATTACTCTATCTGGCTGGTCTGCTGCGGGGCTGGCTGCTCCCAATCCTCTAGTCGAAGCTTTAGCCGAAGCTGACGATGCTGCTGGGGCGGCGATCGCCCAGGTAGAGGCAGAGACTCCAGACAATCCAGATCCACTGCGACTTGACGCGCAACCTACGCCCGCTAGCCCCGCCCGTGAGGGCCTAGAGCCAGGGGAGGAGGCTGTACCCCTATCTATCGATGGCGACGGGGAGGTTCTGCCCGATCCGAGCCAGTCTGGCCTGCCGCTACCCCAGTCAGACCGACCAACCGACGAGGGGTTTGAGGTTCCGCCTGAATACCTAACCCCCGAGGCCAACCCGCTGCTGGTGCCGACTCGCCCCGAAGAGGTCGAGATTGTGGGCACCCAACCCCTATCGCTCGAAACCGCCATTGAACTGGCCTACCGCAACAGCGAGCAGCTCCGCATTGCTCTGCTGCAGCTAGAGCGGAGCCAGTCCGGACTGCGGGCCGAGCGGGCATCGCTGTACCCAACGGTAGATCTCAGCGGCAGCCTGCAAACCACTAACCAGTCTTCCTCAGGGGGCGAAAGCCAGTTTGGGGGCGGCGATATCACTACCACTACCGCATCGAGCACTCTCAGAACTGACTACGACCTGGGCCTATCAGGCGAGCGATCGGCTCGAATTTCGGCGGCAGAGCGACAGGTGCGGCTGTCTGAGCTCCAGGTAGAGCAAACCCGCGAAGACCTGCGGCTCAACACCATTACGGACTACTACGCCGTACAGGAGGCGATCGAGCAAATTCGCATTAACCAGGCCTTTTTAGATGAGGCCGAGCGCAACCTGCGGGACAGCCAGCTGCGTGAAGAGGTCGGGGTTGGCACCCGCTTCGACGTGCTGCGTGCCGAGGTACAGGTCGCTAATGCCCGTCAAACCCTAACTCAGGCGGCCAGCCAGCGGCAAATTGCCCAACGGCAGCTGTCCCGACGGCTCAATGTGCCGCCTGCGATAGAGCTGACCTCGCTGGCGGTTAATATAGCTGGCGCTTGGCCGCTTTCTCTAGAAGAGAGTATTGTGCTGGCCTTTCAAAATCGGGCCGAGCTAGAGCAGTTTTTGGTTGAGCGGGAGTTTAACGACGCCCAACGGCGGATTAGTCTAGCCGCTGTTCGCCCCAGGCTAGGGGTGTTTGGTCAGTATGGCTTACAAAGCTTACTCAGTTCGTCAACAGGGGCATCCTCCAGCCTGGGGGATGGGTTTTCTCTGGGGGCACAGCTGAGCTGGCGGCTCTTTGATGCGGGTGCTGCAAGAGCCAGGGCCACCCAAAACGAACTTGACATTCAAACCGACGAGTTCGAGTTTGAAAGCACCCGCAACGACATTCGCGTCCAGGTAGAAGAGTCTTACTACACCCTAGTGGCTAACCAGGCCAATATTGATACGGCTTCAGTGGCGGTCAACCAGGCTGAGGAGGCGCTAGAGCTAGCTACCCTGCGCTTCAACGCCGGGGTGGGTACCCAGCTTGATGTGCTCACCGCTACCCGCGAACTGGCCGAGGCCGAGGGTAATTTGGTGACCGCCGTGCTCGACTACAATCGCGCTCTGGCTCGCCTGGAACGAGCGGTCAGCAACTTGGCCTCTCCTGCAATTCCCGATGTTGGGTTGTAGTACGGAAGCAAACGCCTTTGGTGATTGCCTATGGCTGCTCTACATATTGAGGCTGATCACCTGCGGGCGATCGCTCAAGCAGTCACCGCTTGCTACCCCCGCGAAGGCTGTGGCCTGATGATCGGGCAGCGAATGTTTGCGCCTGCCAGCGATGGGGTCGCGGCTGAGGAAACCTATCGGGCAGTGGCGGGTATCGTGCCCCTAGCTAATGCCTGGGATGACTCGCTGCTAGCCTATACCGATGTCCAGGGGGAAAATCAGAACCATAGCCGCCGCGATCGCTATTGGATTGACCCCGCCGACCTGCTTAAGGTACAGCGATTGGCGCGAGAGCAAGGGCTAGAAATCATCGGTGTTTACCACTCGCACCCTGACCATGGGGCGGTGCCTTCAGAATGCGATCGCACCTTAGCCTGGCCGGTCTATTCCTACGTCATTGTGTCGGTGGTACAGGGCGAGGCCACCGATCTCAAAAGCTGGCGGCTCGACGACCAAAACCAATTCCGGCCCGAGCCGATAAAAATGATTGGATCATCTACTAACAAAGACCCATTCTTGTCCTAAGCTGAAAAGATGCCAAAAACGGTCGTGCCCCAGGCCGTTTTTTGTTTTTACCGCCACAGTTTCTCTCCCGAGGCCATGCTCAACCCTAATCTGGACGACATTCAGCTCACCAAAGAGGAGTACGAGCGCTACTCCCGCCACATCATTCTGCCGGAAGTAGGCCTAGACGGGCAGAAAAAGCTCAAGGCTGCTAGCGTGCTCTGCGTGGGCACCGGGGGTCTGGGTTCACCCCTGCTGCTGTATCTGGCCGCCGCTGGCATTGGCCGCATCGGTATTGTCGACTTTGATACCGTCGATCAGTCCAACCTGCACCGCCAGGTGATCCACAGCGAGTCGTGGGTGGGCAAGCCCAAAATTGAGTCGGCCAAGAGCCGCATTCTTGAAATCAACCCCCACTGCCAGGTCGACCTCTACGAGACCCGACTCAGCGCTGAAAACGCCCTGGGTATTTTTGAACCCTACGACGTGGTAGTTGACGGCACCGATAACTTCCCCACCCGCTACCTGGTCAACGACGCCTGCGTGCTGCTGGGTAAGCCCAACGTCTACGGCTCCATCTTTCGCTTTGAGGGGCAGGCGACTGTCTTCAACTATCAAGATGGCCCCAACTACCGCGACCTGTACCCCGAACCGCCGCCGCCGGGGCTAGTGCCCTCCTGCGCCGAGGGTGGCGTGCTGGGTGTGCTGCCTGGCATTATTGGCGTGATTCAGGCCAATGAGACCATCAAGGTGATTTTGGGTACGGGCAACACCCTCAGCGGCCGCCTGTTGCTCTACAATGCCCTTGAAATGACATTCCGAGAGCTAAAGCTGCGCCCCAACCCGGTGCGCCCCGTGATCGAAAAGCTAATCGACTACGAAGAATTTTGCGGTATTCCCCAGGCGCGTATGGAAGAAGAACAAGAGAAAGCTGGCCTCGTTGAGATGAGCGTGACCGAACTCAAACAGGTGCTCGACAGTGGTGACGACAACGTGCTGCTGCTCGACGTGCGTAACCCCAACGAGTACGAGATCGCCCGCATTCCGGGTTCGGTGCTGGTGCCGCTGCCCGACATCGAAAACGGCGACGGCGTTGACAAGGTGAAGTCGCTGCTCAATGGTCATCGGCTAATTGCCCACTGCAAAATGGGCGGGCGATCGGCCAAGGCCCTGGGCATTCTCAAGCAGCACGGCATTGAGGGTACCAACGTCAAAGGCGGTATCACGGCCTGGAGCAAAGAAGTAGATCCTTCCGTGCCTGAGTATTAAGTCGTGGGGTGGGCATTGCCCACCATCAGCCTCGGTCAGGCCACCTGAACACTTCCAAACGTCAAATGCCCCGGTGGAAACCTCTCCATCGGGGCATTCTGTTTATCAGGGGCATTCAACCCTGTCAATCCGCTAAGCTAAAGACACCACGCATGATTCCGTGGCTCAACTTTCTATCGCTAATTCCGGCCACGACGGTCACTCTGCCGCTGATCAGCATCGCCTTCCTGCGGTTTTACAATGAGCAAGACTTCACCCTTTCGGCGCTGAGTGGGACCGTCGAAATCGAGAAACAGACCGCTTGGCTGAAGAAGCACAACGCCGATTTGAAGAAGATCAACGAAGAGCTGAAGAAGCACAACGAAGAACAGAGTCAGAGCGAGCGGAGGGAGATCGAAGAGCTGCGGCATAAGAACAGGCGGCTCGCCGAGCTGCAGTCGAAATTGAACGAGATCTTGCATTCTTGAGTTATTTGCTCGATCCTTCCTCTAAGAATCAACGTCGCCTGTCTCAGGTTATTGCTTTGCTGGGCGAGTATCGCGACACGCTGGTGTAACCAGATCTGACTGTCGCCTTTAATCAAGACTTAAGTGATTCGTTGAGCCCTACAGTTGTTATCATCGAGCACGGGTTTCTTGGGAGGCGGGGGCAATGGGAATGGGGTTTAAGCGTGGTCTGGTTTGGGCGATCGCGGCCCTGGCTTTCGCCCCCCAGCCGGGTTGGGCACTGCCGGGTCAAACGGTAAACCTCACCGAGACGTGGATCCGCAACAATCCTACGCTTGAGCCTGGACCCAACGAGCGTCTGACGATTAACCGCCTGGTTTCCCCAGGGCAGCGGTTTACCTTTCAGGCATCGGTATTTCCTGTCAGCGGGGTAGTACCGACCCCAAGCCGCCGCCAGATTCGCACTGAGCGCTTTAGTCTAGCCGACTACGCCAACCCTATTGATGGCGATCGCCTCGACGAGTCACTGCGGGCCATTTACGGCCAGGAGATCTTCAACGACTATCGCCAGGGGGCGGTGCTGCTGCGCTACCCGGAGCGAGGCCGCCGACCAGCGCCGACCGACAACCCCAACCTGTTCTTGCGAGGTGAAGTGCGCGAGGGGGAACGGTTCGCCTACTGGCAAGAGATTGCCTACGATCGTACCGGTACCGCCTACCTGGGTCGGATGGCCGTGTTTCTCAAAGCAGACTTACCTGCCCTACAGGCCCAGCTAAATCCTTGACGTGGCCGAAAGCCTAGTACTCAACGGCGCAAGTTGGGTGACTATTGTGG
>NZ_JADEXE010000457.1 GCF_015207265.1 Nodosilinea sp. LEGE 07298 | reverse complement strand
CCCACTCCCCTTCCCTCCCCAAACCGCGATATACTCCCTTCGAGCCACTACCCACGAAGGACATACCCTATGGTCGCTGTCGCCATTCTTGCCGCTGGGCGCGGCACCCGAATGAAATCGAGTCTGCCCAAGGTGCTGCACTCCGTGGGGGGGAAATCGATGGTGGAACGGGTTGTCGACGGACTGGCTGAGCTAAATCCGAGCCATACGCTGATTGTGGTTGGTTTTGGTCAAGATCAGGTCAAAACGGCCCTGGCTCACCTGCCTGGGCTTACCTTCGTGGAGCAGAAAGAGCAGCTTGGCACCGGCCATGCTGTGCAGCAGGTGATCCCCCACCTGGAGGGGTTCGAGGGTGACCTGCTGGTGCTGAATGGCGATGTGCCCCTGCTGCGGGCCGAAACGATTCAAAACCTGGTTGCAACCCACCAGCAGAATGGCAACGCCGCCACCCTGCTCACCGCTCAGTTCAAAGACCCCACCGGCTATGGACGGGTTTTCTGCACCGACCAAAACCTGATTACTGAGATTGTGGAGCACCGCGACTGTAGCCCCGCCGAGCGCCAAAACCCGCGCATTAATGCCGGGGTCTACTGCTTCAACTGGGCCAAGCTGATGACGGTGCTGCCCCATCTCAGCGCCGACAACGACCAGCAGGAGTACTACCTCACCGATGTGGTCAAAGACATCAACCCCGCTATGGCGGTTGATGTGGCCGATGGTCAAGAAATCTTTGGCATTAACAGCCGCAAGCAGCTGGCCGAGGCCTACGCCCTTCTGCAAGACCGCATTAAAGACCACTGGATGGCTGCTGGCGTCACCCTGATTGACCCCAACAGCACCACCATCGACACCACCGTGCAGATCGAACCCGATGTGGTAATCGAGCCCCAGACCCACCTGCGGGGCAAAACCGTGGTGGGCTCTGGTAGCCGCATTGGCCCCGGCAGCCTGATCGAAGATAGCCAGATTGGAGCCAACGCTACTGTGACGTTCTCAGTGGTAAGCGATAGCACCGTGGGCAACGGTGCGCGGGTAGGCCCCTACGCCCACCTACGGGGCGAAGCGGTAGTGGGTGAGGGCTGCCGCATCGGCAATTTTGTCGAAATCAAAAAATCGACCCTGGGGGCGGGTACCAATGTCGCCCACCTGTCGTATCTTGGCGATGCTAGCCTGGGCGATAATGTGAATGTGGGTGCTGGGACGATTACGGCTAACTACGACGGGTACAAGAAGCACCCGACCGTGATTGGCGATCGCACTAAGACCGGCAGCAACAGCGTCCTGGTAGCACCCGTTACTATTGGCAGCGATGTTACCATCGCCGCTGGCTCTGTAGTGCGCAAAGATGCCCCGGACAACTGCTTGGTGGTCTCCCGTGCTCCGCAGAAAAACCACGAGGGTTGGCAGCCTAAGCACCTGAGAGAGGGGGAGAAGTAGGCGTAGACGCGGATTGGCTTCCCGCTGGGTTGGTGGGGACACAGAAATACAAGGGGTATAACGCTAGGGCGGGGCTCCGCTAACGTGCAGCACTACACCGCTTAAGAAGCTTTGTTCACTAGCAGTAGCGTTTTTGCAGTGGTGCACAATGGGGGGCGAAAGCTAGATCTGTAGCTGGGGCCATTTCGTAGGCTCCAGACTCCTGTCGAGGAGGACGTTCCGTCGTCTTTGCAGCGGCGCACAACGGGGGTTGAAGCCAGATCTGCCGCTGGGGCCATTTCGCAGGCCCCAGACCCCCGTCGAGAAGGACGTTCCGTCGTCCTTCACCTCACGGAAAGGATGGGCCGATCATCGGTTTAAATCTGTGTTCTGCCAAGCGACCTGTGGGCAACCTTCAACCCTGAGGTTCGTATCCCCTCATCTACCCATCCACCCATCCACTCATCTACCCATCCACCTACTCACTCCCTACCGTGATGCCGCTCAACGTGGGGGATCAGCGAGTGGGGTTTCTCTAGACCGTGGGCTTCCATTAGAGCTTGGTCGCCCATGATCTGGCGGGGGCAGCCGTCGGCGATGATGTGGCCTTCGTCGATGAGGATGACGCGATCGCAGACTTCTAGCACAAACTCTAGGTCGTGGGAGGAGATCAGGACGGTTTCGGTGGAGTTTTGCAGGAAGCGGATCAGGCGGCGGCGGGTACGGAGGTCGAGGCTGGCGGTGGGTTCGTCGTAGAGGATGATCTGGGGGGTCATGGCGAGGAGGCCTGCGATCGCGACCATTTGTTTTTCGCCGCCGGAGAGGTGGTGGGGCGTGCGATCAAGTAGGTGGGCGATACCGGCCATGTCGGCGGCCTGGGCTACACGGGCATCGACTTCGGCGGGGTCAAAGCCCATGTTTTGGGGGCCAAAGGCGATGTCGTCGCGGACGGAGGCGGAGAAGAGCTGGTCGTCGGGGTCCTGAAAGAGCAGGCCGACTTCGGGGCGAAACTGACCGGGGGTGAGGGGTTCACCAAACAGGTGAATGTCGCCTGCGACAGGGGTGAGCACGCCGCAGAGCAGCATGAACAGGGTGGTTTTGCCGCAGCCGTTGTGGCCGATAATGCCGACGCGATCGCCCTCCTGGATCGTCAGGGTGACGTCGCGCAGCACTTCGGGCTGGTCGGGGTAGCCAAAGGAGAGGGCGCTGGCGGCGATCGCAACTCGCCGCTGCCCTGGGGCGATCGCTACCGGGTTCATGCTGGTCGAAACAGAATCCATCATCATGCCAATCTCATCTCTGCAATCACTAACCCTACCGCTGCCACCAGCACGGCCCCGGTCAAGGCCCAGTTCTGGGCCGAGAGGGGGCTGGTGGTTGTGGGAGCCGGGGCGGTCTGGCGGCTCTGCCCGTAGCCCCGCAGCCGCATGGCTTTGTACACTCGCTCCGACTGCTCGTAGCTGCGGATCAGCAAGTTTCCGGCCAGCATGGCGAGCTGCTGCATGGTGTGGCGATTGACCCGCAGCCAGCGCTGGCGACTGTGGCCAAAGCCGCGCAGCCGCATGGCCTGCTGCATGGTGGCCAGCATGGCGGCGATCTCAAACAGGTAACGGTACGACAGCAGCGTCATATCGGCGAGCAGGGTGGGCAGACCGAGCGATCGCATCGCCCCCAGCAGCGTCAAAAACGGGGTCGTGCCCAGCAAAATAAAGCCCAGGGTCAAAATCGACAAAAACCGGCCCACAATCAGCCCTGTCGCCCGTAGCCCCTCTTCGCGCAGGGTGAACCAGCCCCACTGAGCCACCACCGTTTCCCCTACCGTGAGGGGCAGCAGCACCACCACCGCCAAAATAAACAGGCCCGGATAGCTCAGCCGCTGCCGCAAAAATGATACTGGCAGCCGCGACAGCCCGTAGAGCAGCGCCGCCAGCCCCAGCATCCACGGCACCAGGGCCAGCTGCTGCACCGTGGCAAAGGCAAACATCAGCAGCCCCAGACTGACCAGCTTGAGCCGGGGCGACCAGTCGTGAATTATCGACTCGCGGTGAATATAGGTGTTAGCGCTCGCAACTCCCATCGAGACCTAGCCCTCCAGCAGCTCGGGCTTGACCCGGCGCAAAAACAGCACCAGCATGGCGGTAAACGTGCCTTCTACAAGCGCCAGCGGAATGTGGCCCACCGACAGCGTCAGCACCGCCGCTTGCTCGGTCCCGGCATTGAACTCTGCGGGAATATTGAAAATAATTAGCGCCAGAAAAATCAGCGCCGCTATGCCCAGCCCCAGTGCCC
>NZ_JADEXE010000055.1 GCF_015207265.1 Nodosilinea sp. LEGE 07298 | reverse complement strand
GTGGAATAGGGGGCCAGCGCACATCCCACAGTGCCCAACTGGCGGTAGCCAGCAGCAGGGCAATCACCGGGGTCCGCCAGGGCAGTAGGGGGCGATCGCCCGACCAGGCCAGCTGAGGGCTGCCCTCACCGGCCATAAACCGATGCAGCTGATCGCTCAGGGCGGTCGCCGAGAGAGGTGTGCGCACCTCGGGCAGGGTGAGCTGCCGCCCCGGCCCCAGCAGCGTGAGGCGGTGGCAAAAGCGCACCCCACCGCGCGGCGTTTTGTCGCACAGCTCTGAGGCAATGGCAATCTCTTGGAGGGCAAAGCGCTGAGCGCGGGGTAGCCAGGCCCAGGGCTGAGGCCAGATCGCCTGACAGTAGACTTGACCAGGGGCGGCGCGATCGCACAAAACACGGCCAGGGCCGGGCAGACTCAGGCCCCATAGCCCCAGCAGGACCGCACAGAGCAGCAGCACTACCGGCACCCGCCGCAGCCTCGGTGCCCAATGATTCACGGTTGTGTTTGCTGTCACTGTTTTTGCTGCCATGGGGCCTAGCCCTGCCTTCACCAACGGTTCATCCTATCCTGCCATAGGGAACCGCTACCCCTTGCGCCCTCGGCCAGATTAGGGCATGCTCAGCCATAGTTTGGTGTCTGGCAGCTGGGCCAATCTCACCAGGGCTAAACGCACTCGCGTTTCTAATCACGTATCTCCACGGATCGCTTAGTCACTATGGGCAAACACATTGTCATTACTGGGGTAAGCCAGGGGCTGGGCCGAGCGATGGTCGATGGCTTTGTGGCTGAGGGCCATACGGTCTCGGGCTGTGCCCGCCGCGCTGAGGCGGTGGCCGACCTAGCAACCCAGTACGCCGCCCCCCACCAGTTCACCGCTGTCGATGTGCGAGACGATGCGGCGGTGGCGGATTGGGCCGAGGCCGTCATTGCCGCTAATGGCTTGCCCGACCTGGTGCTTAACAACGCCGGACTGGTCAACCAGCCTGCGCCGCTGTGGAGCGTACCAGTTGAGGAGTGCGACGCCGTCATCGCCGTCAACCTCAGCGGCACCTGCAACATCATTCGCCACTTTGCCCCGCCCATGGTCGAGCGGCGATCGGGCATTTTTGTCAACTTTAGCTCGGGCTGGGGGCGATCGACTTCGCCTGGGGTGGCTCCCTACTGCGCGACCAAATGGGGCGTTGAGGGGCTGACCCAGGCCCTGTCACAAGATTTGCCTGCGGGGATGGCGGCGGTGGCGCTCAACCCAGGCATTATTCACACCGCCATGCTAGAGACCTGCTACGGCGACGATGCCGCCGCCTATACCCCCATTGCGACCTGGGTAAAGGCGGCGGTACCGTACATTTTGAGTATTCAGCCGAAGGATAATGGGCGGGCCTTAACCGTGCCGGGGGCGTGAGCAGCAGCGGAAGAAAGGAGAAGCTGTCCGGCTAAGCCGCCGAGTACCGTATGGCAAAAATACGCCCACCGCTTTGGCTCCCTTGCTCCCTAGTAGACAGCGGCATAAGTGTGGCGACTATTGCCAATCGCGAGGGAGCAGGGGGGCTAGGGAGCTAAGCAATTCGGAATGGTGAGCATATTTCAGCCGTCAAGTACTACAGCCGTAGTCATGCTGGTTAGGACACTCACAAATCCCCAAAACGTTCAAACGTTCATCTAGAAAATGTCTCAACCGGCCTGGCTACAGTTATAGCTTCAAAAATAGTGCCTACATTACCCTGAGTTACTAGCCCTCGGGCGTAGTTTGCAGCGCTTCGTGTACTACTTTAATTAATTCTTCGATGGTGTAGGGCTTGGGCAAGAAGCTTTGAATCGTAAGAGAGGCAACGGAGGTCAGTTTAGCGTTGTGGTAGGGTAGTCCGCTGACGGCAATGGCTCGAACCTGAGGATTAATTTTTTGGAGAACTCGAAAAGTGGTCGCCCCATCTAGAGAGGGCATCATCATGTCGATAACGACTAATTGAATATCGCTTTGGTGCTGGGCATAGAGCGCGATCGCATCTAGGCCATCGCAGGCGGTTAAAACGCGGTAATCATAGGCTTCTAAAGCGGCCTTAGTGACTTCACAAACGGGGGCTTCATCATCGACGACTAAAATTAGCTCCTGATTACCAACTAGGGCTTCTGTAGGGCTGATCTCTGAGCGATCAGGCGCAATTACGGCAGGCAAGAAAATTTTGAACTGCGCCCCTTGATTTACTGAGCTAGATACGGTGATAAAACCACGATGGCTCTTAATAATGCCCAGAGTCGTTGACAGCCCTAGCCCAGTGCCGCTACCCACGTCTTTGCTGGTGAAGAAAGGCTCGAAAATGCGATCGAGGAGTTCAGGCGAAATGCCGCAGCCGCTATCGACAACGGTAATCACAATATATTTGCCAACTTTAGCATCAAGGTATTTGCCGACTTTAGTATCAAGATTTGTGGAGATATAGTTGTCGTCTAGAATCAGATTTTCGGCTAGAATTTCGAGCTTTCCCCCTTGTGGCATGGCATCGCGGGCATTGACGCACAAATTCATCAGCACCTGGTGAATCTGAGTGGGGTTGCCCGTAATAGTCCAAAGATCGTGAGGAGTGTCTACTTCTAATTCAATGGATTTGGGAAAGGTTTCTCGGATAATCTGCTGAATTTCTCGAATTAAATGCCCCACCTGAAGGACCGTATCGTTGCCGTCAGTACCACGGGCAAAGGACAGCACCTGTTTGATAATTTCGGCTCCCCGCCTGGCATTGGTTTCTAGCACCTTCAGCATGTGCAGGCTGCGCTCATCTAGATTGCTAGATTTCATCTGCAACAGCTGAGCGGTAGTCAGAACCGGGGTCAAAATATTGTTGAGATCGTGGGCAATGCCGCTGGCCAAGGTACCGATGCTCTCTAGGCGCTGAGCGCGAAAAAATTGAGCTTCAAGCTGTTTTTTGGCTGTAACATCGGTGCTGACGACGAGAATAAATTGGGGCTGATCGTCATCGTCGCGCACCAAAGCCCACCGGCTTTCAACAATAATTTTTTGGTCAGTTTTGGTAATTTGGTTGAGTTCTCCCTGCCATTCATTTTCAAGGATGAGCTGTTGCTGAGCAGCCTGAACCTGGGCTAAATCATTTTGTTGATATAAAAGATCGGTGGTTTGTTGGCCCAAGGCTTCTGCACTCGTCCACCCGTATAGCCGTTCTGCGCCCTTATTCCAAAACAAAATTTTGTTTTGCACATCGCGAACGAGAATGGCGTCTGTAGCAATATCTAAGAGCGCTGCTTGCTCACGAATTTTCTGCTCGGCCCGCTTCCGTTCAATCGCATAGCGAATTGAACGCACCAGCAGTTCACCGGTAATGTGGCCCTTGACCAGGTAATCTTGCGCCCCGGCTTGAACCGCGTTGAGCGCCAGCGTTTCGTCATTTAAGCCGGTGGTGACCACAATTGGCACGTTGCGCTCCTGCTGCTGCAGCTGTGTAAAGGTGGCAAACCCCTGACTATCGGGCAGAAATAGGTCTAACAACACAACATCGAAGGGGGTTTCTTTGAGGTGTTGTATACCTTGGCTGAGGCTGTCGGCATAGTGGAGCTGAATGTGAACCGAGACGACCTCCCGCAGCAGCTCCTGCAGCAGACGACGATCGCCAGGATTATCTTCAATTAGCAACACGCGGATCGGGGCTTGGGAATCCATGGTTTACTCCGAGGGTAGCTCGACCATAGATAACCAGAAGTCTTCAATAGATCTGATGCTTTTTGTAAAGTGCTCTAGGTCAATTGGCTTGGTGATATAGCAATTGGCATGGAGGTTATAAGCGCTCATGATATCTTCCTCGGCGTGGGAGCTGGTAAACACAATGACCGGAATATGCTTGAGCGTTTCATTGGTTTTGATCGTTCTGAGCACGTCCAACCCGCTGCGTCGCGGCAAATTGAGGTCTAGCAAGACCAGTTGTGGATTGGGTGCCTGGCTATAGGGAGCGGTGCGGGTCAAAAAGGCGATCGCCTTTTCGCCATCGTCTACCACATTTAGGCGGTTGCAAATTTGGCCTTCTTTTAACACTTCCTGGGTTAGTCGAATATCGCCAGGATTATCTTCGACCAGCAAAATTTCAATCGGATTTAGGGACTCAACAACAGACTTAACCATCACCATCAGCTCATGCCCCCCGCTGGAATCGTGAAGTAGAAGGTTGATCCCTGATTTAGTTTAGACTGTACCCAAATTTTACCACCGTGCCGCTCAACAATTTTCTTGCAAACCGCCAGCCCTATCCCTGTCCCTGGGTAGGTGATTCGATTATTTAGCCGTTGGAAAATCACGAAGATTTGGTCAGCATATTGGGGGTCAAGACCAATGCCATTGTCTTGGACAGAAAACAGCCAGTCATCTTCCTTTTGACTGGCTTCAATGTCGATTTGAGCTGGGGCTTCACCGCGAAACTTAATGCCATTGCTGATCAAGTTTTGGAAGAGCTGGATCAGCTGGGTGGGGTCGGCCTGCACCTGGGGCAGCTCGTGATAGGTGACAACCGCCCCGCTTTCTTCGATCGCCACCTTGAGATTGGCGATCGCTCGCTCGACCGCCTGCGTACCGCTGGTCAGTTCAAAAGCCCGCCCCTGGGTGCCCACGCGGGAGTAGGTCAGCAGGTCATTGATCAGCGTTCGCATCCGCAGGGCACCGTCGACGGCAAACTGAATGAAGTCATCGGCATCGGCGTCGAGCTGGCCCTGGTAGCGGCGCTCTAGGAGCTGGAGGTAGCTGGTCACCATGCGCAGCGGCTCTTGCAGGTCGTGGGAGGCGACGTAGGCAAATTTTTGCAGTTCGTCGTTGGAGCGGGCCAGCTCCTGACGCTGCGAAATTTCTTGCTCTAACAGCTGGGCCTGGGTGAGGGCTATAGCCATTTGGTTGGCGAGCTGCTGGAGCAGTTCGGTTTCGAAAGCCGTCCACTGGCGGGGGGTCGAGCACTGGTGGGCGATCAGCAACCCCCACAGATCGTCCTGGGCGATGATCGGCACCACCAGCTTGGCCTGCACCCAAAACTGCTGCAAAAAATCGACCAGGCAGTCCGAGACCTGCTCATCCTGGTTGACGTCGGCTAGCATGCGAACGCGGCCCTGGCGGTACTGCTGCTTCGACTCTGGGGGGAACACCTCCTGGGGAAAGACCACCCCCATCACCTGCGGCAAACCGGGCTGTACCGCTTCGGCCACGCCGCTGCCGGTACCGTCGGGCCAGAGCCGGTAGACCAGCACCCGGTCGGCCTGGAGAATGGCTTTGACCTCGGTGACAGCGGTTTGCAGAATATCGTTGATCTGTAAAGATTGGCGAATCTTGAGGGTGACGTTAGCAAACAGCTGCGATCGCTGATTTTGCTGCCGCAGGGCCGCTTCGATCTGCTTGCGTTCCTGCACTTCGCGCTCTAGATGGCTATTTTGGGCTTGGAGCTGCTGGGTCAGGGCCTGCAGGCGCAGATGAGTCTTGACCCGCGCTAGCACCTCTTCGTACTGTAGCGGCTTGGTAATAAAATCGACCGCGCCCAGGGCAAAGCCTTTAACCTTATCAGGCGTATCCGTTAGCGCCGTTAAGAAAATTACCGGAATGGCAACGGTCGTCGGGCTGGCCTTGAGGCGACGACAGGTGTCAAACCCGTCCATGCCCGGCATCAGAATGTCGAGCAGAATTAAATCGGGAGCAGCATAATGAGCCTTATCAAGGGCGCTTTCGCCATCCTCGGCAAACAAAACCTTGAACCCAGCATTGCTCAAAAAATCGAACAGCACCTCCAGGTTGGTGGGGGTGTCGTCTACGACCAAAATGGTGCCTGTATTGGCGGTGTCCTCGCTCATGTCGGTGGTTGATAACGTTGGATCAATGCGATCGCCTGTCTTCCCTTATAGCCCATCGCCAGCTGCCTTAGCTGAGTGGTAAAGGTCGCCCACTGGGGATTGAGCGCTTCTAGCCGCTGGGTGTGGGCGACAACGCCCTTGAGGTCACCCCGATGGGCCAGATCGAGCAGGGCGCTGAGTTCTGAGGCAGGCGGAATGGCAGCGGATGAGAAAGGGAGATCAGCGCTGGGTTCAGGGGCCGCAGGCTGGCTGGAGAGGTCGCTGGCGGGTTGGCTAGCGGAGTCAGGGGCCTCGTACACCCAGTCCAGCCCTAGGTGGGTCTGAAGCGTTTTGAGCAGGGCGGCTTCGTTCACGGGCTTGGGCAAAAAGGCGTCGCACTGGGCTTCCTGGCTCAGTCGCTGGTCCAAGGCCAGCACGCTGGCCGACACGGCAATCACCTTGATCGCCTGCAGTTCGGGGCTTTTCCGCAGTCGGCGGGTCATCTCAAACCCATCCATCAGCGGCATGACCAGATCGACCAGCACCGCATCGGGCCGGTGCTGCCGGGCTTGCTCTAGCCCGGTCTGGCCATCGGCCGCCTCTAGCACCCTAAAGCCCAGGGGAACCAAAAAATTGATCAGCACTGCCCGGTTGTAGTCTTTATCGTCGACGACCAGGACACTGCGGCGATCGCCCCTGTAACCCGCGATCGCCTGCCTCACCTGCCCCTGTATCCGGCTATCCCGCTGAGACACCAATAGGTTGAGGTCAAACCAAAACCGACTGCCCTGGCCCAAGGCGCTGGTAACGTAAATGTCGCTGCCCATCAGCTGTACGAGCTGGCGGCTGATCGCTAGCCCTAGCCCCGTGCCCTCACTGCGGCGATCGGGCTCGGGGGCGCAGTAAAACGGGTCAAAGATCTGCGCTAGCTGCTCAGGCGCGATTCCAATGCCCGTGTCTTCAATTTGAAAGCGAATGGAGCCAGCCGTCGAGACGCCTTCGGGCTGATGTTGCTCATCAGCGCCAGCAGGCCACTGGTGGGCATACCCCACCGTCAGCGTCACGCGGCCCGTCTCGGTAAACTTGACGGCATTGCCCAACAGGTTGATCAGCACCTGCTGCAGCCGCTTTTCATCGGCCTCTACAAACTGGGGCAGGGCCGAGAGCACCTCGTAGTTGAGCGTAATCTGCTTTTGGCTGGCCCGAACGCGGCAGATCTCCAGCACGTTCTCTAAAAAATGGGGCAGGTGAAACGGGTTGGGGTGCAGCTCCATTTTCCGCGCTTCAATTTTAGATAAATCGAGCACGTCGTTAATCAGCGTCAGCAGGTACTCCCCACACTGGTGAATGACATTCAGCCCCGTCTGCTGCTGCTCGGTGAGGGTCTGATGCTTTTTGAGCACCTGACTATAGCCCAAAATACCGTTCAAGGGCGTGCGCAGCTCGTGGCTCATGTTAGCCAAAAACTCACTCTTGGCGCGGCTGGCCACCATCGCCGCCTCTTCGGCCCGCTGTCGTTCCTGAATTTCCTGCTGTAGATAGACGTTGTTCTGCTGTAGCTCCAGGGTGCGGGCGGCGACGTTGGCCTCCAGGGTGCGGTTGGCCTCCTCCAAATCGCCGTAGAGACGGGCATTTTCAATCGAAATGGCCGCCTGCCCCGCCAGCAGCTGCAGCACTTCTAGCCGATCGGGCGTGAAGGCCCCGGTGGTGAGATTGTTCTCCAGGTAGAGCATCCCCGTCAGCTGCCCCTGGTGCAGGATGGGGGCACAGAGCACCGACTTGGGCTGCTGCGCCTGGATGTAGGGATCGCTGGCAAAGAGATCTTCTCCGGTGGCATTGTTGAGCACCAGAGCCGCCTGGGTGCGAGCGACATAGTTGACCACCGACAGGGGTAGAGTCGAGGCAGCGTCTGTGGCCGGGCTTAGTTCTGCCTCCCCCTGGTGCACGATCGCATCGTCGCCCACCTTTCCTGAGGCTCTGATCACCAGCTGCCCAGCGCTTTCGAGCAGCAGCAGGCCCTGCTCGGCCCCGGCATTTTCTAGCACAATCTGCATCAGCTGGGCGAGCAGATCGTTCAGCACAATTTCCCCAGAAAGGGCCTGAGACGCCTTCATGACGGTGGCTAAATCAAAGCCCTGAAACCCGCTAGTCGATTTCGTATTGGTGACCCGCGAGGGCGCTGCGATCGCCTCCCGACCCGAGGCCGAAGCCAGCAGCTGAGGATGCTGGGTCTCTAGCTGCTGGGCTTTGGCGATCGCCCCCCAGCGCAGATAGCCGTAGTACGCCTCGGCCAGATACACCTGCGCCACCTTGTCTCGACCGGCAGCGAGATAAAACTCGGCGGCTCGTTCGTTGGCCAGGGCTTCTTCCTGGCTGTAGCCCTGCTCGCGGGCGGCGGCAATGGCGCGATCGTAGTGCTCCATGGCCTGCCAGGGTTGACCCAGCACCCGGGCGCGCTCAGCCTCGACCAGGGCGTACTTGTGCTCAAAATTCATCGGGGCGTGGTCGGCCCACCGCCGCAGCTGTGCCTGATTTTGCTCGACTTTGCTAAGCACGGCACTGAGTATCGATTCGCCAGAACCGGCCCCAGAACCGGCCCCAGAAACAGGCTCAGGTGCAACCTGCGCCAGCTGGGCCAAAGAGTCATAGAAGTAGAAGACGGGCACCACCAAAAAGGCCTTCACCCCATCCAAATACTGTTCGGCCTGGGCGGCATCGTCTAGGGCCTGCCCATACTGACCAAATAGGTAGCTGAGGATCAGTTTGTTGAGATAGAGGTAGTGCAGACCGGTGCGATCGTTTCCGGCGGTGAGCAAAGGCAGGGCCACGTCTTCCTGGTAGATGTCTCCTTGTAGGCGGTAGGGCTGCTCGCAAGACTGGTCAGAGGACTGGTCAGGCGAGCCCGTCAAATTCAGCACCGCCTGCTGCACAATCTGATTCCAGCCCAGGGTATTGTCCTGCTTGAGCTGGGCCAGGGCGTTGCTGATAGCGGCCATCTCAGGGGCGAGCTGGCTGAGATCTTGCCCCATTAAATAAGCATGGTGGCAGTGCTGAATGGCCGCATAGCCGCCGTATTCAAACTGGCCGTTTTCTAGACCGCTTTGGTAGCCATCCCACAGCAGCGACAGCGTGTCTCGAACGTGCACCTTGCCGTGCAGCGTGCAGGCCCCGGCCACAAAGCTGACGCTGGCTTTCAGCTCCACAGCGTTGAAGGTTTCAATCACCCGTAGGGCCAGGTTGCCGAACTGATAGGCCGCCTCAATATCCTGCAAAATGCCGTTGAGAATGACGCCATAGCACACATAGCCGTAGGCGGCAAAGGGCGAGCTGCCATAGGTGACCGATAGGTTCACCTGCTCGCAGATCACCAGCGGAAACAGGTGCGGGGCCGCCTGGTAACAGGGCGACCCCAGGCTGGTGAGCATTCGCACGGCGGCCAGCCTTTCAGAATCGCTCATCGGCGGCAGATTCAGCAAGTCATCGGCACTCTTGCCCACCAGCGTGGCGGCGGTGTGGGCCAGCGTCTGCTGAATATCTGCTCCACTGGGCGATTCGGGTATGGTTATGCCTAAGTGCTCCAGCGCCTGTAGGCCAATCTGAACCGCTTCGCGCTGCTTGACCTGGGCCATACAAGCCTGAATTTTAACCTCGTACACCTTCATGGTGTGAATGGGCGATCGCACCCGCTCTAGCGCCAAGGCTATCCACGTGTCCATCTGCTCAAAGTCGCCGTTCAAGTAGGCCGACTCGGCGGCAGACTCATGCAGGGCCAGGGTGAGGTTGTACTGCTGTTGCCAGCTCGTAGCGGGCAGTAGGTCTAGCCCTACCCTCAAGTAGCGCAGGGCAGAATCGTAGGCGGCAGCGGCTTTGGCCTTTTGGCCCGCGATTCGGTTGAGTTCTGCCAGTTGATAAATCTCTGCTTCAGCGGTGAGTAGCTCGGCCCCGTAGTTGAGCTGGTTAACAATGGCAAAAACATTCTCGTGGCGCTCTGCGGCCGAACTGTTTCGCAGCAGCAGCTGGCCAATTTCGAGGTGGGTTTCCTGCCGCTGCGACTCGGGAATCAGCGAGTAGGCCGCCTGCTGCACCCGGTCGTGCAAAAACTTGTAGGCGATCGCAACGGCAGGGTGGGCGGTCAATGGCGGAGCCACCTGTTCACCCCGACCGGCGGCATCTAGCGCCAGCGGCGGGCTGGTCGGGGTGAGGGGCACGACCAATTCTGCCTGCAGAGCCTCCCACAAATCGGCGACTGTGTCGGCTGGGGTAGATTGATTGACAATGGCCAACACATCGAGCCCAAATTTATCGCCAATGCAGGCCGCTAGCTTTAAAACCCGCTGGGTTTGAGGAGAAAGTTTTTGAATCTGACTCACCATCAGTTCAACCACATTCTCAGTAATGGCAATCCCCTGCAAAACCTCAATATTCCACCGCCACTGGCCCTGATCAAAATCAAACCAGAGCTGCCGATCTTGGTACAGCGATTTCAACAGCTGGGTGAGAAAAAACGGGTTGCCCTGGGTTTTCTTAAAGACCAAGGCGGCTAAAGGTTGAGCCTGCGCCTCGCTGGTGTGTAGCGTATCGGCCACCAGTTGATTGACTTCAGGTAAGGTGAGGGGTTGCAGCACAAGTTTATGCGCGATCGCCCCTGCCGCCTGAATCTGCTCTAGGGTATGCATTAAGGGATGGGTCAGGCTGACTTCGTTGTCGCGGTAAGCGCCCAGCAGCAGTAAATAAGAGTTTTCTGGACTGGTCACCAGCCGTTCAATCAGCTTTAGAGAGGGCAAATCGGCCCACTGCAAATCGTCTAGGAAAATAGCCAGGGGATGCTCAGGCTGGCTAAACACCCGAACAAACTGCTGAAAGACCCGATTAAAGCGGTTTTGCGACTCCGATGGCCCCAGCTGAGGCACCGCCCTCTGAGGGCCAATAATTCGCTCCACCTCCGGAACGACATCAATAATGATTTGACCGTTGGCACCCAGAGCACGAAGCAGCTTCGCTTTCCAGTCGGCAATCTGGTCGTTGCTTTCAGTTAGCAGCTGCCGCATCAGCTCCTGAAAGGCCTGAGCCAGAGAAGCATAGGGCACATTGCGCTTGAACTGGTCAAACTTACCGGCAATAAAATACCCCCGCTGCCGATAAATCGCTTTATGAACCTCATTCACCAGCGACGTTTTGCCAATGCCCGAATAGCCGCTGACCAGCAAAAGTTCAGCTGCCCCAGCGCTAATGTGCTCAAATGCCGTCAGCAGCGTGGCGACTTCAGCTTCTCGCCCGTAGAGCGTCGGCGGAATGAGAAATTGGCTGAAACAATCGAGCTGGCCCACGGGGAAAGCCGCGATCGTGCCGGTCTGCCGCAGCTGGTCTTGGCAGGTAACCAAATCGGCCTTTAGCCCCAGGGCACTTTGGTAGCGATCTTTAGCGGTTTTGGCCAGCAGCTTCATGACCAAATCAGCCAGAGCCTGCGGAATGGCGGCGTTGATTTGGCTTAGGGCCGCAGGTGTTTTAGCGATGTGGCCATGCACCAACTCTAGCGGGTCAGTCGACTGAAACGGCAGCTGCCCGGCCAGCATTTCATAGAAGGTGACACCCAGGGAGTAAAAATCGGTGCGGTAGTCGATCGCTCGATTGATGCGGCCTGTTTGCTCAGGCGATAGATAGGCCAGCGTGCCCTCTATTAGGTTGGCGTTAATCGCGGCTGCATTCTCCTGAGACTGGCGAGCAGCAATACTAAAGTCAATAATTTTAACCTGCCCACTTTGGGGGGCAATCAAAATGTTGTGGGGGTTGATGTCTTTATGAATAATCTGGTTTTGGTGCAAATCTACCAGGGCAGACGTGACCTGAATCGCAATGTCTAGAAACTCATCGACGGTGAGTGAGTGATGACTTAAATAGTCTTTTAGAGCAATGCCGCCGCAATCTTCTAAAACGAGCGCCAACCCATTTTTATGCGTATTAAGCCCTAGGGGCTTAATAATGCCTGGATGGTCTAAGCTCTCTAAAATACTAAATTCGTACCTGAGCCGAGTAATCTCTTCTAGTGACGGGTATTCAGCTTTTAGCAATTTAACAACAATAGGCTGCTGATTTTGTAGCACCACCCCAGCATAAACTCTGGTATGAGCCCCCTCATACATGAACCGCTGTAGGGTATAGTCAATCGCCACTGTTTTCAAAGCTACCGGAGCACCTATCTATCAGCTTACCCATAAGCAGTCTATATGCAGGGAGCGTTACTGCTAATAAATCGAAACTGTCACGAGTCGGCAAAGAATCGAAACAAACCTTCTTAAAATGGTCAGAGTTTTTATTCTAGTCACCGTCCCCCTGAGCGGAGTCAAAGTCTAATACCGTCCCCAAAGCGGAGTCGTTGACGGAGCCGCCCAGAGGGGCTAGGGAACACATCGGGTAGGATTTGGCTTTCTCTCTTCCAAAGGCGTTCCATAAACGACTCCGCTCAGCCAACATAGGGTCAGGGGTGGGGTGCTCACCCTGTCTAAACCGTTAAACTCTACCAGGTAGGAAAATAGCGATCGCATTCCATCAGATTCAGAAAGTATAAACAAAAGGGATTGCTTTATCGGAGCAATCCCTTCCGTTAAGTTAAGGGTCAGTATTGATAGCTATCCGAACGCAATCAGGCTTGCTCCCAAATTTGCCGAAGTTCACCGGGAAGAATAGTCGCAATTTCTTGGTTGCGTTCTGTCGGCAAAATCTCTTTGGTGGCCGAGAATACGGCTGCTGTGACTTCCTCGGGAGGAACCCCTTTTGGCAACGTACCTTCTTGCCGCAGGCGCATCATAAAGACTTGCGGCTTAATGTGCAGGTTTTGGGCTGGGCTGATGCGGCTAAAGAAAGCAACCATAACGTTTGTATCTTGCCAAAGATCGGTCACTTCTTGCTCAGATTCAGGCGCTCTTTCTTTGAGGTCTTGCTCAATCTGGTCGCTAGTTTTATTGAGCATCATATCCCGCAAGGTTCGGAATACGATATTCGTTGCCCGCTCAGCTTCATTGGCAGTTTTTAGGCTGCTTCGTTCTAATACCTTGTCAAGAAAAGATTGTTGTTGGATTTGTTCGGCCATAATCTCTCACTAAAATTTCAAAAACTTCCCATTGGCCCAATCTTGTGGAACCCAATGGATAAGACTTATATAAACGTTAAGGATTGCAAACAAATGTTCCATCGATCTTTTGACAGAGTTGTTGAAAATACGTCCAATCTCTGCACATAGCCAACTATTGAGAAGGCTTAAAAGGCGAAGATAAGGGGGATGCATCCCATAGGAATGTTACTGTTTGCTAGCGTCATTTCCCAACACCAGTTTCCAGAAGCTAGAAACCCCCTCTCGTGGTAGAAACCGAGGCAGCGCAGCAAGAATAGGATTAATCAGACTGCCAGGCACTACCATCGATTCTCGTTTATCAAATGCCTTTAGGGTATCTCGTACAACAGTCTCAACTGGCGTATCAACTTTTGCAGCCACATCAACCAAAAACGGTGGAAATCCTGCATCTTTGAAAAATTTGCTCCCAACCGGTCCTGGACAAACGGCTAGCACATGCACTCCATAGCTCTTATTCTCTGCCCACAACGCTTCGCTAAAGCTGAGAATAAAGGCTTTTGATGCCGCATAAATCGAGAAATAGGGCATAGCCTGAAACGCCGCCACCGAAGATAGATTGATTATCCCTCCAGTTCGTCGCTGCCGCATTCCAGGCAAAAAACGATGGCTCAGATCTACAGCCGTCGCGATGTTGAGCTGCACCATTTTTAGCTGAAGGTCGCGATCGCTTTCAGCAAAATCACCATAATCGCCGATGCCAACATTGTTCACCAATAAGTCAATCGCTCGTCCAAGCTGCTGCACCGTTTGAAAGAGCGTTTCTGTAGCGTATGTAACCGTCAAATCTTGGACAACAATATCTACTTGGATTTGATATTGATGACTGAGTGAATCGGCAAGGGCCTGTAACTTATCCTCGGAACGAGCAACTAGCACAAGATCAGTTCGACGGGCTGCTAGCTGTTGGGCAAATGCTGCACCAATGCCAGCAGAGGCTCCGGTAATCAAGGCTGTTGTCATGCCATCTCACAGATTCGCTTTACTAAAGCATGCTGAATTAAATTTACGGTTTCTGCATCATCCCAGAGAATGAATGATTGTGCCAGCCATCAAGGCAATCGTGATATGGTAGCCAGCTCAACTTGGAGGAAGGAGATCTGAGATTGCGAAGTGGCCTGAAATCTACCGACAGATTGCGTCAGCGAGGCGATAAATTAAAGATGGATGCGGTGGTTTCAATGCAGACTGCTGTAGATTGTATGCTTTTGCTAAACTTTCTCTCATGCTGCCAACTCTACAAAACGCCTATCAGTACGCGCTAGATAATAGCGATCGCCTCATCACCGCCCTGCAACAGCACCTGCTGCTGGTGGCAGTGCCCCTGGCGATTGGGCTGCTGGTGGGGCTGCCGCTGGGGCTGTGGAGTGCGCGATCGCGGGTCGTTTCTACCGTCATGCTCAACAGCTTTAATGCTTTGCGGGTGATACCCAGCCTGGCGGTGCTGTTTTTGGCGGTGCCGGTGCTGGGCCTGAGCTTTTCGTCGGCGGTGCTGGCCCTGACGCTGCTGGTGATGCCGCCGATCTTAATCAGCACTGACGTGGCGTTTCGCAATATCAGCCCCGCCATTCGCGAGGCGGCGACAGGCATGGGCATGCCCCCCGGCGACATTCTCAAAACCGTTGAAATTCCCCTGGCGCTGCCAGTAATCATTGCGGGCATCAAAACCGCTACGGTAGAGGTGATCGCCAGCGCTACCCTAGCCGCCTTCGTGGGCGCGGGCGGGCTGGGAGCCTTTATTGTGCTGGGCTTTGCCGCCTACGACCCGGCGATTTTGCTGGTGGGGGCGGTGCCCGTGGCGCTGCTGGCGCTGCTGGCGGAGTTGAGCTTGAGTGCGGTGCAGCGAGCCGCCCAGGCTCCAGGGGTGCGATCGGCGCAGGGTTAACTCGGCGTTAGGGCTTCAGTAGTCATAGGCAAGTTCTGCCCAGATGACGTTTTAGTCACACAATCAGGCATGCAGCGAATGCATAATAAGTCTAGCCCTCATACATATCAAGTCCGCTTGATCGACCTCACTATAAACCCAAAACAGACAAGGGTTCACAGCCTACAATTCTTAGGCTAATTGACCGGACTTGATATCAGTACTGGTAAAGTTTCTGCATAACGACCCTGTTGAGCGGCAACAAACATCACAAAAACGTAGTAAGAAAGCTCTGTTTGCCGCTCCAACAGGATTAAGCCTATTATGGTGTTGCACTGCTCTATGAGCTCTCAAAAGAAGTTTTCACTTACAAGAGCCATCTCTTGCCAACTAATTTTCAACCAAACCATCCAAAAATTACTTCACCCGAAGCGGTGCAAACAGCAGAAGCGGCGATTGGGGCAAATGCCGCTGTAACAAGACATACAGCTCCAGAAACAACAGCTACACCAGCAGTTTCACTCGCCCCTTTAGCAAAACCATCGACAAAGGCTTCTTCTGGAGAAGCATAAGCAGGGGCAGCAAAAGTTGTCAGAAAAATGCGTAAGACAAAAAAGACTGAAATTATACTTCTACGTAGATCCTTCGTTTTGTCTCCTTTATTCATCTACCCCCCGCAACGCACGAATACGCTTCTCTGATCTTTCTGGTTGAACAGATAACAAACGTTGCTCCTCCGGCTTGCCTGCTAAGTAGGCATGTGCGGCAACATTTTTGCAATCTTCGCTAGATCCCTCAAACTCGATCTCTTGACGATATGTATCCGTAATCACATCTCCATTGTGCTTTTCCGTAACGCGGCTCTGTTCGTTAATAATCTTGACTTTTCTGGTTTCTTCAAACTTCTTACCGTTCCTATTGAAGAGCCCCATTTTTTAATGTCCACAAATGATTAAATCATTTCTAACACCGCTTATTCCGTACCCCAATCAATCTTTGGGCAGATTCAACTTTGAGGATCTTATCCAATGTAGTGATTTGATGACATTACCTGATTTACAGCGGTTGCCGCTTGGATGAGGTAGGGGTGTGGGGGTGAAACCCCTACGCAGGGGGCCAGTGCCCTCTGTACCTCCGTGGCTTACTGGTGTGAAAACTGCTATAACTTCATCACGTCGCAGCTATCAATTCAAAACAGTTCAATCTTTATAAAACAATTAGAGGGACTATCCCTGCCTAGTATCTGAAGGCTAACAACTTAGTTATGCCGCCAGTTTTCGTATAGCTGCTCTTCCAGGGTGAATTATACGGATAGTGGCTTCGCAAGCCGTAACTGCTGTCTTATTCCTGCTTTAGTCGTCGCTGGGGTTGGGCGTAGTGTTCTAGGGCCAGCAGTAGACCATTGATTACAAAAGCTAGAACGGCTACCGCGATCGCGCCCGCCACAATCTTGTCATAGCGGTTGGTCTGAATGCCGTCGAACAGCAGCTTGCCCAGGCCGCCAGCGTTGAACTTAGCGCCAATGGTCGCGATCGCAATAGCAACAATCGCCGCAATTCTCACCCCGGCCAAAAATACCGGCAGCACCAGGGGCACCTGCACCCGCCACCACCGCTGGCTGATGCTCATACCCATGCCCCGCGCCGCCTCCAGTACGGCAGGGTTAATGCCTGCCAGGCCCACCGTCAGGTTGCGCACCAAAATGACTTGGGTGTAGAGCACCATCGCCACAATCACCGAGGTAGCGTTGAGGCCAAACAACGGCACCAAAAAAATAATTAGCGCCAGGCTAGGGATGGTGTAGAGCACTCCTAAACTGCCCAGTACGGGAACAGAGAGCCAGCGCAGCCGCGAGACCAGCAGCGCCAGGGGAACGGCCACGGCGATCGCAATCCCCAGCGAGATTCCCGTCATCCGCAGGTGTTGCAGCAGCAGGGTGAGCACTTCCCCGGGCTGGCTCAGCAGGTAGCTCATCGCCCGTTCCCCGCTACCGCCGACTCGCGAATGTGGTCGAGGGTGAGCAGGCCCACCGGGTTGCCTTCCTCAAGTACGGTAAGCGCCGGTGCCCCGGTCTTGAGAATCAGCGATAGCGCATCGCGCAGGCTGTCCAGGTGAGAGAGGGTAGGGTTGTGGCCGTTGCTGTAGTTGGGCGGCAGGGCCATCATCGCCGCACCGACCCGCAGCAGACCAAGCTGGCGCACCATGTCGTCAGCCCCCAGCAGGTTGTAGACGAACTCATCGGCGGGCTGGGTGAGCAGGTTAAAGGGGGTGTCAAACTGCACCACTTCGCCCAGGCGCATGACCAGAATGCGATCGGCCAGGCGCAGAGCCTCTTCCACATCGTGGGAGACGAACAGAATCGTTTTTTTGAGCTGGCCCTGGAGGCGCAAAATCTCGTCTTGTAGAGCGGTGCGGGTAATCGCATCAATTGCCCCAAACGGTTCATCCATCAGCATAATGCCGGGGTTGCCCGCCAGCGCCCGAGCGATGCCCACCCGCTGCTGCTGCCCACCGGAGAGCTGGGCGGGGTAGCGATCGCGAAATTCCCCCGGCGGCAGCTTTACCAGCTCCAGCAGCTCGTCGATGCGGGCCTGAATCTGGGGTTTGCCCCAGCCCAGCAGCTTGGGCACCACCGCCACGTTGTCGGCCACGGTCATGTGCGGAAACAGGCCAGACTGCTGAATCACGTAGCCAATCTGCTGCCGCAGCTTGGTGGCCTTGATCTTGCGAATGTTGACACCATCGAGAAAGATGTTGCCCCCAGTCGGCTCATAGAGGCGATTGACCATCTTCAGCAGCGTGGTTTTGCCGCAGCCTGACGGCCCCAAAATCACCACAATTTCCCCTGAGTTGACCTGGCAGGTGACCCGGTTGACCGCCGGACGCGCGCCCCCGGCAAACCGCAGCGAAACGTCGTCAAACTGAATGGTGCCCATGGGTAACTCTGGGGATTCCTTTAGATGGCTGGGGATCTACCGGGGATCGCTTAAATAAAGGGGCTACTCCGAAATTAGCCCCGCATCGACCAAAAATTCCTGAGCCACCTCTGCTGGTTCGCGCTGGTTGCCGCTCACCTCGTAGTTGAGCTGGCGCATCACCTCATCGCTGAGCAGGGGCGACACTTGGTTGAGGGCATCGGCAATGCCGGGGTTAGCCTCTAGCGCCGCCTGACTCACAATCGGGGCCACCTGGTAGGGCGGAAACAGCGCCTCGTCATCTTCGAGCAGTACCAGGTTAAAGGCGCTGATTTCACCATCCGTACCAAAGGCGACCGCCACATCGGCTTCGCCATCAACCAGGCCCCTGTAGCGCAAGCCTGCATCGACGGGCTTGTAGCTGCCCAGTGTGAAGTCTCCGTAGGCCTCTTGCAGCCCCGGCAAACCGTCTTCACGCACCTCAAACTCGGGTGGGCCGATCAGCGTCAGGTCGCTGGCCTGGGCGGCAAAGTCAGAAATGGTGCGAATGTCCAGCTCTGCGGCCCGCTCTTCGGTCATCGCCAGCGCCTGGGTGTTGTTCATGGGTGAGGGGTCGAGCCACACCAGGTTAAATTGCTCCTGGTAGGATTGCTTCACGGTGTCGAAAACGGCCTGCTGGTCACTGCTCACGGGCTGCTTGAGCACCGTCAGCAGCGCCGTACCGGTGTACTCGGGGTAGAGGTCAATTTCGCCGCTCTCGATCGCCGCCTGAGCCACCGGAGTACCGCCCAGGTTGAGCTTGCGCTCAACGGTAAAGCCGTTTTCTTCGAGCACTAGGGCGTACATCTCGCCGATAATTAGCTGCTCGGTAAAATCTTTAGAGCCAACGCTAACCACGTCATCGCCGCCGCCGCCGCCGCCACAGGCTGCGGCCACCAGCGCCGTCGCTACCCCCAGGCACGCCTGGTTAAACCACCGTCGAGACAACTTCATAGGGTTAAAAAGACTGACATTGAGCAAAATTCTCAGCCACCAGGCTGTTCCCCTGAGAATATCACAGGATTTTTGGCCACGGGTTTTCCTCAAGACAGGTTTTCGACGGGTGAGGGGGCTAGGCTGCCGCTAAAGCCTCTGAGGATGCGGTGCTCTGAGGATGCGGTGATAGATGGCTTATTTTTAGCTTTGCCTTGATCTATCAGCGTTGACTACTGCTGTAGGGGATAGCGGGGACGGGCGGCGATCGCAGCGTTATGATTGGGCCAGCGCTATGAAAACCCTATGGCTGACTTCAAGATTATTGAGCAGGAAGGATCGCGGTTGGTCAAAGTCGCTTTGAACAACGAGACCGTGCGCACCGAATCGGGAGCCCTTCACTACATGCGCGGCCCCATTGATATGAAGACTCAAACCCCGTCAGCGGGCGGCTTTTTGAAGTCTCTGGCGACGGGCGAGAATATTTTTCGCCCCACCTACACCGGCACGGGAGAGCTTTATTTAGAACCATCGCTCTCGGGGTATCACATCTTAGAATTGGCGGGCGAAGAGTGGATTTTAGATCGATGGGCCTACTGGGCCAGCGATGGCAGTATTGAGGTTTCGATCGAGCGCAACAAGCTTTTGACGGGGTTAACGGGTGGTGAGGGCCTGTTTCAAACCAAGGTTAAGGGCCGAGGCCAGGTGGTGATAGTGGCCCAGGGTCCGGTCGAGGCGGTAGAACTGCGCGGCGAGCGACTGGTGGTGGACGGCAACTTTGCGATCGCCCGTACCGGAGCCCTCAACTACAAAGTCGAGAAAGCGACAAAATCAGTGGTTGGCTCCATGACCTCCGGCGAGTTTTTGGTCAACGTCTTTGAGGGCAGTGGCACCGTGCTGATCGCCCCAGTTCCCTACTGGCAGGTGCTGCTGCTGCGTCAGGTAGCAACCTCTGCGGCAAGAACCTCCAGCTAAGACAGGTACAGCATCGTTTCCTCGCGGCCAGTGTCATACTAGATAGGCAAAAACCGCACCCGGCTGTAATGACTGACTTTCTCGCCCCTCTCAACCCCGCCCAACGTCAGGCCGTCGAGCACTACTGTGGCCCGCTGCTGGTGGTGGCCGGGGCGGGGTCAGGCAAAACGCGCGCCCTCACCTACCGCATTGCCAACCTGGTCCTCACCCACAAGACCGACCCCGACAACATTTTGGCGGTCACCTTCACCAACAAAGCCGCCAAGGAGATGAAGGAGCGCATTGAGGTGCTGTTTGCCGAGCAGGATGCCCAGGCCCGCCACGGCAAATCGCTCTCGTCTCTGCCCCAGTACGAGCAGACCAAGCTTAGATCCCAGGTTTACAAGACCATCACCAAGAACCTGTGGATTGGCACCTTCCACGCCCTCTGCGCCCGCATTCTGCGGTTTGACATTGAGAAGTACCAGCACCCGGCGGGCTATCAGTGGACGAAGAGTTTTTCAATTTTTGACGAGTCTGACGCCCAGAGCGTGGTCAAAACCATCGTCACCCAAACCCTGAATCTGGACGATAAGAAGTTCAATCCGCGATCGGTGCGCTTTGCAATTAGCAACGCCAAAAACCAAAAGCTCACCCCCGACGAGCTAGAAAAAGAGCAGCCCAACTACCGAGGTCGGGTAATTGCCGATGTCTACCGCCACTACCAAAAGGCCCTGGCGGAAAACAACGCCCTCGACTTTGACGATCTGATTTTGATGCCGGTGTTTCTGTTTCAGCAGAATGAGCAGGTGCTGGCCTACTGGCACAAGCGCTTTCGCCACATTTTGGTGGATGAATACCAGGACACCAACCGCACCCAGTACGAGCTGATTCGCCTGCTGGCCACCAACGGCGAGGCGATCGCCACCTACAAAGACTGGAACCACCGCTCGGTATTCGTAGTGGGCGATGCCGACCAGAGCATCTACTCCTTCCGCGCCGCCGACTTTACCATTCTGATGAACTTTCAGGATGACTTTGGCGACGGGCTGCCCGACGACGACACCCGCAGCATGGTCAAGCTGGAGGAGAACTACCGCTCGACCTCAAACATTCTCGAAGTCGCCAACCACCTAATCGAAAACAACACCGAGCGCATCGACAAGGTGCTGAGGGCCACCCGAGGCGAGGGCGAGAGCATCTACTGCTACCGGGCCGATGACGAAACCGCCGAGGCCGACTTTGTGGTCAGCCAGATTCGCAACCTGGAGACTCAGCACCCGGAGTTGCACTGGGGCCACTTCGCCATTCTCTACCGCACCAACGCCCAATCTCGCGCCTTTGAGGACGTGCTGACCCGCTACGGCATTCCCTACCAGGTGGTGGGGGGCCTGCGCTTCTACGATCGCCGCGAAATTAAAGATGTGCTGGCGTATTTAAGAGCGATCGCAAACCCCTTTGATACCGTCAGCCTGAAGCGAATTATCAATGTGCCCCGGCGCGGCGTGGGTAAGGGCACCCTCGACAAGCTGGAGCAGGCCACCCAAACCCTGGGCGGCATTCCGCTGTGGGAAATTTTGGCCGATGAGACCTCGGTGAAAACGCTGGCGGGGCGATCGGCTAAGGGCGTGCTGGAATTTGCCGACATTATCAAGAAATACCGCCAGAATATCGACGAGCAAAAAGGCTCGGAAATTATCCAGGGCGTGCTGGAAGACAGCGGTTACCTGGCCGCCCTGAAGGCTGAAGGCACCGACGAGGCCGACGATCGCTTTGGCAACGTGCAAGAGCTTTACAACGCCGTTCTCCAGTTTGAAGAAGAAAACGAAGACCCTTCTCTGCTGGCCTTTCTAGCCAATGCCTCCCTCGCTTCCGATCTAGACGACACCAAGGAAGGCAACAAGGCCGTATCGCTGATGACCCTGCACTCCTCCAAGGGGCTAGAGTTTCCCGTAGTGTTTCTGGTTGGCCTAGAGCAGGGTCTCTTCCCCAACCACCGATCGCTGGAAGACCCCGCCGCCACCGAAGAAGAGCGTCGCCTCTGCTACGTAGGCATCACCCGCGCCAAAGAGCGCCTGTTCATCTCCCATGCCCGCGCCCGTCGCCTCTACGGCAGCCGCGAACCCGCTAGCCCCTCCCTGTTTTTGGCCGAACTGCCCCTTGACCTCATTACCGGTAACAGCAGCACGGGTCTACCCCAGAAGTGGAGCACCCCCCTGCGCGAGGCCCGCAACAAGAGCGAGGCCGCCGCTAAACCCGGCAGCGGTGCCCACGAGTCAGACTGGAGCGTGGGCGATGTGGTAGTGCACAAGGCCTATGGCGCTGGTGAGGTGACCCACATTTTTGGCGCGGGCAACAAGATCTGTCTGGCCATTTATTTCCAAGGCCAGGGTCGCAAGATTATTGACCCCAAGATTTCAGCCTTACAGCGAGCAGAGTAGGCCATTCACAAGCCGCTGCTGCACGATAGCTGTGGCCAGAATGGGTAGCCCATTCTTCAAACTGTCCTCGGGTAATGGCTGTACGCAGCGCACAAATACTCTGGTGGTTACGAAACTCTCACCTAAGGACAAGAAACTATATGGAGATCCTCCGTATATTTCCTTAGGTAACGGTGCTTAACTCCGATTAGCCCATGAAAAGGTGGTTTAACCTCCGTTATTTTGCGGTTTAGCCTCCTGAAGGTAGATGCGACTATAGCGACATCAGTCAAAATGAATGGTTTAACTACCAAGCCATGGTCAGAGTTTGAACGTTGAGCTCAATACTTTTGATTTAGCCAACCCGATAACTGCCACAGGCAGGATAAGGTCGCACCAATCGAGATGAGACTCTACAGGTAGGTTCCTGCTTAGACGGTGAGGGCTCAGGGGTTATTTAACGCCTCTACCTCACTGGATTAGTTTCACGGTTTATGAGCACACTACAGAGATACAGTCATGCACATCTACCGATCACAGCAGCCCCTGGTTTGCACGCTTTCGCGGGGGGCACAGGCGACCGACTTGGTCGACCTGACAACAGCTTCTGATTCGCCCTCGACGTACGCTACCGCCGACGATACGCTGAGCCGGTTGGCAGCGGCAGCAGTCAAGCGACAGCAGTACTCCCAGGCGCTACAGCTGCTAAATCAGCTAATTGAGCGCCATCCTGACCGGGCTATGTACTATAGCAATCGCGGCCTGGTATATCTGTGGATGGAGCGGCCCCATGCAGCTCTAGTCGACTGCGATCGCGCCGTTGCCCTTGGCCCAGATCTCGACCAAGCTTACAACAATCGGGCTATGTGCCACTCTGCCCTGGGCGATATGGCGGCCGCTCTAGACGACTATGAGCAGGCCGTTGACCTCAACCCCTTCAACAGCCGCGCCCGGATTAATCTGGGTGCCACTCTGCGCCAAATGGGTGCCCTAGACCTGGCCCTAGACTGCTTTGACGAAGCGCTGATGTTTCACCAGCTGCCCGAGTTTATCTACGCCGAGCGCGGTCGCACCTATCACCTGCGCGGTGACTGGAACTGCGCGATCGCTGACTATCGACGCGCCCTAGCCGCTGCCCAAACCTCAAGCACCTCTTTGCAGACGCTGGTAGATCGGGTCAAGCGCTGGGCCACCGAACTGCTGCCTCAGCAAAGCTGGGCCTAGTCAATTGAAATGCTCTGGGGGCCACCGTTACGGGAGTTGGCACGGGTTGCGGCACTGTCGGTAGCGGCTGGGGTAGCACCCTGGTTTTGCAGCCAGCTTTTGACAGGGTCATCAGATAAACTGAGCCGCAGCAGTCCCGAGGCCAGTCCACCCAAAAACGCTGCCGGGTGGGCGGTCAGTTCTTGTACAAATGGGGTTAACTCGTCTAAAAACATAGGGTTAGTCAGGCGATAGCGACGGCTTGATCCTAACCTGAAAGCTTTGTAAAAAGGAATCTACCTTCAGCCGTGGGAGCAAATCTGTTCCTCCTGGCTGGTTGGATGGTGGACGGGTCATACCGCTGTGAGCGCTGACCTAGGGCAGCTAGCTTAAGGGTATAGAAGGCTAAATAATCGTATCAGCGGTGCTGCTGCGCTAGTGACGTTTTAGATAATAGATATAGAGCGATCGCTACTCTCAACCCGCTTGTAAAAACCTCACCAGCAGGTAATCGTTACCATGACTAATCAAGACGAACAGTCGCGCCAGCGCCTCACCCAGCAGCGCCAACAGGCCGAGCACAGCCAGAACAATCGGCTCGAACGCAGCGAGGAAGAACTGCACCAGCCGTCGGCCCAGTCGGTGGAAGAAAAGGCCCGTCAGGCGATGGCCAATCAGATGCATCAGGCCGAACACACCCGAAACAACCTGCTTGAACGCAGCGAGGAAGACTTGCACTAGCGGTTTTTTAGCTAGGAGGTCGAGAGATGTCCAGCCAGACTCTAGGTCGGCCATCGACGGCTGACCAACTCATAGCCCTATGGACAGTGTTTTTATCAGTACTCTGCGGCGCAAGTTTAGATACTATTCTCCGGGGGCTAGGGAGCCAAGCAATTCGGAATGGTAGGCATATTTCAGCCGTCGAGTACTAGAGACGCTTTGACCAACTTCAAGAACTCTCTCGACAATCCCAGAGACTCTTCCGACAGTCTCCAGAGAGTATTGGAGCAATCGCAGAGCGTGTTTGAGCAGCCTTAGAGAGTCTTTGGCTAACCCAGTGGAACCCAACAGCAGTGAGCTTGCTGGGTTCCACTGGATGCTGTCTAACCTACAGCGCCAGCACTTAGGGCCTTGTGACCCCTCGCCTGCGGGTCATGACGCTGATATATTCGCCGCCGCGCCCGGTGGGGATGGGTTCTGACCAGGCGATGCGATTGCCCATGGGCAGGCTGCGCCAACGCAGTAGCCCAGCGAAACCAAATGGCTAATGCCATCAATTAGCGCACCGTAGTCGCCCAGCAAAATATGGCGCAGTCTCTTGCCGATAGGTCGGCAAAACAAAGCTGTCGGGGCCGGTGCCCTCGGGGGTGTTGTCTAAAAACATTCGGGTTGTCTCCGTTTTCGATAAGGAAAACGGGGAACTATCCAGATCCCTCGTTTCGGCAAAGCGAGAGACCGGATCTAGAATGAACCCAGTCGTCGCAGCTTACCTGGTTAAGGTGGGACGATTAGGGGACTTGGGGAGTAGCACCTCCTCAAGCCCCCGACTGAAATCATTCCCCGCAAAAACAACGTACTTCAAGTACGCCATAAGTTCAACCGTATTGGCTGACCGATATATCAAGGTCTTGTGACGGCTGGTGTATGGGTCGTCGCTGGGATTCGTTGGCCGAGCTGCAACTGGCCCAGCTTTGTTGAGATATGCGGAAGGTTTCTTGCGATCGCCCTAAAGCGGACTAATATGCGGAAAGTTTCTTGCGATCTGCCCAATTCAGGTTGATATACAGAAAGTTTCGGCATATCTACCCTTACAGGTATGATATGCCGAAACTTTCTCTCTAATAAGATTGTTATGTTGCACCATCAACCTTCCTCTCATTCGGAGACGCTGTGATCGAACAAAACAAGACCCGCATCAGAGAGTTTCTCGATCGCGTTCTTTCATCCGGAGACATAGCTGCGACAGGCGACTACTTTCATACTGACATGGTCGAGGAGGTTCCATTTCCAGGTCAGGGGCCCGGGCTCGCCGGCCTGAAGGAAACCATCAAGGCTCTGCGAGTCGCGTTTCCGGACATGCATTGGCGAGTCGAGGAGCAGATTGCAGAAGGCACTCGTGTTCTGACGCGATTCACTTGGGAGGGGACGCATCGTGGCGACTTCTTGGGAATACCACCGACCCATCATTCTGTCAGTGTGTGGGGCATGGTTATTGATCAGTTTGAGGGGTCGAAGGTGAGTTCGACCCGAATCCTCATGGACACCATGGGCCTTATGCAGCAATTGGGCGCATTGCCCAGCGGCCCGGACTGAGTCTTCTGGGTCAACCGCAAATAGGCTTGGGCGAGCGAGTTTCCAAGGTTACGGTGGCAAGTACAGGGGTAGGGTGCATTCGCGGCCCAAACACCACTGGCAAATGTGCAATCCACATCGCATTGCCGCAATGCACCGCTCACTCATGCGAGTTTCCCGATTCATCAATTTGGTGCATTGCTTCGCGCTGGCGAAGCCTCGCCCTAGCGTTATGCACCTACAGGAAGCATTCTCTACGCTGACTTACCAAAACCCATCTAGGCTGAGGATAAAACCGGGCAAGACAGGGCTGCCCAAGAGCTGACTCGGCTGCTGCAAAACTTCCGTCGGCTGGGCAGGGCGATAGACCTCAACCTGCTTAGCAACCCGGTTAAACAACCATCCGAGCCGCACGCCATTCTCCACATATTCCTGCATTTTGGCCTGAGCTTCGGCCAAGTTATCGCTGGGCGAAATCAGCTCCATCACAAAGTCTGGCGCTAAGGGAGGAAACTTCTCTCGCTGTTGAGGCGTTAGAGCCTGCCACCGCTCTCGTCTCACCCAGGCCACATCTGGCGAGCGATCGGCCCCATTGGGCAAGTGAAACCCCGTGGATGAATCAAACACAATGCCTAGCTGAGAATGCTCATTCCAAACCCCGAGGCGAATGAGTAGATTGGCGTTGCGTGCCCCGGTCTCACCACCCGTTGGGGCCATTACTACCAAATCTCCGTAGGCCGTTCGCTCAAGCTTCCACTCTGGATTTGCCCGGCACAGATCGTAGAACTGGTCAGCCGTAAACCCTGCCGTCGCAGGCATTTTAAGAATAGATTGAGCCACAGCGATCGCCAATTTCAACTAGCCTCATCTTAGCGCTAGGCCCTACGGCTAAAGCGCTCAGCAAACAAGCTAATGCCGGTGGGTCTACTGCTCCTGCATTAGCCGCAGATAGTTTTGCTTGAGCTGCATGTGGCTCTCGCTGAGGCGATCGGACAAATTCTTTTCGACTTCAGACAGCTGCTCCCAAAACAGCGACGAGCGCTTCGAGCTGACGTACTCCTGCCAGAGCTGCGCCAGCAAATCGGCGGCTTCGGGGCTTTGGGTTTTGAGATCTGCCAGCATATCCTGAAACGCCTGGTGGGCTTCGGGGTGCTGCTGAACGTGCTGAGCTAGGTCAATGGCGGTTTGCAAACGGCTCGACAGGTCGGTAGAAGGGTTCATAGGGGTTAGTGAATACTGACGATTGTTATTTACAAAGCTAAACAATGAAACTCATCTCGGCAAGCAAAGTCTGGCCGTTGGCCTATTTCTGGCTACTGCGGCGGGCAGAGATTAGGGTAGATTCGTAAGGGGCTGTGCCATCTGCTGGCGCTGCGCCAACCCCCATCATTCCCCTAGCCGCACCTTTTCTTGACCTATGGCCAAACAGCGCATTCTTTCAGGCATTCAGCCAACCGGCAACCTGCACCTGGGCAACTACCTGGGGGCGATTCGCAACTGGGTTGACCTGCAAGAAGAGTACGACGCCTTTCTGTTTATGGCCGACCTGCACGCCATCACCGTGCCCCACGACCCGGCCCGGCTGGCCGAAGACACCTATAAGGTGGCGGCCACCTACATCGCCTGCGGCATTGACCCCGAGAAGGCCACCATTTTTGTGCAGTCGCACCTGTCGGCCCACTCGGAGCTGGCCTGGTTATTTAACTGCATCACGCCGCTCAACTGGCTGGAGCGAATGATTCAGTTCAAAGAGAAAGCCGTTAAGCAGGGCGAAAACGTCAGCATTGGCCTGCTCGACTACCCGGTGCTACAGGCCGCCGATATTTTGCTCTACGAGCCTGACCTGGTGCCCGTGGGCGAAGACCAAAAGCAGCATTTAGAGCTGACCCGCGACATTGCTGCCCGGCTCAATTTTCAGTTTGGCAGCGAGGAAAACCCGGTGCTCAAGGTGCCCGAGCCGATGATTCGCAAAGAGGGAGCCAGGGTGATGAGCCTGACCGACGGCAGCAAAAAAATGTCGAAGTCAGACCCCTCTGACCAAAGCCGCATTGACCTCACCGACCCGCCGGAGGTGATGGTCAAAAAGTTTAAGCGGGCCAAGACCGACCCCGAGCGAGGGCTGTGGTTCGATGACCCGGCTCGGCCTGAGTGCCACAACCTGCTCACCCTCTACATGCTGCTGTCGGGGCAAACCAAGGAGGCGGTAGCGGCAGAATGCCGCGAGATGGGCTGGGGCCAGTTTAAGCCCCTGCTGGCGGAAACGGCGGTGGAAGCCCTGGCCCCGATTCAGACGCGATTTAACGAGCTGATGGGCGATCGCGCCTATCTAGAGAGCATTCTCAAAGCTGGCGACGAAAAGGCCCGAGCGCTGGCTAATCAGACTCTGGACCGGGTAAAAACAGCCCTGGGCTACTCTAAGCCGCTGTAGCCATCAAGATATACTGATCAACTACCCCTGATCAAATTACACAGATTCCGATGCGCGGATTTCTGAGGAGGACTGTTTGACTTCTGCACCGTTGGGTTATCGGCTGCGTACGGCGGCCCAGGCTGGCCAGTTTTTGGTGACAGCGGAGGTCATGCCGCCCAAGGGAGGCAACCCCGAGCACATGCTGGCGATGGGGCAGTTGCTCAAGGGCCGGGTGCACGCCGTCAACATTACCGACGGCAGCCGGGCGGTGATGCGGATGTCGTCGTGGGCGGCGGCGCTGCTGCTGCAACAGCAGGGGGTGGAGGCGGTGTGCCAGGTGGCCTGCCGCGATCGCAACCGCATTGCCCTGCAGGCCGATCTGATGGGGGCCTACGCCCTGGGGGTGCGCAACATTTTGGCCCTCACGGGCGACCCGGTAAAAGCGGGCGACCACCCTGAGGCGCGGGGGGTGTTTGATCTAGAGTCGGTGCGGCTGTTGAAGCTGCTCGACAAGCTCAACTGCGGCGTAGACAGCAACGACAAGCCCCTCACCGATGGAGCGCTCGATCTGTTTGCTGGGGCCGCGATCGACCCCCAATCAACCAGCTGGTCGGGCCTCCAGCGCCGGTTTGAGACCAAGGTGAAGTCGGGGGCACAGTTCTTTCAAAGCCAGATGATTACCGATTTTGATCGCTTGGCCAAGTTTATGGATCAGGTGGCCTCGGGCTACAACCGACCGGTACTGGCAGGCATTTTCCTGCTCAAGTCGGCCAAAAATGCCAACTTTATCAACCGCCACGTGCCCGGTGCCCACATTCCCCAGGCCACTATTGATCGCCTGGCTGCGGCCTCAGACCCGTTGCAGGAGGGGGTGCAAATTGCCGCCGAGCAGGTGCAGGCGGCCCGGCAGGTGTGCCAGGGTGTACACCTGATGGCGGTACGCCGCGAAGATTTAATTCCCCAAATTTTAGGGCAGGGGGGCGTTGCTCCGGTGGATGCGGCTCTAGCTCAGGGGTAGGGGCTGAGCCTGGGGCACCCGCTGGCCGACCGGCACTAGCCGTAAGTTGCTCGGTGGGGCCAGGGTGAGTCCGCGTCGCACCGGGCGTAACGGGCGGCGGTCTTTTGGAGCCAGTTCCATAT
>NZ_JADEXE010000456.1 GCF_015207265.1 Nodosilinea sp. LEGE 07298 | reverse complement strand
GGGGATAGGTAAGGAATTGGATTCACTGTATCAGCGGTTAGGCTGGAGGCAGGTCTAGCAGTCGTTATCTCTCAGCGCATCGATTACGAGAGGGCGGTTTTGAGGCCCACTCTGAATTGCCGCTGGGAGACAAGCGATGGATTTATTGGTCGGTGAACCGGTGCGGGTGCGGTCTGGGGTGCAGCTTCAGGTCTGTTATCGGGCCGGAGCGCAACCGGCGGTGGTCTTTCTCCACGGGGGGTTGGGCAATCGGTTTAACCTCAGGGCGCAGTATGAGTTTGCAGTACGGCAGGGCTGGGGGGCGATCGCCTACGATCTGGCGGGCCACGGTCAGTCGAGCCCCTACCCTCGCTACTCCATCGGGCGGCACTGTCGCGATCTGACTCGGCTGCTGCGTCACTGTGACATCTACAAACCTATTCTGTTTGCCCACAGCTACGGTGTGCCCATTGTGTTGGAATGGTGCCAGCGACATCCCGTTTCAGGCTTAGTCTTAGTCGCTGGTGGCACCCACGATTTAGACCCCTGGTGGGAGGTGCCGCTGATGCAGGGTTTGGCCTGGGGCGGTCGCCACCTGTTTCGCCTACCCTGGATGCAGCGCGCGATCGCCCAGCTATCGAGTGAGCACAGCCACCCCACCCTCGATCGCTTTACCGCCGAGAGCCCGCTGCCTGTGCATGCCCACCCCTACGATGCCCTGCGAATTTTTTGGGCCTATAACTTCTTTGCCCGCCGCGAGGGTCGCTGGCAGCTCAGCTATCCGGCGTTGATCGTCAGCGGTGGCCAAGACCCGATGTTTACCGAGGCAATGGGGGCTGCGCTGGCGCAACATTTTCTGGCGGGTCGCCACCTACATATCGAGCAGGCGGGGCACCTGGTCATGGCTGAGTTTCCCGAGGTGGTGAATGGGGCGCTGGCTGAATTTAGGCGGGGGGCGATCGTGTAACGCTCCCAATCACCGGACACAGATACCCTTTGCAACTCACAAATCACTTGACTTTGTTCCGGTGCATTGGGATTGTTAGCCCGATGCGGCTATCACGTACCTGGAACGTAGATCAATCTGATCACATCTTCTTCAATCCGATCATTACTCACAAGACGAAGTGGAGGTCGTGGTCCGGCGAAATATGGCTGCCCTTTGCCTAGCACGACTGGATGCAGGTAGATTCGATACTCATCGATCAGCCCGAATTCGGTAAGGCTTTTCGCCAAGTTGGGACCTGCTACTCCGATTTCTCCGTCGCATTCAGCCTTCAGTTTGCGAATTGCGCTCTCAAGACCATCTGCGATGAGACTGGCGTTCGAGCCGACCGACCTCATCGAGCGCGAAACGACCCATTTTTTCTGGTTCCGCCACGCCGTCGCGAAGGCTCGCTGTTCAGTGTTCCATTCAGGATGCTCGTCGTCCCAGTAACGCATGTTGTCATACATGCGGCTACCGTACACACTACCAACCTGCCCCTGAGCATCCTCAATGAAATGATGGAAGATTAATGGGCGTGGTGGGAATTCCATGTGATTAACGTAGCCGTCCAAAGACTGATTCATTCCGAACACAAGCTTAGCCATGATTACCTCTGTTTCTTACCAGTGCATCCGGGCGTGACGCCGTCTGCCTCAAGTTTGGTCGAGTGATTTTATGTTGACTGCAAATCACTTCTTGACGCACAGCGCTCCGAATGCAAAAGAAAGGGCTAACAACTTACTATACTGACGCTTTCCGTATAAACACCCTAGAGGGAGCAGTTATACCGACGCTTTCCGTGTAATTCGCTCTCTGAAGGCAGTTACCCAGATACTTTCCGCATAATAGCCCTGCTGGGGGGAGTTATCTGGAAACCTCCTGAGTAAAATCAGCTTTCTATCAAAGGGCTAGGGCGGGCGATGCCGTAGCCCTGGGCATAGTCAACCCCCAGGGTGCGGAGCCTAGCTAAAATGGCCTCGTTTTCCACGCATTCGGCGATGGTCTTGAGCCCCATCACCTGTCCGGTGCGGCTAATGGCTTCCACAATGGCGTAGTCAACAGGGTCGGTGGCGATGTGGCGAATGAAGACGCCATCAATTTTGAGGTAGTCAACCGGCAGGGTTTTGAGATAAGCAAAGGACGACATGCCAGTGCCAAAGTCATCGAGGGCAAATTGGCAGCCCAGGGCTTTGAGTCGGTGGATAAACTCGCTGGCCTTAGTCAAATTGGCGATCGCCACCGTTTCGGTAATCTCAAAGCACACCAGGCGCGCATCGATCGCATACTGAGCCAACTGCTGGTGCAAGAACTCAATAAATTGGTCATCGTCGATGCTGGCCCCCGACAGGTTGACGGCGTAGACACAGGGTTTTTGCTCCCCTGGGCTGGGCGGCTGCAAGTCGGCCCAGTGCTGAAACAGGGTGCTGACCACCCAGCGGTCAATGAGGTGCATCAGCCCATAGCGCTCCGCCGCCGGAATAAACGCCTGGGGTAACACCAGCGCCCCCGCTACATCGCGCAGTCGCAGCAGCACCTCACAATGGTCAACCTCAGCGGTGTGGGCAACCGCCACCATGGGCTGGCCAAACAGGCAAAACGATTGGCTTCTAGAGCCTGGGTGATTTGGCTGACCCAGCGCATCTCCCCCTGCTGCCGCAGCAGCTCTTGATCATCCACACGAAAAATATGCACCCGATTGCGGCCCTGGTTCTTGGCGGCGTAGCAAGCGGCGTCGGCGGCAATCAATAGCTCGCTCAGACTTTGGCTGATTTGGGTAATGGCGACCAGGCCAATACTCACGCCAATGGTGAAGGTGTTGGTTTGCCAGGTAAACTGCAGCCGATAGACTGCTTCTCGCAGGGTATTGGCCACCTGCTCTGCCTGATTGAGATCGCACTGGTGCAGCAAAATGCCAAATTCGTCGCCCCCTAGCCGCGCCAGCAGGTCAGACTTGCGAATTTGAGCCTGAAAAAGGCCGGTGACCTGGCGCAGCAGCTCGTCGCCAGCACCGTGGCCGCAGGTATCGTTGACGATTTTGAACTGGTCGAGATCGAGGTAGCACAGGGCATGGCTCTGCCCGTCCTGCTGGGCGCTTTGCAGGGCTTGCTCCAGGCGTTGCTCAAATTCGCGCCGGTTGGCCAGCCCCGTGAGGGCATCGTGGCGGGCCTGCCACGCCACCTGCCGGGTCAGATGCCGGGTCTGGGTGACATCGTGGAATACCATTACCGCCCCGATGGTGTGGCCGTTGCGATCGCGAATCGGAGCCGCCGAGTCTTCAATACCCATTTCGCGTCCGTCCTGCGCGATCAGCACGGTTTCGCGGGCCAGTTCGACAATGCGGTTGTCTTGCAGGGCGATGGCCACCGGATTGGCCACGGGCTGTCGCGTTTCCTCGTGGAGAATGTGAAACACGTTGGCCAGCGGTAGCCCCTGGGCCTCGGCCTGGGGCCAGCCGGTCATCGCTTCGGCCACCGGGTTGATCGAGGTGACGCAGCCCGCCACATCGGTAGTAATCACCGCATCGCCAATGGATCTCAGGGTCACCTGGGCCAGCTCTTTTTCCTGAAACAGGGCGGCTTCCATCTGCTGGCGTTCGGTGATGTCGCGATAGCTCAGCACCTTGCCCACCACCCGGTCATCTAGCCACTGGGGCCGAGAATGCTGCTCTAAAATGCGCCCGTTGGTCAGCTCTACCCCATCGAAGCTGTCTTGGTCGAGCTGAGCGATCAGGCTGGCCAGCGCCGCCGCAAACCGGGTGCGATCGCACACCCGCCCCAGCAC
>NZ_JADEXE010000455.1 GCF_015207265.1 Nodosilinea sp. LEGE 07298 | reverse complement strand
ATCCAAAGCTGGCATCAGCTAGAACTTAAGGGGGTCACCCACACCTACCGAACCGATCAAGAGGCCACTGAATTTACCCTGGGGCCGGTTGATTTAGTCGTGCACCCTGGCGAGCTAATTTTTATTATTGGGGGTAACGGCAGCGGCAAATCGACCCTGGCGAAAGTAATTACGGGGCTCTATCAGCCCCAGTCTGGAGAAATTCGGCTAAATCATCAGCCCATTGATGCGGAGAATCAAGAGTGGTATCGACAGCATTTTTCGGTTGTGTTTTCAGATTTCTACCTGTTTGATCGGCTGCTGGGAATGAGCAGCAAAGCCGACGACAGTAAAGCTCAGGACTATCTAAACCAGCTGAATCTTAGCCACAAGGTTCGGATCGAACAGGGCAAATTTTCGACGGTAGATCTCTCCCAGGGGCAGCGCAAGCGCCTGGCCCTACTCAGTGCCTATATGGAAGATCGGCCCATTTACCTATTTGATGAGTGGGCTGCCGATCAAGATCCATCGTTTAAACACGTCTTCTATACTCAGTTTTTGCCGGATCTAAAAGCCCAGGGAAAAACCGTCTTTGTGATTAGCCACGACGATCACTATTTTTACGTGGGCGATCGCATGATCAAGCTCAACTACGGCCAGGTTGAGTTTGCCAAGCTCTCGGCCCTTTAATTCCGCGTTAAACCCAGTCCACTCACTCCGCTATAAACCGATGACCACTACTACTGAACTCGCTACCTTTGGGGCCGGGTGCTTCTGGGGTGTAGAAGCCGCCTTTCGCAAGCTCGACAGGGTACTCGATACCTCCGTGGGCTACATGGGGGGCCACTTCGAAAACCCCTGCTACCTCGATGTGCTGTCGCGCATTACCGGCCATGCCGAAGTCTGCCAGGTGCAGTTCAACCCCGCTGAGATTACCTACGACGCCCTGCTTGAGACTTTCTGGCGTATCCACGACCCCACCAGCCTCAACCGCCAGGGGGGCGATCGCGGTGAGCAGTACCGCTCGGTCATTTTCTACCACACTCCCGAGCAGGCCCAGATCGCCCGCCGCTCTAAAAATCGGCTGCAAGACTCAGGCCACTACCCCCAGCCCATCGTCACCCAAATTGAACCGGCCAGCGCCTACTGGCTCGCCTCTGAAGAACACCAGCGCTACTTTGGCTGATAGGCCACGGACGAATTTAGTGGTTTGGTATCGATAGATTGCATCTTTGCCATAGGCCCTGTGCTTTGAATCTTCGGGGGTAGAAAACCTAAGGTAAACCCATTCAGCCGATTAACCCGCCCTAGGGCACAGGAGAAAAGCTATGGTTTACCCCAACGACGCCTACCGTCGCCAGCAGCTAGAGACCGCTTACGAAAAGTCTCCGGCTCAGTCGTTTTCGACCCAGTTTTTGGCCTTTTTGCAGCAAATTGGTGCAGCCCTGGTGAATGAATTCACTCGCGATCGCACCGCTCCCCGCATTTCCAAGTACTACGATGTGGAGGGCAAAGTGCTGTGGCATGTTTATGACCCCAACAGTCGCCAGCGGTTTACCACCCCCTCTGAGCTAGAGGTGCAGGAATGGCTAGAATGCCGTCATCTCGAATAGCTGGGCGCGACTACCCCTGCTCTACCCCTGCTCGACCCAAGCGATCACCTGCTCGCCCAGGCGCACATCGTCGAGGCGATCGATTTCGCGAATGCCGGTAGGGCTAGTGACGTTGACCTCGGTGAGGTAGCCGCCGATCACGTCGATGCCGACAAAATAGAGGCCGTCGCGAACGAGGGTGGGGGCGAGTTGGCGACAAATATCAAGTTCGCGCTCGGTAATCTCGGCCTTGGCCACCCGGCCCCCTACCGCCATGTTGCCGCGAAACTCGCTGCCGGTGGGGATACGGTTAACTGCGCCAATCGGGTCGCCGTTGAGCAGAATGATCCGCTTGTCGCCGTCTTTAGCGGCGGGCAGGTAGGTCTGCACCATCACCGGTTCCTGGCCCTGGCGAGTGCTAATTTCGACCATGGAGTTGAGGTTGCGATCGCCTGCCTGCAAAAACAAAATGCCCTCCCCGGCCTTACCGCCCAAGGGCTTAAGCACCGCCGACCCCCAACGCTCCACCGTCTCGCGAATTACCACCTTGCTCTGGCTGACAATGGTTTCAGGAATCGCCTCAGAAAATTGCAGGGCGTACATTTTTTCATTGGCCGCCCGCAGTCCCTGGGGCGAATTAATCACACGAGTTTTGGCTGGGTTCACATAGTCAAAAATGTAGGTAGCGTAGAGGTAGGGCACCGTGACCGGTGGGTCGGTGCGCATAAATACCGCATCCATATCCTCAAGGGGGCGCTGCACGGCCTCGCCCATTTCAAACCAGGGGGTAGCGGCAGCCCACAGCCCGTCAACGATCTGCACGGGGGTGAGCGTGACCGGGTGCATCAGCGCCAGCGCTTTGCCTGCCACCACGCTCAAGGCGCTGGCCGCCATAATCCAAACCTCGTGGCCTCGCGCCTGGGCCGCTTCCATCATGGCAACGCTGGTATCGTGGCCGGGGTCGAGGCGGTGGATGGGGTCAATGATGAATGCAAATTTCACAGGGAATGCCCATTACTCCAACTAGAGTTCTAGCATCCCACGCAGGGGACAAAAATGAGGCCTGGCTGAGTAATGCTATTTGGCCCCCAGCGTCAGCAGCTCATCGACCGTTAAAATCAACGATGGAAAGCCCGAAGATCTAATCCGCTGTTGGCCCTGAAAGGCACGCGCCTGATAGCCATCCTGGTGCAGCAGCGCCAGCACGGTTACCTCGCCTGCGGTGGGGTCTACAATCCAGTATTCAGGGACGCCCCGCTGTTCGTACTGCTGGCGCTTTTCAATGTAGTCGCATCGATAGTTGTCTTCATTCGGGCTGTTGTAAGGGTTGACAACTTCTACCACCAGAGCCGGATTCAACATCTCAAGCGTAATGGCACTGTTTTTATCCCTGAACTGGCGGCTCAGCTCAGGGGTGAGCACGATCAGGTTAGGAAAGCGATTTTCTTGGGGAATCTCGGGCAGGGACGGCACCTGTAGGGTGGTGGAATGGGTACGAATGAGGTGCCAGTCGACTACCTCTTTCAGCTTTTCAGCGAGCCCCAAGGTAAGCGCAATGTTGTCATCGCTTTCGGGCGGCATCGTTATGGGTATGCCATTCGTCAGCTCCTGCCGTAGCTCGGCGGGGGCAGCTTGAGCAAGATACTCAGTGAAGGTCAGAGTTCTAGGCTGGCCGGAAGGCATGGCAAACGCTCATGTGTTATGCCTTCAGGGTAGATCCTTAAAACGCCTAACTTGCTCTGTCGTTAGTGTGGATCTTGAAACCGATTGGGCTGAGGCCCAAACAGATGATCTCGGTTTTCTCAAGCTCACTAAGACTTAGGGCGAATGGCACTTAATTAAGGCGGGCGGGCACTGCCCGCCCTACGGTAGAACCAGGCTTTTGGCGATCTGAGATAGTTAGTTTCAGCTTATTTCAATGGTGTACAAATTTAGAGCTGACCCTAATCTAGGGGCTAATCACCTGGGCCGGAATCCCTTGTCCCTGGAGTTGATTGACCAGGTTGCGGGCTGACGATTCTTGGGAAAATGCGCCCATTTGAATGCGGGTGCCGTTAGAAAAGTCGCGCACGTAGGCGTCCCCCACGGCACCCCGAGCCGACTCTAAGGAGGCTGCTCCGTTGTAGTCGGTAACCACGTAGTAGCTAGGGGCAGCCTGGGGCGGAGCCTGGGTAATGGGGGCTGGAGGTGCTACGGCAG
>NZ_JADEXE010000454.1 GCF_015207265.1 Nodosilinea sp. LEGE 07298 | reverse complement strand
GGTAAGGGGGTGGATGGGTGGGGGCAGACGGTGTCTGACCAATTCTTCGCTGTAGGAGATGTTAAAGACGAGAGGATGAGTGAGGTCAGCTCTATTCCTCGATCTGAACAGGTTTGGCCCAGATGGCGAGAACGATGCAGCCTTCGGGACTGCTAACGGTGTGGCGGGTGTCAGGGGGATTGATTACTAGCGTGCCAGCGGGGTAGGTGCCGTTGGCGTCGGTTTGGGAGCCTGAGAGCACCAAAATATGCTCAAACCCGGTATGCAGGTGGTAGGGAACCGACGCCCCCGGCTGGTAGCGCAGCAGGGCGGCGGCGGCCCCGTCGGGTACAGCCGGGTACAGCCGATGGATATCGACCCCAGGCCGAAACGACTCCCAGGCCAGTTCTGGGTCAACCGCCATCGCCTTTAAATCGGACAACACAATCGATTGCATCAAAACTCTCCCATTTATTAACCCATTCTCGCCACGGCAGGCATGTAGGTCTGCCCCTACCCATCCACTCACTAATGCCCAGCCATCTTCTGGCCCAGTACTTTGATGTCGGCGGCAGCGGTGGGGCTCTCGTAGACCAGTGCGCCGTCGCTGATCACAAAAATGCGATCGCTCAGCTTCAGCAGCTCGTCTAAATCTTCGCTGACCAGCAGCACCGCCACGCCCCGGTTGCGAGCGGCGAGAATTTGGCCATGAATGTAGTCCACCGCCGAAAAGTCGAGGCCAAAGCAGGGGTTGGCGGCAATCAGCAGGTTGATGTTGGTCGAAGACAATTCTCGGGCCAGCACGGTACGCTGCACGTTGCCGCCAGAAAGATTGCCTACCGGGGTATCGACCGACGGGGTTTTGACCGAAAACACCTTCACCAACTCCTCCGCCATTCGCCGAATGTTGAGCAAGCTGAGCAACCCACGTTTGGCCTGGGGAGGCTTATCAAAGGTGCGTAGGGCCATATTTTCGGCCACGCTCATGTGGGGCACGCAAGCGTTGCGCAGGGGTTCTTCAGGCAGGGTGTAGACCTGGTGACGGGCCATTTCTTTGCGGGTCGACTGGTAGGGAGTGCCGCTGACCAAAATGTCGCCGCTGTGGCGGGGGCGCTGACCAGCCAGCACCTCCACCAGCTCCCGCTGACCGTTGCCCGAAACGCCAGCAATGCCGACAATTTCGCCGCTGTTGACGGTGAGACTGGCCCTGCGCACGGCGGGTAGACCATTATCGCGATCGGCGCACAGGTCTTTTAGCTCCAGCACCGGGCGCGAGTCGGCTACAATAACTTTCTCTACCGGGGTAGCCTCTGTCTTTTCGCCCAGCATCATGTGGGCCATATCGTCTACGGTAAGGTCGCGCACGTAGCCATGGCCCGCCAGTTTACCCTTGCGCAACACCGTCACTTCGTCAGTAAAGGCCATCACCTCGCGAAACTTGTGGGAGATCATCAACACGCTGAGGTGGCCAGCGGTGACTTCTTGCCGCAGCAGTCCCAGTACTTCGTCGGCCTCGTCGGGGGTGAGCACCGAAGTCGGCTCGTCTAGAATCAGCACCCGACTATTCAAGTACAGCTGCTTGAGAATTTCGAGCTTTTGCTTTTGGCCTGCCGCCAGCTGCGCGATCGGGGTGCGCAGGTCGATTTGAAAGGGCGAGGTGGCCATAAAGGCGTCGAGGCGTTCATACTCAGCCTTCCAGTTGATCCACTGGGGGCTGTCGTAGCGCGAAAGGACCAGGTTTTCGGCCACGGTCATGGCGGGCACCGAGGTGAAGTGCTGGTAGACCATGCCTAGGCCAAAGTGGTGGGCGTCTTTGGGGCTGGCGATCGCGCGCGATTGCTTACCCACCAGCACATCCCCAGAGGTGGGGGTATAAAAGCCCATGATGCACTTCACCAGGGTGCTTTTGCCCGCTCCGTTTTCCCCCAGCAGGGCGTGAAAACTGCCGGGGGTGACTTTGATCGACACCTGGTCGAGGGCGGTAAAGGTGCCAAAGCGCTTGGTGAGGTTGATCACTTCTAGCTCGGGCGGTGCGGCCTTGGTTTGGGGAGCAGCGATTGTGGTTTCCATAGCGGTAGGGGGTGGATGGGTAGGAGGGTGGATGGGTAGGGGCTTAGCAGTGCTAAGTCCCACGGCTGTCGTAGGGTGGGCAATGCCCACCATTGACTTACGTCTAGCTCAGATCACATATCGCAGCCTAGGCCAAAGCCTCGATCAATGCTTTGGAGTGGGCCACTGCGCCAAACACGCCGCCCTGCATTTTGACCATCTTCAGCGCTGCCAGGTGGTTGCCGTAGTCCGTTGCGCCCGTGCAGTCCGACAGCAGCAGGCACTCGTAGCCGCGATCGTTGGCGTCGCGCATGGTGGTGTGCACGCACACGTCGGTGGTAATGCCCGAGAGAATAATATTTTGAATGCCCTTGCGATGTAGAACTAGATCTAGATCGGTGGCGTAGAACGAGCCTTTGCCGGGTTTGTCGATTACCACTTCACCGGGCAGAGGCTGTAGCTCAGAAATGATCTCCCAGCCAGGCTCGCCGCGCACCAGAATGCGGCCGCAGGGGCCGGGGTCACCGATGCCTGCGCCGATCTGGCGCGATCGCCACTGCTTGTTCTCCGGCAGGTCGGCTAGATCGGAGCGATGGCCCTCGCGGGTGTGGATGATGGTGAAGTTGCGATCGCGCATCACCCCCAGCAGCTTGGCGATCGGCGCGATTGGGGCGCGGGTGAGCGACAGGTCGTAGCCCATCTTGTCGACATAGCCACCGATGCCGCAAAAATCGGTCTGCATATCAATCACGATCAGCGCTGTATTTTCGGGCCGCAAATCGCCATTGTAGGGGTACGGATACGGCTCGGCTTCAACGAAAATTCCCATGGGTTTTCTCTAGTTGGTTAGCTAATGGAGGTTGCCGGCGGGTGAACATTGGAAAGTTGTTTGAAAAGTCTTGCTGCTTTTGGCGAAGGTGGAGATCCCCCCTGCCCCTTAAAAAGGGGGGTTCTGAGTCTGTTCAAAGTCCCCCTTTTTAAGGGGGATTTAGGGGGATCTCTCCACCCCTACGGGTGTCCGTTGTCCTGTGTCTCACCCAACCTATAGTGCGAAACATCCTTACAAAATGCGCTAAAAGATAGCGGCAAACTGTTACTCCTGAGCCTGTCCCAATGCTCCTGGTGCGCCGGTCAGCGTGCGCTTCGGCGAGCAGGTGATGATCATAATTAGCAGCGTCAAAATGTACGGTGACGCGTTGAACAAGTAGTAGTAGGCATCAATGCCCACCGACTGCATGGCCGGGCCGATCGCCTGGGCACCACCAAACAGCAGTGATGCGTAGAGGCACTGCACCGGGTTCCAGCGAGCAAAAATTACCAGGGCGACGGCCATTAAACCCTGCCCGCTCGAAATTCGCTCTGACCAGCTACCGGGATAAAACAGCGATAGCGATGCGCCGCCAATACCGGCCAAAAAGCTGCCCGCCACAATGCTGGCCATCCGCACCTTAAAAATCGAAATGCCCATGGCTCGGGCGGCATCGGGGCTGTCGCCCACGGCGCGAATCAGCAGGCCCCAGCGGCTAGAGCGAAAGAACCACTGCATCAGGGGCGCGATCGCCACTCCCAAAATAAACAGCGGGCTAATGCTCAGGGCTGACTCTAGCTGAGGAATTTGGGTCCATCCCGCCAAAGACAGCGTCGGCAGCTGGGGGGCCGAGGGCTGAATAAACGGCTTGCCCAAAAAGAAGGCCAGCCCGCTGCCAAAGATAATCATGGCAATGCCCACGGCCACATCGTTAACC
>NZ_JADEXE010000453.1 GCF_015207265.1 Nodosilinea sp. LEGE 07298 | reverse complement strand
CCGCCTCGCCCGAGTGGATGCAGGCGATCTACGAGCGCTGGCGGGCCGCCGCCTGGGAAAAGGTCTCGGTGCTGATTTTTATTGTGCTGGCGGTGCTGACCCTGGTGGGGGTGGAACTCCCCCCCGGCCAGTTTGGTACGCTGCTCAGCGGCGGCGTGATACCGCTGCTGAATATGCTGGTGGCGCTCAAGGTGGCCCTGGGTTCGTGGGCGATCACGCTACTCTTCATTCGCTACCGGGGGCTGCTGTAGAAAACCTACGGCCCATCAAAGCACCAGCAACGCTTTGAGATCTCACCAAGGACGGGGGCTACTCGTTGCCTGAGTAGCCCTGAATATTTTCGGGGCGAAACTGGCGCAAGATTGGGGTAGCCTGGCGCACTATGGCTTCAGAGCCCCGCACCACGACCAAAAACTTGCCGTCATCAAGCCGATTGCGATACGACAGCGCGTCGCCGCTACCGACCGCAATGCCCACCCCGCCGCCGATAAAAAATGCTCCCATGGCCGCAGAACCGGCCCCCAGCAGCCCGCCGATGATTTGGTTGCCAAGTCGCCCCGCAAACTCAAAGGTATCGAGCCCGGTAATGTTGTTGAACACAAACCCGGCTGCAAACCCAAAGGGCACCAGCCACAGCAGCATCATGCGAATTTGCTTCCAGGCCTGGTTGGCGGGGTCGATTAGGCCATACTCATCGGCGGTTTTAAAGCCTTTGCCCAAAATATCGAAATTCTCTTTGGGCAGGCTGGCCTGCTCCAGGGCGCTGTAGGCTTCTTCAGCTTTGATGCGGTTTTCTAAAACGGCGACCAGGTAATTCATTGCAAATGACGAAGGGGCAAAACGAACGGTAGGTGTAGACCCACTTGATATTATGCCTTGTGGGCGTTCGTCCCTTAGGCGAGTCTTTGAGCATTGCTCCTAATCCTCAGACCATCACCGGCCCTGGGGCAAATATCTGCCGATCTAGCCGAGTTTGAGCAACGACCTGCCCTGCTTTGATCACTGTGCGATCGGCAGGGGCAGCCCCCACGGCCTCCGCTACTGAAGTAGCCTTCAGCAGCACCAGATCGGCCTGGCTTCCAATCGTTAGTCCATAATCAGCTATGCCAATGGCGCGGGCTGCCTGGGTGGTAGCCATTGCCAAGCAGAGCCGATGGCTGGCGGTGGTGCCCAGCTGTAGCACCTGAGCCAGCAGGGTGCAAATTTTGAGCACATCGCCGTCGCCAAAGGGCGTAAACAAATTGAGAATGTTGTTGGTGGCGACCCCCACGTTGACCCCCTGCTCGGCCAGTCGATGCAGAGGAGCGACCCCCCGACGCTGGTTGTAGGTTTCCTGGCGGCTCATCATGTACAGGTCGGAGGCGGGCAGGGCCAGAATCGAAATCTGGGTTTCTCGCAGGGCAGCGGCCAGGTCAGCCAATTGCTCCGGGGGCAGCCCAGCCAGCTTGGTCATGTGCCCCAGGCAAACTCGCCCCTGCCAGCCTCGACGCTGGGTTTCAGCAATTACAAAGGGCAGCAGCAGGGGTTCATCATCGTCTAAAAAGTCGAGGTGGAAATCGACATCGCAGTCATACTCCTGGGCGATATCGAAGATGTGCCGCACATTGGCTTTGGGGTCGGGGTCGACGTAGGGGGCCGAGCCGATCGCATCGCCGCCCAAGGCCATGGCCTGGCGCAGCAGCGGCAGGGTTTCGGGCTGTTGGGTAATGCCCTCTTGGGCAAATACCACTAGCTGTAGCGTAATGCCCCAGCGATACTCCTGACGCAGGGGCAGCAGCGCTTCCAGCGATCGCAGTCCGGCAGTGGGGTCAACTTCGACATGGCTACGCATGGCGGTAATGCCAAAGCCAATCGCGCGATCGAGCACCTGGCGGGCGCGAGCTTGAATATCGGCCTCCGTAAAGCCCTGCTTGAGGCTGAGGGTTTCGGCCATGGCCTCGGCAAAGGTGCCGGTGTGGGCCGGGCGGCGATCGAGCAGCAGGGCTTTGTCGAGGTGAATATGCCCATCCACCAGGCCAGGGATGAGGAGACTGGCGTTGGCGTTAAGCGTGTTGCTGAAGTCGGCGGTCGGATCGGGACTGGCGGCGGGGGCGATCGCAGCAATTTTTCCCTGGCTCAAAACCAGGTTCCACAACCCGTCTCGATCGGGCAGGCGAGCGTTGATAATCTGCAAATCAGGCGGCATGGGGGATGCTATAAGGCCGAGCTTCTCAGCAGAATAACCCGAGATTGAAGCTGAAAATGCCAAACCTAAGACTTGACCGGTCTAATGGTGACAGACCTAACAGCCCAAGGTTCAAGGCTTCATACCCAATCCGGCTTGGCTAGCCCCGGTTGGGCTGGGCAAACACCGTTGGCCCCTACGCAATCCGTCTGATTAGAATCGGGGTTATGCGATTCGGATTTTGCATCAAGTTTCCAGGTTCGAGACCTACCGTGAACCGTACACCATGAACCGTACACCCTCCTAACCCCTTAACAATTGCCCGTTCCCTTAGGTCTGGCCCCCAGGGCACACCGTCGACCACTGATCTAAATTTGCCCGCGACTGAATAAAGCCGGTGAGTTCGCCCCGGTAAGCAATCAGACGAGCGCGATCGGCTGAGGCGGGCGGTATCAGCACCACCAGGCGATCGACTGAGGCGGCAGCGCAGGCCCAGTCGCTGGCGGCCACCGCCTCAGCCAGGGTTGCTTGGCGCTGCTCAATTTCGGCCAGCTTGGCGGCCTCGGCCCGCTCTCGGGCCAGGTAGGTTTCCATATTGCGAATGGCGGCGGTGGCGTAGCGATCGCCCGGTCGAGCCGCCAGGGCGCGACGAAAGTTGATCAGCGCTGTGTTGTAGTCTTGGCGCTCGGCAGCCGAGTAACCGGCCAGCATGGCGTAGCGGTAGCTCTGCGCTCGCGATTGTTTTAGGCGGCTGTCGAGGGAATCTGCCTCTGCCGCAGCCGGGGCGGCAGGCATCGGGGCCTTTGCCATCGCCTGCCCCAGCCCCCCACTGATCAGAGCAACCCCCAGAGTTAACCCCACCGCAATCTTGCCCACACTCCCCATCGCTGCCATTTTTGCTGCCCACGCTACACGACTGTATAGGGTAGCGAATTTTTGGGCGGTCGCAGCACCCATCTGGGCCAGAGCTAGACCGAACGGTTGAGGGCTTTGGCGGCTAACGACCCTGCAATCATCGCCGCCAGAAACAGCACCGGGTTGGCCGACCCCAGGCCTAGAGCGGCGATCGCAGGCCCCGGACAATATCCGCCCAGCCCCCAGCCAATGCCAAACAGGGCAGCCCCCAGCAGCAGCGGGCGATCGATATCGTTACGATTGGGCACAAAGAATTTGTGGCCTAGCACTGGGGTAGGCCGCTTGAGAATAAATCTAAAGCTAATCAGCGTAACCAGCACCGCACCGCCCATTACAAAGGCCAGGGTGGGGTCCCAATGGCCTGCTAGATCGAGAAACCCAATCACCCGCTGAGGGTCAATCATTTGCGAAAAGCCCAGCCCCAGGCCAAACAGTAGCCCAGCCGTAAGGGCCACTAGTTTTTGGGCTAGGGTGTTTTGCTTAGTTGCACTCTGCGTCGTCATTGATCGATCTCCTCAAGTTCTCTAAACCCAGCCCAGCAGGTGCCGGGTAATGAACACCGTAACCACGCCAGTGGTCATAAAGGTGAGGACCGCAACCAGCGATCGCACCGACAGCCGCCCCAGCCCGCAGACGCCGTGGCCGCTGGTGCAGCCGTTGCCCAGGCGGGTGCCAAAGCCCACCAGTAGACCCGCCACAATCATGA
>NZ_JADEXE010000452.1 GCF_015207265.1 Nodosilinea sp. LEGE 07298 | reverse complement strand
TGGCAAACTTGAATTGCGTGACGTTTTCTTGACGCCTTTTCGTTGACGCTTCTCGGCTTCTGCCTGCAACGCTTGCACCCTCTGCCACAGCTCTCGTATCAGAGCGTCTTTCTCCCCAGAACTGAGGTCTTCTAACGGCGGCAGGTCTTGCATGGCAAAAGTTTACCACCCTCTCTTATTCGCCGCTACCCGTCAACCTAGTTGAGCAATTACCAAAAAGTTTTCGACGTTAAAGACAACTACAGCGACTACAAACTAGGCGAGAGCGAAACCAAGTATCTAGCCTGTTTAGAAAGCAAGGGATTTGTGTCCCAAGTAAACCGCTAAGCAACAGTTAAGGGACTCGCTAGAAAATAAGGTACCTGCTGATCGGACTTCGACTTCGCTCAGCCCTCGACCACTAAGGTACCTGCCGATCGGACTTCGACTTCGCTCAGCCCTCGACCACTGAAGGTTGAGCGAAGTCGAAACCTGGCCACCTGGTACACCATTAACCCGCAGATCCCTAAGCAATATTGACCAACGACTGACAGGCCCTGGACAACCCCCTTGCCCAGGGTCACTACCTATAAACCGCGTCAGTTAAAGCGGTAAATTTCGGTGGGTAAAGGGCTTCGCTTCGCTGCCGCTGTAGGTGGTTGAAACATGCCCATCGCCCACCAGTTGGTACTTATAGGTCACCAATCCCTCCAGCCCCACAGGGCCACGGGGGGGCATTTTTTGAGTGCTAATGCCGACTTCAGCCCCGAAGCCATAGCGAAACCCGTCGGCAAAGCGGGTCGAGCAGTTGTGGTAGACCCCGGCAGCGTCAACGTGATTCATAAAGAGAGCGGCGGTAGCGGCGTTGCGGGTCACGATCGCCTCCGTATGGCGCGACCCGTAGGTGTTGATGTGGGCGATCGCGGCCTCCAGCGACTCCACCACCTTCACCGCAAGAATCAGGTCGCTGTACTCGGTCTCCCAGTCGTCGTCGGTGGTGGGCACCAAATACGACACAATTTCTCTCGCCTGCTCGTCACCCCGCAGTTCGACCTGGGCCTCTCGCAGAGCGGTCATCAGCGGCGGCAGATACTCAGCAGCGATATCTCGGTGAATAAGCAGAGTTTCAATCGCATTGCAGGCCGAGGGATAGGCGGTTTTGGCGTCAATGGCGATGGCGATCGCCTGCTCCAGATCGGCCTCGCGATCGATATATAAATGGCAAATGCCGTCGGCATGGCCCAGCACCGGAATGCGGGTGTTCTCCTGTACAAACCGGACAAAGGCATTTGAGCCGCGCGGGATAATTAGATCCACATAGCCATCCAGGTCGAGCAGAGCACGGGTTTCTTCGCGAGTCGTCAGCAGCTGTACTGCCGCCCGGTCTATCCCGGACTGCTCTAGACCCTGCTGGATAGCCTGCACCAGCGCAATACACGACCCAATCGCCTCTTTGCCGCCCTTGAGAATGACCGCATTGCCCGATTTGATTGCCAGGGCCGCAATTTGTACAACGGCATCGGGGCGCGACTCAAAAATTACCCCCAGCACTCCTAGGGGCACCGTCAGTCGCTTGAGCACCAGGCCCTCGTCTAGCTCGCGGTGCAGCTGCACCGTGCCAATGGGGTCGCTCAGGCGAGCCACGTCGCGCACTCCGGCGATCGCCCCGGTCAGCTTTACCCGATCGAGCTTTAGCCGTCCGTAGAGGGGCTTGGCCAAGTTGTCGGCCTCCGCCGCCTCACAGTCGGCCTTGTTCGCCATCACAATATCGCTGGCATGGGCTTCTAAAGCGGCAGCTACCGCCTCAATAGCGCGATTTTTATCGTCAGCCGAGAGGCTGGCCAAGGTTTGGGCCGCCTGGCGACTGGCATGGGCGATCGCTAGCAGCGGCTGGGCAGCGGTGTCTTGAGACAGGGAAAAAACAGTCATGGCGTTGGACAAGCTGGCAATACTTTAGTTTACTGCCTCGGCTGCTGCGCTTAATCGTCCGCTGGTTCATCAAGGTGGGCCGACGCTTCATGGTAGAGGCTAAATACGTGGTCATCCTTGAGGCAGTAGAAAACATTGCGGCCCCGCTTGCGATAGCTGACCAGGCGCGTTGCCCGCAAAATACGCAGCTGATGTGACACCGCTGACTCGCTCATGCCAACCGCTGCCGCCAGATCTCCCACTCGCCGTTCTCCCAACGCCAGAGCCGAAAGAATGCGCCAGCGATTGGGGTCGCCCAGCACGCCAAAAAATTCAGCCATCCGCTGGGCCTTCTCCACGCTCAAAATCTCTTCCACTGGCGACAAGCCAGGGTGACCACAGGCAGATTCATCAACGGGAGGGCGATCGCCAGCCATGACGCTTCTCGAAACAATAGCCATAGCGCCAGGTCTAGGCCTAAACGTTACAGCAGACAATAATTGATCAACAACCCATGAACACCTGTTCACATGTTATATTCATTCTATGAACAGGTGTTCAAGTGTTTGAGCATCAGTTTAGTTCACCCAACCCATAAGGAAACCTGCCATGACTACTATTACCCAAATGAAATGTGCCTGCGACTCGTGCCTGTGCATTGTCGATACCAGCCAGGCCGTGAAAAAAGACGATCAGTATTTTTGTAGCGACGTGTGTGCCAACGGCCACCCTGAGGGCTCTGAGGGCTGCGGCCACACCGGCTGCGGCTGCAACAGCTAGGCGATACCAACGACAGGGTTAAGGGGGCGAACACCTGCAGCCCCTCTAACCCCGCGAACAGTCCTGACTCCCGTAAACTGAAGAGAGAAGCAAACAGGGGGGATAGTTCGAGAACAATGGCGCAAACTGACCCAAACCGCGTGCTGCGGCTATTGCCGCTGGTGACTGGAGGGTTGGGAGGCACCCTGCTGTTGCTCAACCGCGTGCTGACCCCTGCCCTGACTGAATCGCAGGCGCGATCGGATGTGATGGGCGTGATCTTAAGCGCTCTGTTAATCTTGACCGGCTTGCTGTGGCAGCGAGTACAGCCGATCACCCCAGAAGCCGTTACTCTAGTGGGCGAAGAGGGCTTAGATCTCGATGATGATCTCCCCGATGCTATTAAGACCGAGCTGGCCTGGGCTTCTCACCTGTTGTTGACCAACACCGTCACCCGCTCTGTCGTTGTTTACCACCAAGGCAAGACCCTGCTGCGAAGAGGTATTTTAGCGCCCAAAGCCGAGGTTACCCCCGGCCCCATTCTGAAGCGGGTGCTAGAGACCGGCAAGGCCGTATATTTGGTCAAGCTCAGTATTTATCCGGGGCGGGTGGAGTTTGACTACCTGCCCGAAAACACCCAGGGCGTGATTTGTCAGCCCATGGGCCAGGGCGGTGCGCTAATCCTGGCTGCCAATGCCCCCCGCAGCTACACCCGCCAGGACGAAGCCTGGGTGGCAGGCATTGCCGACAAGCTGGGCTACAGCCTAGATGAGACGCTCAATATAGCTCGTACTTGAGCCACTGGCAGAGTAAGGATCCGTTATACACCGCTACTCGCTGGGCCGATTTTAGCCCAATGTGGCGCGACAGCTCTTTATTGCCGCTCAGCACAAAGGCCGTCCAGCCCTTGAAACGCTGCTTCAATACATCGCCCAGCAGCTTGTAAAAGGTGCCGAGATCTTCATTGGCCCCAAGGCGCTGGCCGTAGGGGGGGTTGCACAGCAGGTAGCCGCTGTCAGCGGGGGCCTCCAGGTCGGACAGGTCTTCAGCCCAGAAGTTGATCTGATCGGCCAGGTCGCAGCGCTGGGCATTTACGCGAGCCTGGTGAATGATGGCGGGGTCGCGATCGCACCCTCCCACCC
>NZ_JADEXE010000054.1 GCF_015207265.1 Nodosilinea sp. LEGE 07298 | reverse complement strand
AGTTCAGCGATAGCCTCAAGGTGGGTTTTGAGTTGGGCTGCTTTCTCGGGGGTCATCGGTTAGGTCGCTAGGTCAACACTGGCATCCTCACCTATTTCAACCCTCCTTGCAAACCTGACATGCTCCCGTGGAGACCTGTCTGTGGCGAGGCGATCTGGAAGGAGCCGTTAAGCAGTTCAATGACTGGCCCCATGAACGAGTCGACCGCTTTATCGCCTATCTGACCAAACATCGACACCGTATCGTCAACTACGCCTACTACCAAGCCGAGGGCATATCTATTGGCTCGGGGGCAATTGAGTCAACGGTCAAGCAAATTGGACGTCGAATCAAGATTTCAGGAGCTCACTGGAACGCAGATAACGTGCAACAAGTGCTGCAACAGCGATGTGCTTATCTAAATGGCTACTTCTCAAAATGAGTCTTGCAAGACTGGGATGCACCCCATCAGGGTCGCAAACAACGTGAATCGCCTCGCCATCGCCCTTTTCAGATTCTGGGGCAACCGCTTGCCCGGTGGTGCCACCGGTGTTTTTCTTGGCGATTTGCTTGTCGCGCCGTTTAGCCCATTTTTCAGCTTGGGCGGTGGCGATCGCGATCGCCCGTCCGTCTTCATACCCGTCGCCCAAAAGGGCATTGGCGATATCAATCGCCTTCCGCCGCACCTCAGCGGTCAGGTTTTTCATAGACGTTGGATAGCTGTCGTAGGTCCAGGGCATTTTTCAGCAGACTTGGTATCTTTAGGGCTGAATCTGGGGCTAGAACTGGGCTAGCTTTGGTCACTCACTTAATCATCACGATCGCACAGTCTAAGCAAAAAGGTCACCCGTCTCTAGGGTGACCAGGCCAATAGAGGATTGATCAATCCAATGGCTGAAGCTGAGGCTGATCCCAGCGATCGCTGTTGTAAAGATCGACATAGCGATGGAAGAGCTGCATTGCTGGACTGGCACTTTTCTTCTTCAAGCGCTGGTTTGCCAACTGTTTAGGATGGCGTTTAGCCAGGTGCCGCAGGTAGGGTAAGTCCTCTAGCAGCGTCAGACTCGCCGCCAGCAGCAGAATGGCTTTGAGCAGTTCCCTGGGCCATCTCAAATCGCTAAACATTTGAATGCACAGGTAGTGCTCTTCGCTATTTAGAGGAATGACGCTGAACAGTACGCGAATGAACTTTTGTCTGTAAGCGGGCACTTTTAGCTCGATCTGGTGGGGCGAATGAATAGTCAAATCGACGTCCACGCTGGGATCGCGCCATAGTCTTAAAACGTTGAAGGGTGAGTCAAGCATCGTTTTGAACCGAATTTGCCCCCCTGCTTGAGTTTCGCGAAAATGGCTGACTTTTATCACCTTCAGATTGCCGAGGCTAAAGCGATGAATATCTTCTAGATGCTTGAGGTTGAGCAGGTGATAGATCTGGCAAATGTATGGAAATGGCAATCGGTAGCTTTGCTGAGCGATGCAGTTTGAGTCAAAGGGTAGCGTTTCTGCCTTGACCAGTTCCGTGGCTTTGAATGCGGATGCGTTGGATTTATCTTCGGCCAAACCAATACAGACCCACGCCATCAGTGTAATTAGCCCGATCAAGCAGTAGGATATATCGTGGGCATCTACGGCTGGCTGTGAGAAGGCTGAGAAGCCCCGTTCGATAGCACCATAGATCAGCGCTGGAATTGCTAGCAGCCACAGGCCGTAGATAAAAATATTGCGCTTTAGAGTATCTTCAACGGGCGATCGCTGCTCACTGATGTGGGTCAGATACGCCTGTAGTCTGTCTGGCTGGAACATGTCCATCCCCTTTCCCAGAAGTGAAATAAAAAGAAATACGTTGCTTAACCAAACGTTAAAATCTTTCTTAATGGATCCCCCTCAACCTTTAGAAGGAGATAATTGCTTAATCCACAATCGGGTAGATTGAAAAAATCGCCTAAAATCATCCCTTTGATGAGCTTGGGGCGATTGGTAGTAAGCATTTTCTAGGGCAAGAACCAGCAATAGCTGCCGTCTCAAAGTTCAGCCCAACATCAAACCACGATTAGTTTGCAGACTGCCAACCTTCAACAGCCTGCTCACCATTTCTAAAGTTAGATTTATGCTTCTAAATGCCAGCCTTTTGGCAGAATTATTCCTCTAAATACGTCCCGAACATTCCCAACGGCTTCGGTGACGTAGTAATCACTAGGTCGTTCTGTCAAAACTTCCTGAACCGCCAATTCAGATACTCGTGAAGACAGACCAGGGCAGTGGCTTGAGTTACTTCAATCGTTGAGATGCCGTCTCGGCTTGGTTGACCACTTCGTGGACGCTTAGTTGACGAGAGGCCATTACCTCTTTAAACAGGTCGGTTGAGAGGGCTTGTTCTACTGGGTAGACTCCCGGACGCTTGAGCTGGCCTTTGAGTATGAGTTCGGCGATGCTGCCCGTGCCTAAGCCGGTTGCGATCGCAGCATTTTCATGGGCAAACGTGCTGACATAATGAGCGGCCCTACCCTCCTGCTGCCCCTTAATATCGCATCGCATTGCCACCCCAGTACCGCTAAAGTGATCAGTCACATCGGTCATAGAGTGGCTCACATTGGCCAAAAATTCTACCGTCTGCGGGCTGCGAAGCACCGCTGGCGGCAGCCAGTGGGCCATAGCCCAGGTGGCGTGGTTATAGAAGTCGGGCACCACCCCAAACTTAGTAATTACGCTCTTGACCGGAAAGGTTTCCTGCAGGGTAATAGCTTCGGGCATGTCGTACCAGTAGACGCTGGCGCGACCGTAAGGGGGGGGAAACTCCAGCGTTTCTCGCTCGGTGTAGGGCTTGATTGGCTGCCAAACCCCATTGAGCCATGCTTCAAAGGGGCGCTGCAAACCGATAAACGTTGTGCGCATGACCGTCACCCCGGCCCCACCAGACCCGGCGACGATGTAGCTGAGCTGAATCGACTCGGCCTCGTCTAGAGCTTCTACCCCCTGGCGCACCATACTGTTCGAGATGCCAGGAAACACGCCTGTATTGATCACCGCCGTCACTCCAGCGGCTTCGGCTTCGGGGTGCATAGCCAGGGCTTTGCGGGTAAAGCTGCGTTCGTCGCTAACGTCGGTGTAGTCAACCCCTTGCTCAATACAGGCCCGTAAAACGCCGCCATCTCGGTAGTGGAAGGGGCCAGCGGAATGGACGACCAAATCAGCCTTTGCTACCGCCGCCCGCACCTCCTGATGATTCAAGAGATCTAGCATCTGAAACTGTACCTTGGCCCCCAACCGCTCTAGGGCAGCCATTCCCATCTGAGGATTGCGCCCAGTAATGGTAACTTCGACCGCTTCTGTATGGGCCAAAATGTCGCGGGCAATGCTGCTGCCTATGCGGCCACAACCGCCAACAATAAGTACTCTTTGCATAGTTCGTAGCTAGTATCTACAAGGCCCCTGCCAATGCCGGAAATGCCGGGTAAGCCAGACGGAATTTTCTAATTAAAGCGTAAGAAAGTTTTAGCCCAGCGGCATCAATCCTTGGGCAGGAATGGCTACACGGCTATTTAGATGGTTTCAGCTTGCGCTGTTCAACTAATTTGTCTGCGCAGCAGTTCAGTGCGTTCAGCCAATTTTTCTCCGCCAGCTTCAGCCAATGCCTTCACATACTTGAGCTTGAACTTTTCTAAAGCACTAACCAACCTATGTTCAATATCTTGTCGAGTATTGTGCTGGCTGAGGGCCTGGGCTACGGCCGCTCGCAAATTGTGCTGCAAACGAGCGGTAATTTCTTCCCCTTTTGGGTCTGCCATGCTGGTCGCTATTGTACGATACAGTCCCTGGGCTAAGGAGTGAGATAGGCCCTGTTTAACCTGGGCCGAAAGCTGTTCTAGGCCGGGTAAATAACTGGCTTTAGGATAGCCCGGCAGTTGCTCTAGAGTTTTAGCAATGCTGTGTTGCACCAGGTCTTCAATATCGGGTTGAACCTGGGGCAAGATGTCGTGCACTCCTACGCTGTACAAGCGATTTGCGATCGCGGTCATCTCCTCCTCAGCTACAATTTTAACCGCGCCATTGTCAACATTAGGATCAATCCAAGCGGTCCAATCCAGTAGATCCCCCTGCCGAATAGAGTTTTGCATTTGCTCAATGATTTCAATGCCCGCAATGCCCGCTATATCAGCGCCAACGGTCACAACCACATCGCGCTGCGCCTCAGCCTGCACCGGTTCTAAATTTAGCAGGTCGACCTGATATAACCGCAGGGCGACAGGAATAGTGCGCAACCCACGCCAGAACGGCAGTAGCAAAAACAGATCGTACCAGCGGCGTAAAGCGGCTTCTACCCAGGTCAAATTTGGATGACGTCGATGGGTCATCCGGATGCGGCTGACAATATCAATGGCGAAAACTAAGACGAACGGCAAATCAATTAGCCAGAAGTAATCGACCGGCATTCCCAGGGCAGTGATTTGACGATAGTAATTAGCCTCAAAAAAAGGACGAATTTGACCATTCCAAAAGGCTAACTCTGACTGCCATCCCCGCTGTTCTAGATAATCGGCATTCCAGAACTGATCAAAGGCTACCTGGGCAGAGCGTTGCCCAGTCCTTTCCTGAAGCGTCTGCTGAATGGTGGCCAAAGCATCGTTGCCGTAGGGAGCCGTAAAGCTCGGTTGGGTCATGAGCTGCTGGCTCAGGTTTCGCAGGTCTGATAGCGTCGTTTCTATCTGCAAGGGCTGCGGGGCTGGGGCCGCGAGCTGCTGGGTTAAAGCGTCAACCTGGGCCTGGTAAGCTTCGGTTTGAGGATGGTTGACAATCCCTTTGACCGGGTCATAGACCTGAGCAACGATGGGCAAATATTGTCGGTAGACGGGCCGCAGGCTAATGTAGGTAAGATCAAAAAAAACTAGCCCTAGGTTAATTAGAGCGATCGTTGCGATAATTCGCTCTAGTTTAGGATAGTGGCGCTCGAAGTAAGATCTAAACTTAACCATGGGCGGGAAGAATAATAGTCAGCAGTAGCCAATTGAAGTCAGCAGAAAAACCTGCCCGGAGCATTGTTATCTGGGCTAAGCCATATGTGATAGACCATTAGCTCCTGCCTCTCTAGGCTTTGATTATTGACGCTTACCCCAAGCCCAGCATCAATCTTGAGGATTAGTTATCGGCTGAGCTGACACAGCGTTGGCAGATATCTCTCTAGGCAAAAGGGCTAATGTGCTGCGCCTATACCTACATTTGGGTGGATGAATAATCTGCTGAACTAGGGCTAGATTAAGAGCGATCGCCCCACTCGTACCCCTCAGTTGGCATGCAAATTTTTCTGCAGTTTGTGGGCACTGGGCTTGTTCTAGTGTCGCTGGCAGACATTTTTTTAACAGTGCTGCACCCCCGTTCTGAAAGTAATTTGCTCAGCATGCTGGTAGCGAGGATTGTGTGGGGCCTTTTTAGGGCTGTGGCTCAGGGATTACCCAAGCAGCGCGATCGCATTTTGTCCTATGGGGGGGCAACTATCATTGTCACGCTCACTGGGGCGTGGATATTGATGCTTTTGATCGGGTTTGCCCTAATCGTCTGGCCCGGACTGGGCACCGCTATTCAAATGACCCCAGGGGAAACACCTACAGATTTTGTTACAGCGCTCTACTACTCCGGATTTTCCTTAACAACTTTGGGCACAGGGGACTTAATCCCCACGACTGCCACCTATCGTTTCTTGATGGTCTTGAAAAGCTTTCTAGGATTTTCAATCTTTACGCTGGTTCTCTCCTATGTGCTGGCAGTATACGGTGCTCTGAATAGCCGCAATACGTTTGCCCTAAGCCTGCACCATCGTACCGCCGACTCTGCCGACCCTGCCGAACTTTTACGGCGACTGGCCACTGGCAATGACCTCAGCACCTTAAATCAAAATATTACAGACATTGCCGAAAAACTGATTAGCCTTGTAGAGCTAAACAATTCCTACCCCTTGCTACTTTATTTTCGCTATCGTCAGCCTTACTACGCCTTGGCTAGAATCATCTATCTTGTTATAGACGCAGCCACCTTAACTAAAAGTGCCCTAGATCAAGACTACTACAGCCCTATTATCAACTCTTCAGGAATAGCAGAAATTTGGCACGGCGGACAGCATCTGCTAGACGGGCTGAACAATGCAATTCCAGTCAGAGATAAATTGTCATCTCAAGCACCTAGCGAATCGTTCTGGCGAGAGCACTATTACCACGCACTATAGCAACTTGAATCTCAAGGGATCAAAACTACCCGTAACCCCGAATCAGGCGCTGACGCTTATGTTTCAATGCGCCATCAGTGGGCTGTAAACCTAGATAAATTGATCGCCTACACTGATTATCGTTCGAGCCAAATCTGTAAGTGACCTTTCTCGTCGCAAATTCTGTTCGCAAATTCGACTTCCATTTCAATTCAAAAGCTCAGATTCAAATAAAGCAGCCTGATAGAGGCACAGGCGCAGCCAAGCTAGCAACTTTAAGGCCTCTCAGCGGCTCAATCAGAGGGCAGGTAAAATTTGACACATATTGTGTCTCTCTCAGGGTAGATCTCTCAAGAGAGAGGCTTTGCTATGGTTTTGAGGCAGCCCCGACAGTAAGTTCCAATCCAGGGCCTGAGCTGTTTTAGGCTCATAGTTTCTGTATCCCCTCAAGAAAAGCTTCAACCTATGCATGTTGCAGTTTGGCCTGGTAATGTCTATCCGCTCGGAGCCACCTGGGACTATAAAGGAACGAATTTTGCTCTGTTTTCTGAACATGCCACTGGGGTAGATCTCTGCCTGTTCGACAAAAATGGCGAAGAAACCCGCGTTCCGCTGACTGAGGTCAGCAACTTTGTGTGGCACAGTTACTTACCCGGTATTGGGCCAGGCCAGGAGTATGGCTACCGAGTGCACGGCCCCTATGCTCCCCACGAAGGCCACCGATTCAATCCCAACAAGCTGCTGATTGACCCCTACGCCAAGGCTATCTCTGGAGAAGTTGGCAACGGCCCGGAAATCTTTGGCTACGACTGGGAAAGCTCTGAGGAAGACCTCTCCTTCTCAGACCTCGACAGCGCTTCTCTGATGCCCAAGTCGGTGGTAGTCGATGAAACCTTTGACTGGGAAGACGACACCCTGCTGCGTACCCCTTGGCACGAAACTGTCATCTACGAGTTGCACGTTAAGGGGTTTACCAACCTGCACCCCGATATTCCCGAGCAACTCCGGGGTACTTACGCGGGGATGGCCCACCCGGTTGCCATTGAGCACCTGCAGCGGCTTGGCATTACGGCCGTTGAGCTCATGCCTATCCACCACTTTCTTTCGCAGCCTGGCCATTTAGTAGATAAGGGCTTGCGCAACTACTGGGGTTATGACTCTATCAATTTCTTTGCGCCTTTCTCGGGCTATAGCTCTAGCGGCGTTTTAGGCGAGCAGGTTGCAGAGTTTAAAGAGATGGTGAAAGCTCTGCACCAGGCGGGCATTGAGGTGATTTTAGATGTGGTCTACAACCACACCGGGGAAGGTAACCACTTTGGCCCTACCCTTTCGCTGCGCGGCGTAGACAACGTTAGCTATTACCGTCTGGTAGAGGACGATCCCCGCTACTACATGGATTTCACCGGCTGCGGCAACTCGCTGTACATGCGCAGCCCTCAGGTGCTAAAGCTGATTATGGACAGCTTGCGCTACTGGGTTAGCGACATGCACGTAGACGGCTTTCGGTTTGACCTGGCCTCGGCTTTGGCTCGGGAACTGTACGACGTAGATCGGCTGTCGGCCTTTTTCGATCTGATTCACCAGGATCCGGTACTGGCCGGAGTGAAACTCATTGCCGAGCCCTGGGATGTGGGCATGGGCGGTTACCAGGTGGGCAACTTCCCGGTCAACTGGTCAGAGTGGAATGGCAAGTACCGCGACACCGTGCGCGACTTTTGGCGTGGTCAAGACGAGACGCTGGGTGAGTTTGCCTACCGCCTAACCGGCAGCCCCGATCTCTATTTTCAAATGAATGGTCGCCAGCCTAATGCCAGCATTAACTTTGTGACCGCCCACGACGGCTTTACCCTCAACGACCTGGTTAGCTACAACAACAAACACAACGAAGACAACGGTGAAAACAACCTCGACGGCGAAAGCAACAACTCTTCCTGGAACTGCGGCGAGGAAGGGCTGACCAGCAACCCCGAGGTGCTGAAGCTGCGAGAACAGCAGCGGCGCAACTTTTTGACCACGCTAATGCTGTCTCAGGGGGTGCCCATGCTGCTGGGAGGCGATGAAATTGGCCGTACCCAGCTGGGCAACAACAACGGCTACTGCCAAGACAACAAAATCTCGTGGTTTGACTGGCACCTGCCCGAGGGCAACGAAGACCTGATCAACTTTTGTCGCGAGCTGATTTATTACCGCAAGCAGCACCCGGTATTTCGGCGGCGCAAATGGTTTCAGGGGCAGGCCATCCACGGCATTGGGGTGACCGACATTAGCTGGCACAACCCCGATGGCACCGAAATGGCCCAGGATCAGTGGGATATTGGCTATATCAAGGCGATCGGCGTGTTTTTGAATGGCGACAAAATTCCTAGCCCCGGCAGTCAGGGAGAGCGCATTAGCGACAACGACTTTTTAATGTTTTTTAGTGCCCACTACGAAACTATTGAATTTCAGCTGCCGGAGATGTTTCGTGAGTACCAGTGGCAGGTAGAAATCGACACGAAGGAGCCTCGATTTGTGACCGAAGAGCGGATCTTTACCAATGAACAAACAATTCCGGTGGCGGCGCGATCGCTGATGGTTTTGAAGCGTCTGTAGCGATCGCGCTAGGTCGCAGAAGACTGTGGGGTCACCAAGCTGCCTTGACAACGGGGGCAGAGACCAAAGAACTCTAGCGTATGGTAGAAAATTTTGAACTGATGGGCCTGGTGCAAGTCTTTTTCAAGGCTGTGAACCGGGCACTCGTCAATGGCGATGGTAATGCCGCACTGCAAACAGGTGAGGTGATGGCGGTCTTCCTGAGGCAGGCTGTAGAGGGCCTCGCCCGAGGGTAGGGTGCGCATTTGCACCGCCCCTTCCAGCTTGAGGGCATCCAGCGCCCGGTAAACTGTGGCCAGGCCCGTAGTGTTGCCGTCTTGTCGCATTTCCACGTAGAGATCTTGAGCTGAAATAGGCTTACTTAACCTCTTTAAGACGGTTAGAACTTTCTCTTGACTGCGGGTGCGTCGTACCATGCTGGCTCACTTGTACTGCCTCAAGTTTATCAACTGAGCGATGCGGTAGGATGAGGGGTGTCAATTATTATGATTTTCTCTGCTTTTGGAGTCTGCCGTGCCCCAGTACAGCGCCCGCATCTACGTCACCCTGCGCCCCTCGGTTCTCGATCCGGCAGGGACGGCAGTACAGTCGGGCCTGGCCCACATGGGCTACAGCAACGTAGGGCCAGTTCGCATCGGCAAGTACATCGAACTCACCCTAGAGGCCGACTCTGAAGATGCCGCCAGTCAGCAGCTCGATCGCATGTGCGATCAGCTTTTAGCCAACCCGGTGATCGAGAATTATCGATTTGAACTGCAAACGTTAGCTACGGTTTAAGGGGGTGTTCCCCGTGAAAACGCAGTTGGCCGTAATTAGTAGAGACAAAAGTAGAGACAAAATGAATCGCGTCTCTCCACCTATTCACCCATTCCCCCAAACGCACCATGAAATTCGGCATTATCGTCTTCCCTGGAGCTAACTGCGATCGCGACGTGGCCTACGTGACCCGCGATGTGCTTGGCCAGCCCACCCGCATGGTCTGGCACGAAGACAGCGACCTAGACGACCTGGATGTAGTGGTGGTGCCAGGGGGCTTTAGCTACGGAGATTATCTACGCTGCGGCGCGATCGCTCGTTTTTCGCCAGCTATGCAGGCCACCGTCGAGCACGCCAACCGGGGCAAGCCGGTGCTGGGCATTTGCAACGGATTTCAAATTTTGACCGAAGTGGGGCTGCTGCCGGGGGCGCTAATGCGCAACCGAGATATGCGGTTTATTTGCGATCGCGTGCCCCTCAGAGTTGAGCGCACCAATCTGCTGTGGACGGCAAACTACTCCACTAACCAGGTCATTACCCTGCCCATTGCCCACGGTGAGGGCTGCTACTACGCTGACGCGGCCACCCTGGCCGAGCTAGAAACCAACAACCAAGTTGTATTTCGCTACTGCGGCCCCGATGGGGCGGTAGATGCCAAGTACAACCTCAACGGCTCACTGGGCAACATTGCGGGCATTTGCAACCGTCAGGGCAACGTGCTGGGCCTGATGCCCCACCCTGAGCGGGCGTCTGACACGGTGCTAGGTGGCGTCGATGGGTTGCCTCTGTTCCAAAGCCTGGTACAGGCACTGGTAGCCGCTTAGAAACAGACTTCGTCATGGCTTTAGAAAAAGTGCTTTATCCAGGGCACAAACTTCACACGAAACCTCGTCACGGCCATTAAGCTGGGTACACTTAACTCTCAAGGAACCTGCTTTGGCCTGGGCATCGTCATGGGCTGAAGCAGGTAGCCTGCGGGCTGTCGTTGTGATCAGCCGTTGCTGTGTTGTGCTGAGTTAAACGCCTAGGCCAAGGCTGTAGGAGAGACCCCATGCCAACCTCTGACGAATGGCTCGGTAGCGCCCTGGCCTACCGCTCTACGGTGTATGAATATTGCCAGCTGGCCTTGCGTCCCAGCCTTGATCGGGCTGCCGCCGAGCGCATGGGCGAAATTTTGCAGCGGGCCGAAGCAGAACCGCTGCTTAACCTGCTAATCGACGAAGCCGATCGCCTGGTGGCCCGGCTGCAGCCCTGCCTCTGCGAGCAGCACCTATACCAACAACAGCAGCGGCTGCGGGGGGCGATCGATGCCCTGTGGGTGAACGAACTGCTGGCCACTGCGGGCAGTCGTTAAGGGCTTGGCTTTTGGGGTTACTCCAGGCGATCGCGCTGCGGCAGCCAGCTGCTAACTACGCCAATCGCAAACGCTAGAAGAGCCAGCGGTAGAACGTTAAAGCGAGCCTCGGCACCGTCGGCCTCATTACGCCAGCTCAGCCACATAAAGGGCTCGTTGCCAAGGGCAAAAGACGGCGTGTTGAAGGTTTGCAGCACCGCCGGCAGAGTTATAAACAGCAGCACTATCGTGACTAACGTCAGGAAGAAAATTGTCAGAAACCGTACCATAATCTTGACTCTCTATCGATGCACTCCAATTGGCCAGTTCATCCTTCATCGTGGCTATATTTCCTCGGTTACTTTAGGTGAATGCCTTAACCAGGAGCGCGCGGTCGCTAGCTAACCCAGTCAGTTGTGTAGCAATCGCATGATTGCTTTATCCTGAGCTAGCTAACCAGTGCTGTACGCCTTTTGAGGATGATGGTTGTGCTCATAGTGGGAGATCGTAGCTTTACAGGCATCTACCCTTTGGCTGCAAATATCGCTACGAGTGTCTCGACCAGTGGGCAATCGTTGACATGGGTACCCTCTGTGGCGGGCTAAACGTAGGTTCTATCCCAAGGCCCAGCGACATTTCCGTCTTCTGCCGTCGCCGTAAAGCGCTGGCTGGTGCAGGTATGCTGCTATCGATCGTGCGATCGCGGCGATTTGGCAGCGGTGCTAGCAGCGTTTCGAGAACATCAAAGCTCGACCATTTTGATTACCGAGAGCGATCGCACCGCCCTGTCACTCTGGGCGATCGCGGTGCGATCGCCAGTGGTTGATTAAAACAACAGTCCCAGAACGAGCAGCGCTAGCAAAAAAATCTTTAGAAACTGCGCCATAGGCCGTTGAATGCATACCGATGAAAACCGACTCTCGTTGGATAGCGAAGAAGACGTCTGTAGCTATGGTCGAGTATTTTAACCGTGCGAACATCTTCCCTTTGACAGCAAATGGTCTACCTTGCTTTGCGTGAAATTCTGTGTTTTCCGTCATCTGTGGCAGGCTAAGAGCAGATGACACCCGAGGCTACATCACAATGTCTTCTGCCACTGTTCGTCAAAAGCGCTGGCTGGTGCAGGTATGCCGCCATCGATCGTGCGATCGCGGCGGTTCGGCAGCGGTGCTAGCAGCGTTTCGAGAGCACCAAAGCTCGACAATTTTGATTGTCGAGAGCGACTGCATGGGCCAGTGCAGCGCTGGGCCAACGGTGAAAGTCATGCCCGGCAATACCTGGTACTGCCGAGTTACCGCTGAGGATGTGCCGCGAATTGTGGCGCAGCATTTAAGGGGAGGGGAACTGGTGCGCGATCGCCTCCACCCCCGCTTTCATCCATCAGACCCATTCACCTAATACCCAATCTCACTGGGCACAGACAGCCTTGTCACTCAGCTGACTACCTCGCATGTCCAGCAAAAGCTTTATTTTTCAATCCGCTACCAGCAGCTAACCCCGCAAATCGAGCGATTTGCGGGGTTAGGAAGAGAAACTATGCCAGAAACCGCGACTACCGCGCCTGAACCATGGCCTCAGCTGGGGGGCGTACCACGCGCCGGGCCAGACCCAGCTTCTCTAAGGCCCAGATGGCGTACCAGGTGACATCGACTTCCCACCAGCGCCAGCCTGCGGGGGCCACGTTGGGGTAGGCATGGTGGTTATTGTGCCAGCCTTCGCCGTAGGTCAGCAGTGCTGTCCACCACAGGTTGCCGGAGCTATCTTCGACGTGAAAGCGGCGCTTGCCCCACATGTGGGTTGCCGAGTTAATCAGCCAGGTGGAGTGCCATAGGGTGACGATTCTCAAGAAGCCACCGTAGATGACGAAGGACCAGCCGCCCAGGGCAAAGAGCGCGATCGCAACCGGTATTTGCAAAAATAGAAAATAGCGATCGAGCCAGCGGTAGTAGGGGTCGCGGGCAATATCGGGGGCATAGCGCCGATAGATTTGGCCATTAAACACTGCCGGGTTGCGGTAAATCATCCACAGCATGTGGCTCCACCAAAACCCGCGACTGGCGGCGTAGGGGTCTTTTTCGGCATCTTCGGTATAGAGGTGGTGCTGGCGGTGCCCTGCGACCCAAAAGATTGGCCCACCCTGGAGCGCCATTGCGCCGATGGTGGCGAAAACATACTCTAGCCAGCGCGGTACCTGAAAGCTGCGGTGAGTCAGCAGTCGGTGATACCCCAGGCAAATACCAATGCTGCCAAATAGCCAGTGCAAAGCTACCATTACCCCCAGGGCTGACCACGAAAAGAACCAGGGGGCTAGCAGGGCTGCGCCATGCATAACGCCTAAAAAGCCCACCAGCGTCCAATCGAGATCGGCGATCCCTGACTTTTGTGGGGGTTGTTTCATTGCTGTTGTCATGGCAAGTCCTTCAGTTCTTGTAGGGTTAAATCGGCAACCTGGCCAGGCGACGCTGTAAGCCCCTTGCACTGCCCCAGGGTTAGCCATTGGCCTAACCGGGATAACCTGCAAGTGCTACTTACATTTCAACCTTAGCAGACAAGTCTGATAAAATGCAAGTGATACTTTCTTTTTGCCATGGCAGCTCAGCACAAATCAGCTCGGCAGCGGCTCGTAGACGCAGCTTTTCAGCTCTTTTCCAGCCAGGGGGTCGGAGCTACGACCACGCGCCAGGTGGCCGACCTGGCCGGGGTGAATGAGGTCACGCTGTTTCGCCAGTTTGGTAGCAAGCATGGCTTGCTTGCAGCGGTGATGACCGAGGCCGAGGTTGTGTCTCATCACCCGATTGATTTGGCTGTGGTGGGGCAAGCTCCGGTTGACCAGGCTTTGCGGGAGTTTTTGGCCCAGTGCTTAGACACCCTCGACCAGCTTTCAGAACTGGTGCGAGCGGTGATTGGCGAAGCGGGGCAATTTTCTGCCGACAATAGCCAGGCTATGGGGCGAGGGCTACGGACCATTCGCGACTTTATGACTGAATACCTGGAGGCGCTTTTGGGTCGTCCCGGCTTGCCCCCCGAGGAGGTGGCAGGGTTAGTGATGGCGCTGCTGCTCGGTTACACCGCTATTAACGGCACCACCGACGGCGCGGCTGATGGGGGTACAGCCCCCTACGGTCTCTGGCCTAGTCGAGCCGCATTTATCGATAGTTTGGTCAGCTGGCTGCTGGGCTCGCAGGCCCAGCCTGCTACAGGCGATTTGGCCCCAAACCAAACCAGCCCAGACACCGCCAACTCCAACCTAGAAGCCTGGGTAGATTTGCCTGCCCCGATCGTGCATCAGATTATGCAGGCGGCTCGTAAGGCAGGTAGCCAGCCCTATGCCTTGATCTACGTGCTGTTGGGGGCTGGGGTGGCGGCATCGGAGGTGCCGTTCTTAACTCGGGCCAGTGCTCTCTATGACAGCAGCCAACATATTTTGCTGGTTGGCCACCAGCACCGCCAGGTGCCCCTCAACCAGTGGATTATGGGCAAGCGCTACGGCACTTACAGCAAAAATCCCCTGACTCGCTGGCTCAAGAGTCGCAGTGATCAGTCTGCTGCTCTATTTCTAGGACCAGACGAACAACCCATGACCCCGTACCGGGTGCGTCAGCTGTGGGCAGAGGTCACCGCCGACATTGCGTCGCCCACAGGTGAACCGCTGAGCGTTGATCAAGCCCGCGCGACCTGGTGCGTGGAGATGCTGCTCAGGGGATTGAGTCGCCAAGATTTAAGCCTGCTGAGCGGGCTCTCGACAGAGCAGTTGGACCCACTGGTGCAAAAAGCCCAGGCACGATCGGCGTTAGCTCAGGCCCTCAGGCTCGATCAGCAATCGGGTGCAGCGGCGGGCAAACTCAGCCAGCCGACGGAGACAACAGCGATCGACGAAGACTAGAGGCCCTTAATATCGCCGGAGAACGGCGATCGCGATCGACGTTCCGTAGGGCTAGGCATGACTGCCGGGCCAGGGGCCAGGGGGCTGATCGGGTAGTGCTTCGATCGCAATGTTGGTGTCGTAGAGGGTGAAGCCGCGCGACTCGTAGTTTTTGTAGGCAAAGGGGCCATCAAGACTACAGGTGTGGACCCAAACGCGGTGGCTTGCCCGCTGCCAGGCCCGCTGCACGCCCACCGTCAGCAGGTGACCACCAAGCCCCTGACCGATAAACTGGGGCAGCAGGCCAAAGCAGGTGACTTCTACTGCGCCACCGGGCTGGGCTTCTAGCTCGATATAGCCCGCTGGGGTGCCCGCGATGTAGGCGACCCAGGTTTCAACCTGGGGGCGATCGAGGTAGGCGAGCCAGCGATCGCGGCTCCAGGAGAGGCGATCGCACCAGTACCACTGACCGCCCACACTGGCGTAGAGAAAGCGGCTGAATTCTGGACAGGGTACCTTGGCCTGGCGAATCTCCAGGTCAGGATGCTCGATCAGCTTGGGCCGCAGCTGGGCTGGGTCGAGCATTTCGAGATACCAGGTGGTTACGTCGACTTGCATTAGGGCAGCAAATTTCCTCTAAAGACTGTTACCGCCTGACCACATCGGGCTATACCCTCTTAAAAAAATGCTCAACTCAACATAAACTGTTGTCGAATTTGGTCAGCGGTCATAAAGCAGCGGTCGGCGGGAAAATCGTCGGCCACGGCTTTGGCCACCTCGGGCAGAGTATTGGGCGACTGCCCCCGAAATCGGCCCAACCCTGCATAGCTCGCCAGACCCAGGTACTCACGAATGGCGAGCAGCGATCGCTCCCGGTAGCCTACATCAGCAGGCAAGGGCTCAACGTGGGGCATCACCGTGAACCCCAGTCCTTTGAAGGTGAGCCAAGCCCGCAGCATGTGCGGTGTATCGGTAATTAACACAATTTTCTTGAGCCCCCTAGACCCTAGGGCGGCAGCGGCTGATTCGGCTTCTTGCTTAGTGGTTCTGACACAGACGGCACTGATCAAATTGGGCGACAGGTTGCGCTCATCGTCATCAATGGCTTTGAGCACCTCGGCCCCCTGGGCACGGCCCATAATCAAGAGGTTGGACGATCGCCCATTGGCCACCATATCTAGAGCTTGACCGTAGCGATCGCCCTGAATGCGGCCAGTACGCGCCAGCACCACCACGGCATCGGCAGCCTCGCCCGTATCGGCGGGCACAAAGCTCGACAACAGGGCCGTCGCGGGCATCGAAAATAGCGGGGATAGCAGAAACAAGTAGGCAGCCATCAGGGCTAGACAAGCCGAGACCATCCGCCGCCGATACTTAGGCTTACTAGCAATCATGGCTACTGCGGCGATGACCAGCAGCGTCAGAGTTACTTTTTTGGGGTCCATAAACCAGTAATACAGTTTCCAGGTTAATTTCGGCCAGTGCTGACCCAATACACTCCGGAGTAGCTCTAGCATGGTGGCGTCCTAGGCAATGAGAGAAGGATAGACCTAAAAAATTTAGAATTTTTCAGATCCAGCCTACTCATTTGCGCTGCCAAGTCAGCATCTAGCCCGTTTGGTCAAGCAAAGTTTACAGATCTATGTAGTCACCGCAAACCCAGGAGCCGCAGTCTACTGGTAGTAGCGCTGGTCGGTCCACACCCGCAGCTCCTGTTCAGAGCTAAAGGTATGGCGCTGCTGGCTGACTGGGTCGTAGACCACAAACGCGGTTTGGCCCTGGCGGTCTCGCTTAACGGTCACACTCAAGCCGTTGGAGCCACATAGGTAAGCCAGTAGGCGGCTTGCCATGGGGCGAAAGCGCGCCTTCGCCATTGCCCAAACCCGGCCAATGGCATAGTCGGATCGACCAGAGCGTTCTAGCGGTTCTGGAATCAGTTCAAGTTGAGCGTATAAGCTGTTGGGTTTCATAAAGCTGTCCTCTTAAAAACGGCGAAGGCCTTGGGAACAGCACGAATCGATTCGGCGTAGTTGAAGTTTCTTCGATCTGCCCCTAGCCGAACAGAGGCAGTTAGCGTAAATTGTGTTGGTAACAGTTTGAGTTTCTGAAACTGTTCCGGTCGCTTCTCCCCAAAACTGTTCCTGCCGCACCCAAGATTTAAGCATTCGCAGGCACTTGCCTGCCGCCGCCTTTCGACTCCGCTCAAGGTCCGCCGCCTTTCGACTCCGCTCAAGGTCCGCCGCCTTTCGACTCCGCTCAAGGTCCGTACTCCTGACTCCGCTATCCGTATATCCCAACTCCTCATCTCTCCCCCTACCTACTCACTCCTATGGCCCTCTCCCCCGTCGCCCTTGCTCCTGACCAGGTTCTCTACGAGCAGGTGGCCGATCGCCTGCAGCAGCTGATTACCCACGGCACGCTGAAGCCGGGCGATCGCCTGCCGTCGGTGCGCAAGCTGCGGGCGCAGCTCTCGGTCAGCACTTCCACGGTGATGGAAGCCTACCGCTTGCTCGAAGACCGGGGCATGGTGGTGGTGCGGCCCCAGTCGGGTTACTACGTCAAACAAACCAATCTCCAGCTGCCTCAGGAGCCAGCCGCCACCGCCCCCCCACGCCAGGCTACCGACATTGATATTTCCCTCGCCTTTGAAGTGGTGAGCCTGATGCGCGATCCGGGGTTGATTCAGCTGGGGGCTGCGCTGCCCGCGCTAGAGATGCTGCCGCTGACTCAGCTCAACCGGCTGATGGGCAAGGTGCTGCGCGACAACGCCCATCTAGCGCACTCCTATGGCACACCTTTAGGGGTGCCAGACCTACGGGCCGAGTTGGCTAAGCGCATGCTCGACGCTGGCTGCTCGGTGCACCCCGAACAGATGGTGATTACCAACGGGGCCAATGAGGCGATTTATTTTTGTTTGCAGGCCCTCACTCAGCCTGGCGACACGGTGGTGGTCGAGTCGCCCACCTACTTTGCCATGCTAGAAGCGCTGAAATGTCTGAGGCTAAAGGCGCTGACCCTGCCGACCCATCCCCGTGACGGCATTAGCCTGCCCCACCTAGAAGAAGCACTTCAAACGGGCGAGGTCAAGGCGGTGCTGCTGGTGTCGAACTTTAGTAACCCCCTGGGCAGCTGTATGGATGACCGCAAGAAAAAGCAGCTAGTCGAGCTGCTCAACCAGTTCGACACGCCCCTGATTGAAGACGATGTCTACGGCGATATTTACTTTGAGGGCACTCGCCCCAAGGCGATTAAAGCGTTTGATACCGAAAACCGGGTTCTCTATTGCTCTTCGGTGAGCAAAACGCTGTCGCCGGGGCTGCGGGTGGGCTGGTGCAATGGGGGCCGCTACCACGCCGAAATTGCCCGCATGAAGTCAATTATTAACCAAAACACAGCGATCGCCCCTCAGCTCACGGTAATGGCCTTTTTGGCTAACGGTGGCTACGATCGCCACCTGCGCCAGCTGCGTCGCACCTACCATGAGCAACTGCTGCGCATGCAGCAGGCCGTTCGCGACTACTTCCCCGCCGAAACCTGCATTACCCGACCCACGGGCGGCCATGTGCTGTGGCTCGAAATGCCGGAGGGGTTTGACTCGATGCGGCTGTATAAAGAGGCCCTGGCAATGGGGATCGCGATCGCCCCCGGCGTCATGTTCTCGGCCTCGGGCCATTGCTATAGCAACTGCTTTCGGCTCAATACAGCGGTGCCCTGGTCAGAGAACGTCGAGCAGGCGATTCAAACCCTGGGCCTGTTGACCAAACGGCAGCTGGCCGAAAATTTTCTGCGCGACGATCGATAGCGGTTGCTTAAAAATGCCGTAGCCTCTGCGGCCCGGCGCAGCAAGCCAGAGGGCAGCATTGACAGCCTGCTTAGCGATTTAAAGTGAGAAGAACCGTGACTGGAGAGACAAGCCTCAAAAGCCTGCTAGCAACCATGCAGCCCAGTCTCCATGAGGGTGAGTATGTTTTTTGCAGTACGCCTCAGCTCGCTAGCGAGGGCTGTACGCTCGACCCGATTGGACTATTTAAAGAAGCCGAAGGGCTAACGCTAATTTTGCCGCGTTCCCAGGCAGAAGCCGCAAATTTGCCCTACTCTGCCGTTTTTGCCATGATTACTCTAACCGTGCATTCCAGCCTGGAGGCAGTGGGGTTTTTGGCGGCGATCGCCACCCGACTCGCCAGCCACGGCATCAGCGTTAACCCCGTTTCGGCGTTCTACCACGACCACCTGTTTGTGCCCATTGCCCAATCCGAGGCGGCTATGGCCCTGCTGCAAGAGCTTGCTCAAGAACACAGCGACATTGGTTAACAGGATGCAGGGTTGAGGTCACGGGACGGCGATCGCGCTGTTGCTAACCTTCTAAGCTAAGGCGGGCCGTAGCTGCGAGGGTCTTCAGTGCATCCAGCCCAGGAGTCGGGGCCGGTTCCCTTTCGTCGGTCTGAGTCATCCATAGCAGGTATTCAATATTACCCGCTGGCCCCAGCAGCGGCGACCAGGTCAGGCCCCGGTAGGCCCAGCCCAGGCTTTGGGCTGCGTCTAGAACGCTGGCGATCGCACCCGCCTGATCGACCGGGTCGCGCACGACGCCTTTTTTGCCGACGCGATCGCGCCCTACCTCAAATTGCGGCTTCACCAGCAGCACTACCTCGCGCGGCGGCACCAGCAGCGCCCAAAAAGCAGGCAATACCTTAGTTAACGAAATAAACGACACATCCATCACGCCCAGATCAGGGCGGCAATCGGTTTCTCCATAGAGCTGATCGGGGGTGAGGTGGCGCAGGTTGGTGCGCTCGCGCAGCACCACGCGGGGGTCTTGGCGCAGCGCCCAGGCCACCTGGCCGTAGCCGACATCGATGCCGTAGATCTGCTCGGCTCCAGCTTGCAGCAGGCAGTCGGTAAAGCCGCCGGTCGAAATGCCGCCATCCAGCGCAATCCGTCCTTTAGGATCGATGGGGAACTCACTTAGGGCTTTGGCCAGCTTTTCGCCGCCGCGTGAGACATAGGGCGATCGCGCCTTCACCAGCAGTTCCACGTCTGCCGCAAAAGCCGTACCCGGTTTATCTACGACAGCGTGGTTGACCTGCACTTCCCCAGCTCGAATTAACCGCTGGGCCTGCTGCCGCGATTCGCACAGCCCTCGCTCGACCAGCAGAGCATCTAGACGCTGTTTAGCCATCCCTACCTCCCTTAGGTAGCGCGAGGGCTGAGGCCCCGACGTCCAGCAATTTGTTCGAGCTGTTGTTTGACCAGATCGAGTCCGGCTTTAGTGCTCTGGCGATCGTACAAGTCGCTGGCCTTGAGCAACGCCTGCACCGCTTGTCCATCGGTGCCCATATTGGCGTAGGCCAAACCGCCGTTGTGAAACGCCTCGGCGCAGTCGGGCTCGGCCACCATCACAGCGGTGAACTGGTCAATGGCGGCGGGGTAGCGGCCCTGGGCAAAGGCAGTGCAGCCCGCTTCAAACTGGGCTCGGGCGTCGTCGCTAATCGGCGTAGACAGATCGGTCACTGGGGCAGGAAATAAAGCGCTATTGCCCAAAGGACGGCGGTAGGCCCACACCATTACCCCCATGCCAAAACCTAGAATGGCTAGCACCACCGATAGCCAAATTGCCAATTCCACAGGGTTTGCTCTCCAATAGGTCAATACATAAACCAAAAACACTGGGCCTGAAGTCTTGACCCCAAGGCCATTAACAAGACCATATCACCGCCGCGCAGTTCCTACACTTTGCCGGAAAGCCTTGAGGTTAGGCTGAAGACTCTAAGGTGCATTCAATCCACTGTTGCTTAGATCCATCCTCACTATGCACTATGTCTCAGGCAGACTTGCCGCAGCCTTTAGGGATCGGTCTTTGGCCATTACCCTGCTAATAGTTGGTGGTGTGGTCATGGCTGGCTGCCGACCGACACCAGCGCCCCCAAACCCACCCTCTGCAACAAGCCAGGCCAGCGAATCTAGCGCCGACGGCGAAGCGCTACCAACCGCGATCGCCACCATTCAAGCTATTGTTGCCAACCCGGTCTGGGTCACCCTCAATCTGGGTTCGCCTCAGCCCGCCCAGCTCAACCAGACCATGGCCTACGGCGATCAAATTCGCACCGAAGACGAAGCCCTAGCTGAAGTAGGCCTTGTCACCGGAGCCGTATTTCGCATTGGTGGCAACGCCGCACTCACCCTGCAACCCAACCAGCTCCAGCTCAATGCCGGACAAATGATTACCTGGGTAGAAGGGGCTTTGGCCGAACCCGTAGAGATTGTCACCCCAGCCGGAATCGCAGGCATTCGCGGCACTACGGTCTTTGTCAACATTGCCGATGACCCCAGTGCGCCTGTGGAAATCTTTTCGTGGGAAGGTGAGGTCGCCTTTCAATTGGTGGAAGGTGGCGAGGAGGTAGTGTTGACCAGCGGTGAGCAGCTGCTGGTACCGCCAGGTGAGCAAAACATAGCGTCGCTACGACAGCAGGTGCAGCCCCTCGATCGCGCTACAGCCCTAGAACGATTGGAAGAAAGCCCGCTGATCAATGGGTTTAACCAACCATTGCCGACGCGACCTGCGCTCGAAGCCACGGTAGACGAACTGCAATAGCCAACCTGCGATTGATAGGGGCAGTAATTGATCGAAGCTGGAGCAGTTTGGCTAAATCCGTTATCGGTCTACCGGCTTACCTTTGCTTGGGTGCTTGGCGTGAAGAGCAGGTATAGGCAAGGAACAACCACGAGCGCACTCAGCGTTGCGGCCACCAGGCCAAAAATAATCGCGCTACACAGGGGCATCCAGGTGGGATCGCTCAGGGCCAGGGGAATCAGGCCGATGATGGTGGTGACACTGGTGGTGAGAACCGGGCGCAGGCGATCGGCCACTCCTCTGGCGGCGGCCTGTTTAACCTGCATCCCGTCCTGTTGATAGGCGTTCATAGTGTCCACCATGACGATCGCATCATTCACAACGATACCGACTAAGGCAATGATGCCGATAAAGGCCGTGAACGAAAACGCGATGTCGGCCAGAAAGAAGCCGCCGACCGTGCCAATCAGGGCAAAGGGAATCGCCAGCAAAATGATGAAGGGCTGCCGAAACGACCCCAGCTGTAGCACCAGCACGGCAAACACCAAAAACACCGCCAACCCCAGGGCTTGCCCGGCAGAGCCAAAGGTTTCGGCCTGGTCTTCGGTCTCGCCGCCGAAGCTGTAGCTGTAGCCCTGGGGCCAGGTCTGCTGCAGCTCTTGCAGGCGGGGTTCTAGGTCGGCCAAAATGTCGCCGACGGTGCGGTTTACGTTTTTGGCAAGCACGGTGGCGGTGCGCTGCCCGCCCCGTCGAGTAATGGAGAGGGGGGCCTCGGCCTGCACAGCATTCACCACAGCCCCAGCCGAGACCACCGCTTCATTGGGGTTGTTGGTAAAGAACCGGGCCGAGAGCAGTTCATCGCGGCGAGTCGGGCCACCCACCCGACCGGCGCGGGAGGGCCAGGCGGTGCTGAGGCGAATCTCTAAATCGTCCTGGTTGCCGCCCAGGGCATAATCGCCGACGTCGATAGCCCGCGTGTAGTACTGGGCTTGGGCGGCCAGTTCGTCTTCGCTGAGATCGTAAAACGACAGCTCCTCCCGCTTGGGTACCAGCCGCAGGTCTTCCTGTAGCTCGCCCAGGTTGTCGCGCACGTCGATCGCACCGGGAACCTGGCGCAGCGTACTCTGCACTGTTGCAGAGATTTCCCGCAGCTGGTTTAGGTCGCTGCCGGTAATTTCGATCTGAATGGGGTCGCCGCTTTGGGCGGCCTGCTGGGCGTTGAGCACCAGAGTCGCACCGGGATACCGGTTCACGGCGGCATCCAGCTCATCCCGCAGGCCGTCTAAATATTCAAAGGAGAGCTGGTCGCGTTCGTCTTCGGGCCTAAAGGTGCCGGAGAACCCCACCAGGTAGCTGCCCTCGCTGGGCTGCAACTCCCCAGAGGCGACTAGATTGCTGCGCTGCCCCACGTACTTGATGACGCTGTCGAGGTAGTCTTTTTGCTGCAAAATATCGCCCAGGTCGTCGGCCACCAGCTGGGAGGTGGCCAGGGTGGTGGTCGGCGACAGGTCTACATTGACGCTAAAGTTGCGCTGGTCGCCCTCCGGGAAAAACTCGACATCGATCTGGCTGAAGGCAGACATGACCACGAAAAATAGCGCCACCGTGCCCAGCACCCAGGCCCAGGCCGTTTTGTGGCTGCGAATGGTGTGCCGCAGGCTCCACTGCATCCAGCGGCGGGAGGCGGTTTCGCTGAGGCGATCGACGCGCGACTTTTTCTCGACCCCTTTGACATTGGCCAGCAGATAGCGAGAGAGGGGAATGTCGATCAGGATGGCGATCGCAAAACTCAGCACCAGACAAATAATGGCCGTGTAGGGCAGCAGCTGAATGAATTTGCCCAGGGTGCCGCTAATCGCCAGCAACGGAAACAGGGCAAAAATGGTGGTGAGCTGCCCGGCAAAGGCGGGCGGAGCGTAGGTTTTGACGGTTTTGAGGGCGGCCTGGTTAAACGGTAAACCCTGCGCAAAGATAAACTCGTGCATCCCCTCCATCATCAAGATGAACACGTCTACGAGAATCCCCAGGGCCAGCACCATGCCGATCAGCACCATGTTGTTGAGGGTCTGCCCGGTCAGCCACAAAATCGCCATCGCCCCCAAAAAGGTGAGCGGAATCGACAGCCCGGCAATCAGCGCTTCCCGCCACGACAGCGCAATAAATAGGATCACAAACACGGCGGCCATCGCCTGCAAGGCGTTGACAAACAAGTTGCCCAGCTGCTCCCAAATGATGTCGGCTTCGTTGGCGATGACGCTGTACTCCATGCCGCTGGGCCATTCGCTGGGGTTCTGCTGAATTTGATCGACGGTGGCCAGCACGCGATCGATCACCTCAATCGAGTCTTGGCCCGGCACTTTCTTAATCCCGACGCTGACCACCGGCTCGTAGGGTTCTCCCTCGGTGCTGATGAAAGCGCGGGTCTCCTCCTGCTCCAGCTCTTGCGAGATGGTGGCCACCTCTTCTAGCCGCACCACGCGCCCTTCTAGGCGAGTAATCGGCAGTTCGCGCAGATCTCCCAGGCTGCGAAACCGCCCATAAAAGCGCACCTGGGACCCAATCACGTCGCTCTCAATGTCGGCCAGGGGCACGTCCTGGTTGGCGCTGCGAATCTGGTTGGCCACCGTGGTCGGCGAAACGCCCAGCGCCGCCAGCCGAAAGGGGTCCATCTGCACGCTGATCACCTCTTCGCGGGCACCCCCCAAATTCACCTCGCTGACACCGGCCACCTGCTCCAGGCGGTCTTGAATGCCCTCGGCAGCCTGGGAAATCACCGTCGAGTCGATTTCGCCAAACAGGGCCAGAGTGAGAATGGGCGCATCGTTGAGCGACACCTGCTCCACCACCGGCTGGTCGGCATCCGTCGGCAGCTCTGGCTCGGCCTGGGCCACCGCCTGGCGCAGCTCTTGCACGGCCTGGTCGGGGTCGGCCTGGGAGGTAAACTCCACGTTGATTACCGAAAAGCCCGTGTAGGAGGCGCTCTGGATTTCGCTGACGTTTTCGACCGTGGTGATCTCGGTCTCGATTTCGCTGGTCACCTGCTGCTCGATGGTCTGGGGGTCGGCTCCGCCCCAGGTGGTGGTGACGTTGGCCACGGCAATGTCGATGTCGGGGTTCGACTGCTTGGTCATAGAAACGTAGCCCAGCACGCCACCCACCACCATCAGCAGCGTCAGCAGAATGGCAAAAATCGTGTTGAGAATAAAGAACCGCGCCCATCGGGGCGCTGGCTGGGGGGCGCTTGGGGGGCGATCGCCATTGCTAGCCCCATTCTGCTGCACGCGGCGATCTTCCTGAAGCTGGCTCATGATTCGGCCTCAGCCTCAGCATCCACGATCTGAACGGCGGCCCCATCTACCAGGCGATTTTGCCCGGCGACCACCACGGGTTCGCCCGCTGTCACCCCGCTGGCGATCGCCTGCTGGGTAATGCCGGTAATCCCTAGCTCCACCTGCCGCTGCTCGACCACGCCCGACTCTGGGTCAACTACAAATACGTAGGGCACCTGGTCGCGCCGCACCACGGCATCGAGGGGAACCACGACGGCACTGGGGTTTTCGGCGACCGCAATCCAGGTCAAAACCTGTTCGCCGTGGCGCAGGTCTGAGGTCGTCGTCGGGTTCAGTCGAATGCGGGCTTCGATCGATCGCCCCCCCGGACTAATTGCCGGATTGACAGCAAAGACTTCCCCTCTGGCGCGGGCATTGGCGATCAGAGCCTGGCTATCCATGGTGTCGGAGCGGGTGAAGCCGACATCGGTTTCAGATGCAACCAGGGACTGCTGGCCAACGTCTACCTGTTCTCCAGTCGGCCCGGCCAGGTCTACCCGCACTTCGTACTGGGCCGGGTCAATCACCACCATGGGAATGCGTTCCAGAATGCCCTGGTAGTCGCCGCCCAGCTGCGAGGTGACTGCCTGCGGCGTGAAGTATTCGCCCACGCCATAGTTGAGGTAGGCGACGATGCCGTCGAAAGGGGCGTAGATGCTGGCCCCTTCTAGCGCCACCTGAGCCTGGGAGAGGCGGGCCTGGGCGGTGGTAATGCCAGACTGTTGAGCCTCTACCTGCTGCTGGGCTGCCGTCACCTGGGTCTGGGCCGAAACCACCTGCTGCTGGGCCGAGGCTACCCCCGCCTGGGCCGAGGCCACCTGGGCCTGGGCATCGTTCAGGGTGTTTTGCCGCTGGTCAAACTCTAGCTGGGAAATCGCTCCCTGATTGGCCAGGATGCGGTAGCGTTCCACGTTGGTGGCAGCCAGGTTGCGGGCCGACTGGGCCGTCTGGGCCTGGGCCTGGGCTTCTTGCACCTGGGCGCGGGCCTGGGCCACCTGGGCCTGGGCCTGGGCTACTTGAGCTACCGCTGCCGCCCGCTGCTGTCGGGCTTCGGCCACGGTCGCCTGCGCCTGTTCCACATCTGCCACCAGTTCTCGGTCATCAATGCGGGCCAGCAGTTCGCCTGCACGCACGCGATCGCCCTCCCTCAGTCGTCGACCATCGCGGTTGGCTAGATAGGTGACATCCCCTGCGGTTTCGAACGTGAGGTGCTGATAGTCCACCGCCCGCACGTTGCCTTCGCTCGACACCCAGGCGCGAATGGGGTTTCGTTCTGCCGCCACCGCCCGCACCGAGAGGGCAGCCGTCTCGGTCACAGCAGGGGGGGCATCGTCTTGCAGGCGCACATAGGTCACCCCGCCGACGGCAACGACCAGCCCCAGCACCGGAATCAGCCACCAGTAGTTTTTCAGCTTGGAGCCAGAGGTTTCGTCTACGCTGTCCTCGGCTGCTCTAGGGTCTGAAGCAGGAGAAGGTTCTGCCACAGAGGTAGGCGCTGAGCCAGAAGAAACAGCGCTTTCTGGGCGAGTTTCTGATCGGTCTATGTCTGGGGAAGGCATGATGTCGGTAGATGGAGATAGAGAGGCGAGCGGGGTTGACGAAGGAATTACTTTCCAGGGTGAGCAAATTGTGCGGCTTTCAACATCCGTTACATGGGGGAAGTTTGGGCCGCAGCATTCAGGCTAGGGCTAACTTGCCCTGCTTGTAGTCAGCTGAAGGGTGAGTGTGCCCTGGTCGCTTGTCGACGACTAAGGCAACAAGTAGTGGGTCGGGCTGGCCCTCGATGCCGATACTGATTGGGTGGTTGGCAAGCCGAGAGGCTGGTGGGCAGTGCCCACCCTACGGTAAATCAGGGCTGGTGGGCAGTGGCCTCTAGGCGGTAAATCTACGTCATTCCCACTTGCGTGGGAATCCATTCGGAAGCAAGATGTCCGCCGTGGATTCCCGTCTGCACGAGCATGACGGGCTAGCTAGCCATCAGAATGATGAATTTACAAATTCGAGATGCACCTGCCCCCAACCCCTTTGGAGCGAGGAGCGGGTGCTATTGCGCCTGGAGGAAAAAGAACCGCCACGGCAAACAAATCAATGGCATTAACGAGACTGACGGATGCTTTCTAATGCTTCAAATTGCTTACTTTGGTAATCGATTTGAATGGAGAGTGAATCGCACACCAAGTCGCATAATTCGAAGATGAAGGGATTTGCAATCTGATAGTAAACGCAGACCCCTTCTTGGCGGCGGCTGACGATTCCGGCTTGAGTCAGCATTTTCAAATGCTTTGACACATTGGCTTGGCCCAGGCCGGTGCATTCGATGATGTCTGTGACGTTTTTGGTCCCAGTTTTGAGAGAACAGACAATCTGCAAGCGGCTGACCTCAGACAAAACCTTAAAAAAGTCGGCCATCAAGCTTAGAGCTGCTGGTGAGAGCTGCGACATGCCGCAATCTGCCGACGATTCGGCTGATGCTGGAGCTGTGGATTTTTGCGGCATAAACTAGACCCAGGAACGCATTGAACCATATTTCACCATATTACCCTTCAGTAGGGAAAGCTGCCTTTGCGGCTCCCCTTCGTCGAATAGCGCCCATAGCTGGCAGGCAATGTGGGAAGAAACAGCGGGGTTAAAGACAATTTTGGCGTCGACTTAAGTTTATTGTATTGCCATATAGTAGTATGGTGAAATTTGACGACTCCGTCACTCTGTTTGCATCCCTTCGCTGCAAGGATTATTGCTATGTTGTTTCGCCAGTTAGTTGCCCCAAGGCTGGAGTTTGTGGAGCGCGATCGCCCGTTCAGCAGGGAGCTAAGGTGGGTTGGGGGCAGGCTGATGTCTGCGGAGCCGACTGATACTGGCCTACTAGATATAGCGCTGGCCAGCTTGCCCGCTAACCAGCGGGGCCAGGCCTGATGCAGTGGATTGTTGGCCTGGTGTTTGCGGCGGGTATTGGCCTTAGTTTGGGGCTGATGGGCGGTGGAGGCTCTGTGCTGGCGCTGCCGGTATTGGTGTACGTCATGGGGGTGTCGCCGAAGCCTGCGATCGCCATGACCCTGGTCATTGTCGGTACCGTCAGCCTGCTAGGGTTAATTCCCCACTGGCGAGCTGGCAACGTGAATTTGAAAACGGCTCTGGTCTTTGGTTCGGCTACCATGGTGGGAACCTTTGCCGGAGCCAAGATTGCCACGCTGCCCGTGGTTTCAGAAACCTTTCAAATGCTGCTGTTTGCCGTGGTCATGCTGCTGGCCGCTGGCTTTATGATTTACCGCAGCGCTCGACCGACTCAGCCTGAAAACCCCTTAGCCCTGTATCCAAAACCCGTCTGTCAATACTGCTGGCTCTGGCTGCTGAGTGAAGGACTGGGCGTTGGTCTATTGACCGGATTGGTGGGAGTGGGGGGCGGCTTTGCGATCGTGCCAGCCCTAGTGCTGTTGGCCAAATTACCGATGAAACAGGCGATCGGCACCTCTCTGCTGATCATCATTGCTAACTCAGTGACGGGGTTCCTCGGCTATTGGGGGCATGTTGATCTGGACTGGCATCTGATGGTCTCGTTTATCTTTGTGGCGAGCCTGGGAACTATCCCTGGGGCCTATTTGGCTCGGTATGTTCCGGCTCAGCGGTTGCAAACAATCTTTGGGGTCTTTTTGCTGGCCGTGGCCACCTTTGTCTTAGTTCAAAATCGTCAGAGTTTGCAGCTTTCTCGGCCCTCGGGAGATGCCGTTGCCCAGGGAGTTGAGTCGCGATCGCGATAAAATGACCGTATATATAGAGAATCATCATTAAACCTGGGTCGGGACAAACGGCCGTTTGCCCCGACGAGAGACGTTGAATTTTTGATTCATACCTGTGTTCAGCAACCCCGCAAATTAGTCATAGGCGGCCACGGTTTTCCACTCCTGAATTAGAGCCGGGGAAAGCGATAGCACAGCGTCATCCTGCCCCCGTATCGGCAGAACGAGTTGCATTGGGATTGCGGTGGGCAGTTGGGCCACCATCGGCTGTAGGTCATACTGCCCCACATTGGGTTCGGGCGCTGAGGCATCGGTGAAAATCTGGCTCGACGCATCGCGGGCCGTCCAAGTCTGCTTTAAGGAGCTAATCAGCGTCAGGGGGCGATCGCGATCGATTTCACCTTTGCCTGGAAACCCGACCAGCCGCAGATCAAAGCTGGTGTGGCCATCGGGGCGGATGCGGTTGAAGGCAATCACCTGCCAGCGATCGCCATGCTGGTCAAAGATGGTCTGGCGCGATTGGTAGACGAACTGGCCGGGGGCTTCTTCCAGCTGCCGAATCGCCGCTAGGGCTGGGGCCGCTTGAAGAACAAGACCCAGGATACAAACGCCTAGCAGCGCCGTAGCGGTTAGCAGAGACAGAATTCTGCGCATGTGATTGGTCATGAGTGCGATTCTTGTCTAGGTGTTAAATCTGTGGGGTAGAAAAATAAAGGCGCTAGGGTTGAGGTGTCCTGGTTAGTAGCGGGAGGTAACCCGATGCTAGGAGAAGTCTTTACCGCCTTTGTCGAGCAAAGT
>NZ_JADEXE010000451.1 GCF_015207265.1 Nodosilinea sp. LEGE 07298 | reverse complement strand
GCCAGGGTCTGTGCAATCGGCTGACTCAGAACCTCACAGGGTGGGTTACGGCTATGGCCTGTGCGATCGGTTCACGCCAGGATTGCTCTGCGGCCTAACCCACCCTACGATTCCTCCCCACCTTCACCATCTCTCTATCTCCCCAACTCATCTACCCATCCACCCTCCCACTCATCCACTCCCTCACCCCAACCGGAGAACCCTATGCAATCCACGGCTACTCTCGTTGTTATCGGTGCTGGCATCGTCGGCTGTAGCACCACCTATCACCTGACTAAGCTGGGCTGGAAGAATATCGTCGTCGTTGAGCAGGGGCCGCTGTTTGCTACGGGCGGCTCCACTTCCCATGCTCCTGGGCTGGTCTTTCAAACCAACTCGTCTAAGACGATGACCAAGCTGGCCCAGTACACCATCGAGTTGTACAGCCAGCTCAGCACCGACGAAGGCCCGGCTTTTTATCCTGTTGGTGGCGTCGAAGTTGCCTATACCGAAGAGCGCATGGCTGAACTTCAGCGCAAGCTGGGCTGGGCCAAATCTTGGGGCGTTGAAGGGGCCTGTCTGCTCACCCCCGCCGAGGTGAAAGCCAAAGTGCCCCTGGTGAATGAAGCCAAACTGCTTGGCGGCTACTATGTGCCCACCGACGGCATTGCCAAGGCCCTGCGGGCGGCAGAAGCGATGGCCAACTGTGCCAAAGAGGCTGGTGCCGCCGAGTTCTACGGCCACACCACGGTGATGGATATCGAGGTAGTCAACGGTCAGGTGCAGGCGGTTGTTACCGACAAAGGCCGCATTGAAACCGATAAAGTGCTGGTTTGTGCTGGCATCTGGGGGCCGCGCATTGGGCGCATGGTGGGCGAAGTCATTCCCCTTACCCCGGTGCAGCACCAGTACGTGAAAACTGCGCCGATTCCTGAATTAGCGGGCATGACAGAAGAAGTCACGTATCCCATGGTGCGCCACCAGGACCACGCCATGTACTTTCGGCAGCACGGCGACTGCTGGGGGATTGGCTCGTATCAGCACGAGCCGCTGTTGCTAGACCCCGACAACATTCTGCCCTATGCCGAAGCCCCGGTGATGCCGTCAGTACGGCCCTTTACCGAAGAGCACTTCGGCCCCGCTTGGGAGTCCACCAAAGAGCTCTTTCCCGCTCTGGAAGGGGCGGAGTTGACCTACAAAATCAACGGTATGTTTTCCTTCACGCCCGACAGCGGCTCGGTGGTGGGGGAATCTAGCAAAGCGAAAGGCTTTTGGGTGGCTGAGGCGGTGTGGGTTACCCACGGGGGCGGCGTTGGCAAAATCGTCTCAGAACTCATGACCACCGGGGTGCCCAGCCTTGATATTCACGAGATGGATATCAACCGCTTTTCGGATGTTTGCAAGAGCGCCGACTACATCACTCGCGCTGGGGCGCAGCAGTATGACGAGGTGTACGACATCATTCACCCGCTGGATCAGCAGACCCACTCGCGGCAGCTGCGGGTGAGCCCGTTTTACCCCCGTTTGCAGGCGCTGGGGGCGCAGTTCATCTTCAGCGCCGGGTGGGAGCGGCCCCAGTGGTTTGAAGCCAATGCAGATCTGTTGGAGCAGTACGCCATTCCTCAGCGCCAGGGCTGGGAGGCAAAGAACTGGTCGCCGATTCAGGGGGCGGAGCATTTCGCCACGCGAGCAAAGGCGGCCCTCTACGACCTCACCCCCTTCGCCAAATTTGAGCTGACGGGGCCGGGCGTGGTGGCTTATTTGCAAAGCCTTTGCGCCAACGACATCGACAAGCCCGTAGGCAAGGTGATCTACACTGCCATGCTCGCCGCCAACGGCGGCATCATGTGTGACCTGACGGTAAGCCGCCTAGGGGCTGAGAAATATTGGGTGGTGACGGGTGGCTCTGTCCATGGTCACGACCTGGCCTGGATGACGGCGCACCTGCCCGAGGATGGTTCTGTCCAGATTGCAGATATTTCGTCAAGCTACTGCTGCCTGGGCCTGTGGGGACCCAAAGCTCCGGCGGTGCTGCAATCGGTTACTCAAACGGATGTTTCGAAGCCTAAGTTCAAGTTCTTCACCAATCAGCGTCTCACCATTGGCAATATTCCGGTGCTGGCGGTGCGGGTGTCCTACGTGGGCGAAGAGGGCTGGGAAATCTATGCGCCCACTGAGTGTGGTCTGAAGCTGTGGGATACGCTGTGGGCGGCAGGTCAGGAGCACGGCCTAATCGCGGCTGGACTGGGAGCATTTGAATCCTTGCGGTTGGAGAAGGGTTTCCTGTTTTGGGGCCATGACATTCACACCGAATACGACCCCTACGAGGCGGGTTTGGGCTTCGCGGTGAAGCCGAACAAGGGCGACTTCATCGGGAAGGAAGCGTTGTTACAGCGCCAGGAATACGCCAGTCGTAAACTTTGCTTTATAACGCTGGATAATCCGGCGGCGATCGCGATGGGTAAAGAGCCGGTGATTGCCGATGGCAAAGTGCTGGGCTACGTCACCAGCGCCGGATATGGCTACAGCCTGGGGCGCTGCGTGGTGTTTGCCTATCTGCCGCTGACCTATGCTCAACCCGGTACCCAGGTCTCGGTGGAATATTTCGGCAAGTCTCTGGCGGCCACCGTGGTTGAGAAGCTGCTGTAGACGCTTTCGTTCTCATGACATTTCTGTACTGGAGTTCTGCCCAGTCAAAACCTTCATAAGTAAGTAGGCCTGATTATCTAAGACGCATTTCGACTCCGCTCAATGCTCAATCCGTTTTTAGGGAGAGGGTTGAGCGAAGTCGTTCACGAAGTGTCTCCCGAAGGGAGAAAACCCGGCAACCTAAGCGGCCTTGATTTGGCTCTCCTACTTAGCCAGGGTTTGATGCAGCAGAACCCTCTCTGAGGTATTCAGAATGCAAATTCTTGGACTCGAACTCCTTTTTGTTGTGCTGTGGAGTTCTGGCTTCATTGGCGCGAAGTATGGGTTGCCCTACGCCGGGCCATTCACGCTGTTGTTTGTGCGATATGTCCTGGTGGCGATCCTGCTGCTGGTCTGGCTGAGCTATCGGCGGAAGCTGCGGTTTCATAGCAAGACGGCGATCGCCCGTTCTGCCTTCGTGGGTGTGCTGGCTCACGCCATTTGGCTCAGTGCTGCGCTCTGGGCGATCGCGCTGGGCGTTTCACCGTGGATTGTGGCACTGATCACGGCGTTGCAGCCCATGGCCACCAGCGTTTTATCTGGCCCTCTCTTGGGTGAATCAATATCGGCGGTGCAGTGGTGGGGCACCGGAGTCGGTCTGGTCGGCGTCGTGCTAGTGGTGATCACCAAACTGGAGGGGGCCGGAGCGGTCGCGCCAATCGGGTATGTGCTGCCCTTTTTAGCGGCGGCCAGCATGACCGTGGCGACGCTATACCAGCGACACCTGAATCGCACCCAGCCGGAGCAAAATTTGCCCGTCATTCAGAGTTTGTTTGTGCAAGCCGTAGCCAGCGCGATCGCCCTGTGGCCCCTGGCGGTGTTTATCGAAGGCTTGAGCATTCAGTGGAGCCGGCAGTTTGTTTTTGCCCTTGGCTGGCTAATCGTCGTGCTGTCGATTGGTTCCTACGGGCTGATGCTGAAACTGTTGGAGTATCGCACAGCGGCCCGAGTGGCTAGTTTGATGTACCTGACGCCGCCCACGACGCTAGTGCTGGGATTTCTCCTATTCAATGATCAAATTGCCTGGGTTGATGCAGCCGGTCTGGTAATTGCGGCGATCGGGGTGGCCCTCGTCTACCGGGGCGGAGCCGATATACCCAGAAAGGTCAAACACACTGACCCCAGACGTTTTCTCAGCATGAAGCCATAGTACAACCCAACCCCCTGCC
>NZ_JADEXE010000053.1 GCF_015207265.1 Nodosilinea sp. LEGE 07298 | reverse complement strand
TTGACTCAATTGGTCTTGCAGTTGACGATACAAGAGGGGTGTTTCCATGAGACTGGCCTTGAGTTGGGGAATTCAAGCCTCTCATGAAATGCCCCTTCCCATCTACCCTGTCTCATTTGGGACTCCTTTCACAACAACCCTTTCAGGACTTTTCTGCACCACCAAGTCAGGCGGGCATAGAACTCATGGGCTTCGGATGGCATAGTGATTTCTAGGGTGCCGCGATCGTAGGTAAGGCGTGCTCGGGTGCGTTCGTTGAGCAGCGATCGCATTTGGCAGTAGGCCACCCAGTCCATCCCGCGCAGGGCCACGCGGTTTTCACCAGGGGCAGCGAGCAGCGTATTTGTCGCAGAATGCTTCACCATAAGCCTTTTACCGTTATCCCTCAATTCTATGCTGCGATAATAGAATTACTCAGGCGCGTTCTGTTGGAGGCCAAGATACCGTGACCGTTGCCACCACTCTCATGAGCCTTGACGACTTTTTTGCTTACGACGATGGCACCGATGCCCGCTACGAGCTAGAAAATGGGGAACTTGTTGTTATGCCGCCAGAGAGCGATCGGAATCAGCGAATTGCGTCGATTCTCTTTGCTTACTTTTTGAAAGCTGGTATTGGGCCAGAGTGTTTACGGATGAAGACTGAGGTTACAGTGTTAGGGGCACGGGCCACGGTGCGGCTACCCGACCTGATGGTGTTGTCAGACGAACTGGCGATCGCCCTAGAAAACGCCCCCCGCTCTACCGTCACCATCGATATGCCGCCGCCCCGGCTGGTGGTGGAAGTGGTATCACCTGGAAAGAAAAATATTGATCGCGACTACCGCTACAAGCGATCGCAGTACGAAGCCCGTGGCATCGCCGAGTATTGGATTGTAGACCCCATTCTTCAGAAGGTTACGGTGCTGACGCTGGTAGAAGGACTCTATGAGGCCATGATCTTTGAAGGAGAGGCAGATATCACCTCGACCTTCCTGGCCGAGTTGGCTCTAGCAAAAAGGCTGACCGCAGCTCAATTGCTGAATCCTTGATTAAAATCCAACGCCAGCCCTCCTTTTAGGAAAGCAACTTAAGCCTCTTGCTTGCCTTCCCCCTCGGTGACGATCGCGCTGATGGTATCGATCGCCCCCTGGCGAAAACTCAGCGTATAGATCTCGGTAGGCATTTCGATACCAGCGGATTGCAGGCCCTCTTTAATGGCTTGAGATACCTCCGAAGTCACCTGCAAGAACGACTGACGGCGAGAATTAACCCAAAACCACACCTCCAGGTTAACGGTGCTAGCCGCCAGTTTTTGCACCAAAATCAGCGGCGGTGGCTCTGGTTCTACCCCCTTAACCGGCGTCACCGCCTTCATAATCACCTGCCGAGCGGCGCTGATGTCGGCATCGTAGTCGATACCTACCATCACGGCGCTGCGGCGCACGGGGGAGTCGGTATTGTTGACCACGCTGCTCTGAAACACCTGCTGATTGGGAATGTACACCAGCCGCCCGTCGTAGGTGCGCATGGTGGTAGCCCGCAGCTGAATTTGCACAACCGTGCCTTCAAAATTGCCAATGACGACCTGGTCGCTGATGCGAAAGGGCCGTGCGGCGAGCAAAATGACCCCCGAGATATAGTTGCTCAGCACGTCTTTGAGGCTAAAGCCGATCGCCACGCTGGTCAGCCCTAGGGTGCCGAGTAGGGTGGCAAAGTCGAGCCCTAGCACCCCCAGAGCGACCACGCTGCCCAACACCCAAACGCCGCCATAGCACAGCCGCCCAATCAAAATTTCGGTGCCGCGATCGCCCTCAGTTTGCTCGGCCCACAGCAGCCCTACCCGCCGCACGCCCTTAGCGATAATCCAAGTTAAGCCCACCAGCAGTATGGCCCCGACCAGCGACGGCAACAGAATAATAGTGTCATCCACTAGCTGGCGCGCTGTACCCTGTAACCGTTGCAGCACATCAATAGCTAAGTTGGGCTGATCTAGGACCTCGTTCAGGCGATCGGCCCACTGCTGCGCCAGTGCTTCAACGGTGGTGTCAAAATCAGTTGCATCCTGCTGGGTGACGGTCATCAGCACCCGGTTATTGACCGTTAGCACGGCGATCTGGCGATCGCTGTCGACCTGTACGGTGACGTTGTCTAGTGGCTGAGACTGGCTCAGCAGACCACCAATGCGGCGATTGATCGTTTGGGCTCGCTCACTTGCGCTCAGGTTCGCCAGGCTGCCCACTTGAAACACCGGCTGCCCCCGCACCAGCACATCGGCAAAAAATAGCCCATCATCGGCGCGATCGGCAGCATCGCTGGCGGCAGGTGAGGCTGGGGTGGCAGGTAGTTCAGGGCTAGCGGCTTCCTCCTGAGCGGGGGGTTCCTCAGGGCTAGCGCCCTCATCTTGAGCCTGTAGCCCAGCCCCAGGGAGCAAAAGAATGATGACCAACATCATCCCCCTCGCCCGCGATCGCCAAATTCGCTGAGAAATGCTAGCCTCCCGCTGGTGTAATCAGCCTTAGATAGGACGAATAAAGGTCTTTTCTCGGGTTATTTTAGGCCAGATGGGGCTAAAGCGGCGCGTGCCCGTGATGCTGCCCGTAACCAGTGGCCCCAGCGCGATCGCCAGTTTCGGCAAGTCTAGTTTCTTAACCGGTTAAGCCCTTAACAGCTTAGGATCAACATCGAGCCGGAACATCTTCCGAACGGTCCATCCCTTGTCTTACACCCTATCTTCAGCCCTATGAGCAATCCAAAATTTGTGAAAAGCGGCCTCAATACCGTGATGGGGGTCAAAGAAGCCACCCGCGACACTACCATCCAGACCGACTTAGACAATCCTCGGTGGGATAAATGGGCCACGCTGACTTATCTAGGAGCGACGATCGCCCAGGTGGCAGCGATGACCGGACTGCTGTGGGGCATGGATGTGGCCCTGGCCCGCTTCGATACCGCCGCGCTCCCCCAGGGGGCAATGGGTGCGATCGCCTGCGCGTTTTTTGCCTTTGTGACGCTGCGATCGCGCCTATTCTCCCTGCTCGACAATACTCGCAACAGTGGGCGCTACAAGTCGCTCCAGCGTCCGGGCTGGGCACCGCCGCCCCTGGCCTTTCCCATTGTGTGGATGAGCATTGCGGTGCTGCGGGTGGTTTCGGCCTATTTGGTGTGGTCGGCCCTGGGGCAAACGTTTCTGAGCTGGCCGCTGTTTCTCTATGTGGTTCACCTCAGCCTGGGCGACACCTGGAATACGATTTTTACCGTGGAAGGTCGCTTGGGTGCCGCCGTGCCGATGGTCATTATCGGGCCGCTGCTCTCGGTGGTGGTGGTCACGCTCAGCTATTACCAAACGCTACCGCTGGCAGGCTGGATTATTTTGCCGTCGCTGGTGTGGCTGGCGATCGCGACGGCACTCTGCATTAGCCTGTGGCGGCTGAATGGTCAGGAACCGTTATATCCAGTCGTATCGACCTGATAATTGTCGTTGTCGAACTCAGGTTTGATATGGCAATCCGAATAGGTTCATAAAGGTAGGACGTGGATTTCCCGGAGAAGGCAGAATGATATGATCGATGCCGCTTTCTTACCCCCGGTTCGCCCCCTTGACCCAGGCCTTTTCCTTTAGCTGCGATGCCCGCTGTAGCCACACCCAGGCGCGGGCCGGTACCTTCTCCACCCCCCACGGCCCGGTGCACACGCCCAGGTTTATGCCCGTGGGCACCCTGGCCAATGTCAAAACCGTGACCCCGGCTCAGCTCGCCACCACCGGGGCGCAGATGGTGCTCTCCAATACCTACCACTTGCACCTGCAGCCGGGCGAAGACATTGTCGCCGAGGCGGGCGGTCTACACCGTTTTATGGGCTGGGATGGCCCCATGCTGACCGATTCCGGCGGCTTCCAGGTGTTTAGCCTCAGCCAGATGCGCACCATCACCGAAGACGGCGTTACCTTCAAATCGCCCAAGGATGGCCGCATCATTAATATTCGCCCCGAAACCTCGATTCAAATTCAAAACGACCTCGGGGCCGATGTGATTATGGCCTTTGACGAATGCCCGCCCTACCCGTGCAGCCGCGAGGTCATTAAAGCCTCGACCGATCGCACCTGGCGCTGGCTATTGCGCTGTGTTGAGGCTCACCAGCGGCCTGACCAAGCGCTGTTTGGCATTGTACAGGGGGGCGTGTACCCAGACCTGCGCACCGAGGCAGCACAACAGCTGGCGACCTTAGATCTGCCGGGCTATGCGATCGGCGGCGTCAGCGTCGGCGAGCCGCCAGAGCTGATCGAAACTATCGTCAAGGCCACTGCTCCCTGCCTGCCCGAGCACAAACCCCGCTACCTGATGGGGGTGGGCACCTATAGGGAAATGGCCCAGGCGATCGCGGCTGGCGTAGACCTGTTCGACTGCGTCATTCCCACCCGGCTAGCCCGCCACGGAGCGGCCCTGGTCGATGGCGATCGCTGGAACCTGAAAAACCAGCGCTTTCGTCGCGACTACACCCCCCTTGACGCCACCTGCCCCTGCTACACCTGCCAAAACTTTACTCGCGCCTACCTCTGCCACCTGATTCACGCCAAGGAAATGCTGGCCTTTACCCTGATCTCGATCCACAACATTACTGAGCTGGTGCGCTTTACCCAGCGGATCCGAGAGGCGATTTTGGGCGATCGCTTCACCAAAGACTTTGCCCACTGGCTGGCCCCAAACTCGACTGCAACCGCGATCGACGCCCCCCACCCGTGATAAAATGCGAAGAAAATTTACCAATTCTCAGATTCCAGCCAGGGCGCTCAAGGGTTTGGCTTGATTGGCATCTGAAGGATGGTCTGTCCCGGCTGTGTAACGAGAGGATAATTATTCAATGGAAGTCGCAATGCTGCTGGCTAAGCTGCCCGAGGCCTACTCCCTGTTCGACCCCCTGGTAGACGTGCTGCCCATCATCCCCGTGTTTTTCCTGCTGCTGGCCTTTGTATGGCAAGCTTCCGTCGGCTTTAAATAAACGTTTCAGCCTCAGTTAACAAAACCCCAAAGCTACAAAAGCTTTGGGGTTTTGTTTTGGGGCTAACCCTCAGCGTTGCGCGGCCTGCTGAGGCAAATTCTGGTAGCGCTCTTCCCACTCCTTAATCATCTGGTACTCAATCTTGAGGGCCTTCCACCGGGGTAAGCTGAGATTGTGGTGCAGTCGCCTCAAATGGCTCATCGCTTGTCTATCTAGAGTGATTACTGGAACCTGCCCGCTAGACTGAAGCGCGGCGATTGCGCTGTGGCCGTGGTGGTCAACGAGCAGTCTCACAGCTGTCGTGTAGCGGTGATAGGGCTGCTGAGCTACCTCTCGAATGCGGTTGGTGGTCTCGCGAGAGAGCTGTAGATGTTGTCGCAAGGCCTCTAAGTAGATTTGACCGATGGCATCAATCTGACCATCGCTACTCTCTAAGCAGTAGCGCACCTCATGGCGGTACTGGTCTTGCAGCAGCAGCTCATTGTCTGAAAGACCGGCTAGGGTCTTTGGCAACTCTAGAGGGCCACCTGTAATCAAGCGATTGATCTCTCGCACCAATCGCGGTCTATCCTCATGAAACGCATCAGAGCTAACGCAAATACCGTTGAAGTAAGGCAGTTCTTGCAAGCTCTCGGGTAACATGTCTTCTCTGGGTATTACCACCCCGTCAATCAAGATGGGAACAACGCTGACATTTCTACAGGCAAGGGCCTCTTCCAACTCTATTCTGAACCAGTCACTGGACCGATTCAAGTCACCCCCGCTCAAACCAGTGGCCGTAATGCTCTTTAGCCACTCTGCGTCAATGATTGGCAGCACCACAGCACACTGGCTGATGCTGTCTCTAATAAACTTTCGAATATCCTCTCCCTTTGGAATATTTTTTTCATCTAAAAAAACAGCGTCTTTGCCGTAGGTTTCTTCTAGGTGCTCGTGAATTTTGCGAGTAATGGGTTGACTATCGCGACGACGATAGGAAAGAAAGATGATCGGCATACTTCACCCTTAAAGTGCTCCAGGCTGCCCCTATTAAAGATCAGGTTTGCAACTGTGGAGCCCCGATTCAATCAGCGCTGATATACTGAGCCAACGGTTGTCAGCACCATTGCCCCAGTAAAAATGGTCCACGATTTTGACTCAGCTAATAGTTTCCGGCTTTCGCTTACATCCCTAGAGAGCGAGCCCAATCCAAGGGGTATCCATGCTGATGTTCAAGCTCTGTCTAGCGCCATCACCCGGCTAAGCAGCTTAGAGCACACAGCCTTTGAATTTGTTCACCGCTCCCCGCGCCGTGCCCCTGGTCTCGGCACAGCTCCCGCCAATGGTGCTGAACCTAAGCTATATGTAGGACTACAGTTTGAGGCACCGCTAGATAAATTTAGGGTCGTGCTCAGGTGTGTGGGCAACTGGCTCGATCGCACCGCTGAGAAGTATAGCTTTGAAGTTAAAATTCCGTCTGCTGACGCGATCGCGCGACAATTCAACCCAGCAGACGTCAAAACGCCACCTGCCTACACCATTATACTCGCGACCAACCAGTCAAAAACCCTGGCTGAACTGCTGCCCCTGGGCGAAGCGCTGCTGCCGCCCCAGGAGCTTTATCTCACTAAAGCTGAAGACTATGTCAATACCTTTGGCGAACTAACTCCAGCCGCTAAGGCTAATTTACTGCTGATGCGCCATCGCATGGGGCTTTCTAGCGAAGAGACTAGCGACCTCAATGCCAGAGCAATGGGGCCGTTCAAGACTCTGGGCGAGAAGTACCAGCACTTTCGTCGAGAGCTGCTGGTGTGTAAGCAGGAGGGCGATCTCGATAGCGAGCTGTGGCAGGTTATGCAGGCCAAGGCCGACACCATGAGCCTACCCGAGGCCGATGCCCAGTTTCTTAAAGCCGAGCGCCTCAAAGCTCTGCGCCAGGAAGCCGACCGGGCGCGCCAGCAGGCCGAAGCCGAAGCCGAGGCCGAGCGCCAGCGATACCTTGAGCAACAGCGACGACTGGAACGCTACCGCCAAGCCTTCGAGGCCTTGATGATGGATGCGCTGGTGCCGATGAATGTTGCGCCAGATGTGGCCCAGTTTCGCCAGGCCATAATGGCGCAGCTTTCAGGGCCGGAGTTTAACCGGGGCCGCCTGATCCTAGCCCGAGGCTTTTACCATCTCAGCCCGCAGGAGACTGATGCTTTGGAGAAGCGCGTTTTAGATGAGCTGTATTTGCTATCTGGCTTACTATAAAGTTGCAAAGGGATGAACCGTTAGCTAAAGCCCGGTCTTGGGTGCGTCTGTGAGGTGCTGACTTGGCGCAAGATATCGAATTCTCAATCAAGTTTATCGATCCTCACCTCAAGAGCGACGACGTGGCGACTGAGGTCCACTACCTGATTGAAGATCTGCGCGATCTAGATGATATGAGCCAAGTTCGCTTTGAGCCCATATTAGAAATTAGGGACGTTGCCGAGATTCGAGCCGGGGTAACGTTCATGGCCCACTCAGACCTGCTGGGGCCGATTTTGCGGCGGCTGCGCGATCGCCTCTACTACAGCCCTATCCAAACCGCCTTCTCGTTCAAACTAGACGGCATTACGCTGCGCATCGAAACGCACCAGGCTGACGATCTGGTGGGTTTTATGGCGGCGGCCCAAAGCGGGCTGCTGTTTTTCCCAGAGCGCGACTACCTGGCCGAGGCCGAAACCTACAGCCGCACCCAGGGCGAGCTGTCGCCTACCGAACTCGATAACCTCAATCTGCTGCGCCAGCGCCTGGGCCTCACGGCAGAGGAGGCCGAAGTGCTCAATGCCAGAGCGGCCAGCCCTTACCCAACCAAAGCCGAAAAGCACCGCCATTTTGAAGACATCACGGCCGCAGAGTTTAGCCGCCTCCGCGCTATGGGCGAAGGTCCACCCTTTGCCCACAAGGAAATTTGGCCTGTGCTGCAAGAGCTAGCCGAAAATTTGGGCTTGCCCACTCTCGAAGCAGAGGCCATTTACCAAACGTACCAGCAGCGCTACGACGACGACACCCGGCTCAAAACCGAGCTGTCTACGGCTAAAACCGCTGAAGATGCCAGTTTAGCAGCGGCAGCCAAAGCTGAGATCGATCGCCAAAAGCAGGCTCAACAGGTCCAGGAACGCCTTAACCAATACCGGGACCTGTGCCGTCAAGCCATGGCCAACAGCATCTACCCCTCTGAGTTTGACCAGGGCCGCCTCGACCAGGCCCGGCGGCTGTGGAGTATCGATGTCGAGCAGGCGATGAAACTTGAGGCAGAGGTGCGCGATGAGCTGTACGGCAGCGTGGAGTCTGCCGCCGGGGTAGACTACAGTCGCCTGCGCGGCCTGCTGCACCAGCAGACCTGGCACGAGGCCGACATGGAAACCGAAGTCGTGATTCTTAAGGCGCTCAACCTCGATATGCAGCCCGTTACCGCCGCCACCGTGCAGCGGCTATCGCCGATTGATATCGCCACCATCGACGGCCTCTGGAGTCGCTATAGTAAAGGGCGCTTTGGGTTTAAAGCCCAGCAGCAGGTCTACCGAGCCCAGCAGCAAATTCAGCCGGACGATCGCCAGCGATGGTCTGCCTTTGAGCAAGCGCTGGGCTGGCGCAAGGCTCCGTCGTTGTTTTCCCGAGGCTACAAGCCTTATCATGACCTCAACTTCATCTCTGAAGCGCCCCAGGGCCACCTGCCCACCTGGCGCTGGTGCTGCCCTAGTTTGAGCGATCGCTACAAGATCGACCCTGAGGTCATGGCCGCTATCATGCAACACCTCAATGACGGTATGCCCCTAGAGGCCATAGCCGTTCCAGCCCTCGATACAGCGTTACCCACCCAACTTGCCTAACCGGAGGGCTTGCCCGTGCTCGCTAGCGCCACCCCCAGCGATTTAGAAGAAAACCTCAGCGAACTCAGCCTGCTGCTCAACGAAGAAGACTGGGAAGAAGCCGATCGCCTGACAGCCGATCTGCTGCTAGACGCCGTAGCCCACAGCCAAACTGCGATGCGGCAGCAGGGAGCTACGCAGCGCCAGCACCCTTACCTGACCACTGAGGCCGTAGCCGCTCTGCCCTGCCAACTGCTCCAGGCGATTGACGATCGCTGGCAGAGAGCCAGCGGCGGGCATTTTGGCTTCTCAGCCCAGCTCCAGATCTACGCCAATTTGTTGGAAACTGTAGACTTTGACCCGGATCTGAATAACTGGTCTACCCCTCACCCCTTCTTTGAAGATGTGGGCTGGCTGATGCTGTTTGCGCTGCGGCCTGTGGGGTTTCTGCGGTTTTACAACTGGCTAGAGTTTGACCTCGATGCCCCTAAAGGCCATTTGCCAGCGCTCTGGTACTGGAAAATACCGCGAATTGCTTCCCTTCAGATGGGCGGCTTTTTGACTGGCCAGGGGGGGTGCTTTGGCGACCTGGCCCGGCTCGATGCCATGATGCTGCGGCTCTCGCGTTGCCATCAGATCGGCGGGTAGACTGAGGACGCAAGGCAATCCAGCTAGGCTCATACCAATCGTCCATGCCGCTAGCGCGGTACCCTCAACAATAAAAACAGCCATAGCCGTTCCCTGAGCGAAGTCGATGGGAATGGCTATTTTCCAGGGCAAATCCGAATCACATAACCCCGACCCCAAACAGGCGGCTTGCGTAGGGGCAAACGGTGTTTGCCCAGCCCAACCAGAGGTTAGCCAAAGCGGATTTAGCATCAAAGGATCATGGCTGACTCTTGGGGCTGAAGCTGAATGGTGACCTCAGCCAGATAGGGCAGCTGCTGGTGCAGGTGAGCTTTGAGCTGAGCTGCGATCGCCGCCCCAGCTGCCACCGAAAGAGTGGCCTCTACACCCAAAATCACCTCCCCGTGCAGCCGGTGCCCCAGCCACCGCCCCTTCACCTGCGTGACAGTAGCGGCAGCCCCTACCCCATGCTCGACCTCGTGGCACAGGCGATCGAGCACCTCTGGCTCCACGCCATCCAGCAGTCGCGTAAACACCGTCTGGGTCGACTGCCAGACCACCCGCAGCAGCACCAGGGTAATCCCCAGCCCCATCACCGGGTCGGCCCAGGGGTAGCCCAGCCCCACGCCCAGGGCGCTGACCAGCACCGCCAGGCTGACCAGCCCATCGGCGCGAGCGTGCAGCCCATCGGCTATCAGGGCCGCGCTGTTGATTTCGCGCCCCACCCGCAGACGAAACAGAGCCACCACCTCATTGCCAATAAAGCCAATCACCGCCGCCGCCGCCAGGGCTCCCAAATGGTCTAGGGGTTGGGGATGGCGCAGCCGCTCGATCGATTCGTACCCAGTAATCAGCGCGCTCAAAAAAATCACCGCCACGATCGCCACCCCGGCCAAATCTTCGGCTCGGCCATAGCCGTAGGCAAAGCGGGGCGAAGCCTTAGCGCGGGCCAGCACAAAGGCCACCCCCAGCGGCACCGAGGTCATGGCATCGCCCACATTGTGAATCAGGTCGGCCATCAGCGCGACGCTGCCCGAGAGGGCAAACACTACGGCCTGGGCGATCGCCGTGATCACCAGCCCCACAAACGACCACTTCACCGCCCACAGTCCCCGATCCGAGGCGGCAATCTCAGGGTCTACAGCCCCGTGGGTGTGACTGTGCCCATGATGGGAATGCCCGTGATGGTGGTGATGCCCGTGGCTGTGGGCCTGATCCGCCAGCGTTACGGCAGCGATCGCGCCATCTACAGCACCATCCAACGCATCAGAGCCAGACAATTGAGAAGCTGGGTTAGCCATAGTGAGCGAAAGAGCTACTGAAGCGCTATGGTAGCGGCTCAAAACCGAGTCTTGCTATAAAGACCCAAAAAACAACAGGGCCAGGGAGACAAAATCTGTCTCCCCAGCCCCAGCCTAGCGTTAGCCGCAGGAACGACTACTAACCCCGATCAGATTTTTGCACCAGGTGTGCCTCTAGGAACCACAGACGCATGTCGATGGTACGAGAAATCTCGGTGTAGAGATCGGCGGTGTCGGCATCGCCCAGCTCATCGGTGGTGTCGATCGCTTCGCGCACGTGCTTGCCGTAGGCGGCAAAGCGCTCGGCCAGAGCGGTTACGTGCTCAGGCCCTTCCACCGCATCAATGGGGTACTCAGGCAAAATCGACTCGGCGGCGGCTATACGGGCTGTACCCATGGCCGTACCCCCCAGGGCGGTCACGCGCTCGGCCACCAGGTCGACGTACCCTTCCAGCTCACCCGCCAGCTCGTCAAACAGCTCGTGCAGCTGGAAGAAGTTCATGCCCTTCACATTCCAGTGGGCCTGCTTGGTCTGAGTCTTGAGATCGAGGGTGGCGGCCAGCGTTTGGTTTAGTACGTCACACACCTGCGATCGCACCTCAGCCGACATATCAATGCGAGTCGGGTAAAACCCGCGCTTGGTCTTGTTTTTTTCAGCGGTTGCAACCATATGGCCTCTCTTTAGTTCTGTCAATCGAATGGATAACCAACAAATCTGTGATGCTGCCTGCGGGCCTAATCTTGAAATCCTACCACTACGGCCCCGGCTTCTTCTAAATCATACTCGTTATGAGTACGACCTGCAACCCATGCCCTAAGCTTTTGGTTCTAGTTTTGGTAGATGCCCAAAGACCTACCGCCCCAACCTTCTGCTCTGAGAGCGAACTGGCCGCAGTCTCAGAGCTGGTGCGACAGCGCTTAATCACCTACTTGAATGGCATTGAATTGAGGCTGGTGGGCACTGCCCATCCTACGGCAAATCAAGGCTTTCGGCGATCTGCGAGAGCTTGTTTCAGTACCATTCACCCATGCTTCACTTATATTTTCTGACCCATCTATCACTAAAATTGGCGGCAGAACCAGATCGTGGCGCTGAGGCTACTGGCCAAACTCCAGCCGCACCTGCTCTACCAAATCTGCCGTCACCACCTCGGCTTCGACCTCGCGGGCGACATCTTCAATGCGCTTGCGGGCCTGGGCACGCACAAAAAACGGAATATTTTTGAGCTTAGCCTGGGCATCGGCTGTCCAGGGAAGTCCGTCAACCATTAGCGAAGTCTGCTCCCAATTGCAACGAATCCTCTAATCCTATAATCGCTGGGCTGTCAATGTGAGGTTTTTGCCAAGGTGTAACCTTCCGTCAGGAATTACGGCAGATGACGGCGTAGATTATGGTGTCGGTTCGCATTGCCTACCTCAGCCCCCGATCTCTCGATCATCCCCAAGCGTCTGGGATTCTTACAAAGAATTTGCCAGCAGGGCTGAGTTTACCCCCACAGGCGCTGGTACCAGCTAACTCAGGTTAGCCCAGCCCAGCCCTGGAACTCAAGCCCTTGTTCCAAAGTCCTGATGGTTTGGGAACACTAGGCCCAGGTTGGCAAATGGCCTATCGGCACACGTTTAGACACGTTACTAGAGAGCGTCATGGTAGCAACACCCCACTACAAAAAAGATGAAGCCTCCGCCCTGCCCAATCAGGCGTTGGGCCTTCCCGAACTGGGAGAGGAGGATGAAGGGGCGGCCCCTCAGCTCCGTGACTTTTCCCCCACCGACGCTGACGACAGCGATTTTGAAACCGATGCCGCCGCCGTGCTGAAGGGAACGCGCACCACCGACCTGGTGCGCCTCTACCTGCAAGAAATTGGCCGAGTACGCCTGCTAGAGCGCCACGAAGAGGTCTCTGAAGCCCAAGCCGTGCAGGGCTATATGCAGCTGCTAGACGATTTGACCCAGGCCGCTGAGGCTAAAGGCGGCATTTTAGCGGTCTACAGCAATCTGCTAAAAACCCGCGATCGCCTGTCGTCGCAGCTGGGCTATCGCCCTTCCCTAGAGCGCTGGGCCAGTGCAGCCGAAGTGCCCATTGCCGACCTCAAGCCCACCCTGGCTGCTGGCAAGCGGGCCTGGGCCGAGCTGAGCAACCTCAGCGTACCTGAGCTAGAAAAGGCCATCTCCGAAGGCATTCGTGCCAAAGAGCACATGATTAAGGCCAACCTGCGCCTGGTGGTATCGGTCGCCAAAAAGTACCAAAACCGTGGTCTAGAGCTGCTCGACCTGATTCAAGAAGGCACCCTGGGCCTGGAGCGAGCGGTCGAAAAGTTTGACCCCACCAAGGGCTATCGCTTTAGCACCTACGCCTACTGGTGGATTCGCCAGGGCATTACGAGGGCGATCGCCACGCAGAGCCGCACCATCCGCCTGCCCGTTCACATCACCGAAAAACTCAACAAAATCAAAAAGGCCCAGCGCAAGCTCTCCCAAGAGAAAGGCCGCACCCCCTCCATCGAAGACATCGCCCGCGAGCTAGATATGACCGCCATTCAGGTGCGCGAAGTGCTGCTGCGCGTACCCCGCGCTGTTTCGCTCGAAACTAAGGTGGGCAAAGACCGCGATACCGAACTGGGCGACCTGCTCGAAACCGACTGTATGTCGCCCGAAGACATGCTGATTCGCGAGTCGCTGCGCCGCGATCTGCAACAGTTGATGTCTGACCTCACTAGCCGCGAGCAAGACGTGATCAACATGCGCTTTGGCCTTGGCGACGGTACCCCCTACTCGCTGGCCGAAATTGGCCGCGCCCTGGAGCTATCGCGCGAGCGAGTGCGCCAAATCGAGTCGAAGGCACTGCAAAAGCTGCGCCAGCCCAAACGCCGCAACCGCGTTCGCGACTACCTTGAAGCGCTGAACTAGAAGACGATTCGCTGTTGAGGGACCGGGTGCCTGTGGGACAAGCTCAAAACCTGAGCTATTGCCCAGGCATCCGGTCCCTTTTTGCACGGTCTGCCTAAGCCTGGGTTTAGAGATGCTGCTCGAACTCTCGCAGAGCCACGCTAGATCCTGCCGCCCAGGCCCGCTCAACATACTGGGGCAGCAGAGCTTTCACATCTACGGTGGGCAATGCAAGGCTGGTAGGGCGATCGTCGTAGCCTGATTCGGTCAGGATATAAAGCATTAACTGGCCTTGGCGATAGATCCACACCTCTGGCACCGCTAGGGTTTCGTACACCTCTAGGTCTGTCGCAGAAGTGAGATCCATCTCAATTGCCAAGTCGGGGGGCGGGTCAGTGGCTAGGTCAATCCGCTCTTTGCCCAGAACGGCCTGCCAATTTTGAATATAGAAGCAGGCGTTGGGTTCGGCTCCGGCTTCGCGCAGACGCTTTAAGGTCACTGGGTGAGAGCTATCCCAGTCGCGTCCCTGATGGCGTAGCAATGCTTTGACCAGATCAACCAGGGTATCAATGCGTCTACCGTGGCCAGCCATGGGAGCCATGATCGAAATCTGTTGGGTGTGGGCGTTGAAGCGAATTTTGATGGCGGCATCGTCGCGACGGCTGGTTAGCAGGGTCTCGTAGTCGTCCCAGGTTTGGTAGTGCAGGGTAACGGTACTGCCGGGGGGCAGCTGAATGCGCTCTGGGCTAACGGTGAGCATGGTGCTTTGGTTGAGCGGGGGGATGGTGCGATCGTAGTGCAATATTAAAGTGCTTGGGTCTTTTGATGAGTAAGCGATCGCAGCCCGCCAGATAGTAATAAGGAACGCAAACGGGTTGCTTGGGACTGTAAGTTAGTTTGTGTTAGAGGCCAAAACAGGATTTGGTGTTAAGGCGATTGCGCTTGCAAAATTCTAAATGCTTCTATCTTTTGATTTTCTTTTACTTAAGATAGGTATTTGCCCAAGCGTAACGAACCAGATCTTTTTCAAGAAGATACTTCGAAACTTCTTTGCGTTTATCTTTGTCCTTTGTCATTCGGACAATTTTTTCAATTTCATTGTCTGTATCATTCGCTCCACGTTCTGCCGCCATCTCAAACCAATTATCACCTTCTAGGTATTTGCCTTTATCATAGCAAATTGCACCCAATAAGGTGTAAGGCTGGTGGCTGTCAGGCTGACATTTCATTGCTTGCTCTGCACAGTCTTCTGCTTCTTCTAGTCGATTGACATCTCGAAGTGATGCGCCTCTTGTGACTAATAAAGCCGCTTTTAGATCAACTCCTTGGAGCCTATTCCAGTTCACATTCTCTGTAATTTTTAGTGCATTTTCAGGTTCGTTTGCCTTGCGCCAATTACTACTTGCGCTAGGTAGGTTCCACTTGTTGCCAGTTCTTTGATACTCTTTTTCATAAAATATTGCTTCTAGCCTGTAGTAGGCGGCTGCTATTTTCCCATGTCGAGAAAGGCGACCTTCTTCAATGAGCTGAATCACTTGCTTGGGATCAAGTCGTTCCTCGTGTTCAAGCTTGAGCATGATCGTATAAAATGGATCGGCTGCTAATTGCCCCACAATTTGATATTTTGATTTCAATATCTTAAAGTGTTTTGCTTTGGCAATCTCTGCTGTTTTAGGCAGTTCTTCATTGATTAGCCATTGGATCTCATCCTCCATTACTTCAGATTCTATATTCTTTAGAATCAAAAACAATTTACTGGAAGAATCGGAATCTTTATGTCGAGTCGCTTGATACTTTGCTTTGAGCTCTTTGAATAACTTGATATCCTTCCAGTTTCGATCAATCGCGACTAGCTGGGGTAGATTCTGCTGCTGAAGCCATTTGCATTCATTATCTTCAAGGTCTTGGTTCTGTTCTATCTTCTTCAAAATAGTGTAGAGCGGGTCATGAATAGATAAGTATGAAGAAATATGATATTTTGCTTTCAATTCCGAAAGCTCAACTATAGCTTTCCTCTCATCCTCCTGCTGCCAGTGAATTTCTAGTGTTTCCTCAAAATTATGCTCAAGAAGCCAATCAGCCTCAGGGTCAGACAAAGGCTCTTGCGTATCCAGTTTTTTTAGGATTGAGTAGAGATTTTCTTCGGGAAAGTATTCTAGATATCCAGTTGCTTTATAGCTAATTTTTAATTTTGAAAAATTCAAGATCTCTCGAATCAAGGCAGTTGTTTCTGTAAGGTCGCAGCTATTTAGCAACTCCAGTTCTGAATCTGTGGGAAAATCTCCAGCCTCTAATTTCCAAAGTATTGAATAAACTGGGCTGGTAACCGGAAGCTCTGACTCTTCTGGAATTTTATATTTAGTTCGCAGACTCAAATATTCAGCTTCCAGTCTTTTCAGATCTCCTGCCTGATATTCTTGCAAAGAAATAATTTCAATGGCTCCGAAAAGACGGTTGTCTGCTAGCCATTGAAGCTCCAGGCTTGTGATTTGAATGCCTAGTTCAGCCTTTCTTAATATTAGATACAAAAAATTATCAAAAGCCGCATTTTTATGCCGATTTATTTGATACTTTTCTCTAAGAGCAGTAAAGTGTCTTTTCTGTATCTCACTATTTTCCATGCTTACGCAATTATTTAGTCCTGAGCGGCTAAAACTAGCTTACCCACCATTAATCAAGCAGCTACAGTTGTCTAGAGAGTATTCTTAAAACCACTGTTATGGGATTTAATCTAACCACTTCCCTTTTCTGGTCGTCCCTCGCTCCACGATTGACGGGGAGCGATTGTACCGGTACTCTCTTACATTAAACCGTTCAACCCGAACGGTGGCCGTGCAGAACTCGAAAACTTTGGCGCTGTCTGAAGGCGTTGGAACCATCAACAGACAGCTAACCCCGAAAATCTCACACCAGATTATCGGGCTAAGGTCGATCGTACCCTAGCTCTCCCAGTTTGCACCTCAGCTACAATTAGCTAGTACTCGAAGGCTGAAATAAGTCGACTATTCCGGCTTGCTTGGCTCCCTAGCTCCCCTGCTCCCTCGCGATTGGCAATAGTCGCCACACTTATGCCGCTGTCTACTAGGGTTTTCGCGTTCTGTCTTCCTCAAACCCATAGAAGGAACACAGAACCGATGTTTGAATACCTCGAACCCGACGCCAGCGGCGCGTCGAACATTCCGCCGTCTCAATCTGCGAGACCCCAGCCCCGGCCCGAGCGGGTGCGCCACATGCTCTACGGCAGCCTTGCAGGCATTGTTCGCGAAGCGTCTCCGTCCCGGAGAATCGCACTATCAAAATCCTCCATGCCCACGGTTACGCCGACCCCAACGACTAGAGCGACCCCATCCCCGCACCGCCCAGCACTGAGACATGGTCGTCGAGCGAAGTCGAGACGCGGTCACTGAGCGGAGCCGTGGGCGCAGCCTCCCCAGAGGGGACAGTGTGGATGGTGATTATGACGAAAACCTTGCTGATTGAGTAGCAGAGTGCCCCTGGTGGGCTGAGACTAGTCAGTCAGCCCACCCTCGCCGAGCAGCAAAACTGTACGTTCGGCAGCGCGATCGCCGTGTGAGCCCCTGGGGAACTACCCCTGATCGGCCTACTTGGCGATCGCTTGAGGCGACAGTTGATAGCAGATTAAAAAATTTTGCTGTCGCGGTGAGCATTGAGGTGTGATGGGGATCGTGGCACACCCCCTGCCACTCTTGTATCTACAATGCTTGATTCACGTGTCTAGTACTAACCTATCCCTCCTTTCTAATCCTCGGGGCAGATATGATTGAGATATTTTTTTGTAAAGATAGGCTTTACTACTTTTCTGGTGGGTAATAGCTCTCTGCATTGCTAGAGTTAAGGCCTGGGGAAAGAGAATAACTGGATTTTGCTCGTATATCTACTTGATTCATCCAATTTCAAAGGACTTTCTCCATGGCCAAGGTGCCAAGAGATAAACACAATAATTCCCGATTTTGGAACGAAATTACGCCAGAATCCGTAGAATTAAGCCTACCCTCCACCGCATGGCGACATGAGGCTAAAGTTAATAAGCAGATTCAGGTTTACGCCCAATTACATCTGCTACAGCAGTTAATAGATTCGCTGCCGGTTTGTGTCTCCTACGTAGACAAAAATCGTTGTTATCAATATGCCAATGTCACCTACCAGGCCTGGTTTGGGGTCAAGCCTGAAGACATCTATGGTCAACCCCTAGAATCGGTGATTGGTACAACCGCCTATCAATGGGCCAAAGTAAACGTCGATCGCGCCCTGGCTGGGGAGACGGTAGTATTTGAAGCCGTCATGCCCTATAAGGCCGGAGGGAACCGCTACGTGCAGGGTACGCTGGTGCCCGACTATAGCGTAGAAGGCACCGTGCAGGGATATTTTGCGCTAATTCAAGACCTCAGCGATCGCAAAGCCGCTGAACTAGCCCTACAGCGCAAAGTAGCGCGCGAGCATACTCTCTGGCAAATTACCCAGCGCATTCGCCAAACGCTAGATCTACAAAGCATTTTAGGTACCGCTACAGAAGAGGTGCAGCGGCACTTACAGGTCGATCGCACCCTCCTTATTCAATTCACCTCCGACCACAGCGGAGCGATTATTCGGGCTACGGCCCAGCCCACCTGTTCCATTGATCTTGCCTCCAGGCAATGGCAGGCAGAGGGACTACGGCAGCGTTGCCACCAACATTATGGTCAGGGCACTGTTAGAGCGATTGTCGATCTAGACGCCGAGATCGACAATCTCTGCCTCAGCCCTTGGATCAAGTCGATGGCCGCTAAGTCGGCGATCGTGGCTCCCATTTTGCACCCCCAACTCGATGAGCTGGATAATCTGTGGGGGTTCTTAATTGTTCAGACCTGTACCGACTACCGACGGTGGGAGTCAGGCGAAGCAGACCTGCTAGCGCAGGTGGCTGACCAATTGGCGATCGCGGTGCAGCAGGCCAACCTATTGAGCCAGGTGCAGTGCCAAGCTAAGTGCCTGGCCGAAACCAACCAGGCCCTAGAGCGGGCCAACCAACGCCTCAACGACTTAAGCCACCGCGATGAGTTAACCCAAATTGCCAATCGTCGCTACTTTGATACCGTGCTTCAGCGTGAATGGAAGCGCCTGAGCCGCAGCCAATCGCCCCTCTCGCTGATCATATTTGATGTTGATCACTTCAAGCAGTTCAACGATTACCACGGGCACCCGACTGGCGATGACTGCCTCACCACCGTAGCTCAAACTAGTCAACAAATGGTTAACCGCCTGCCCGATATAGTGGCCCGCTACGGTGGGGAAGAGTTTGCGGTGGTCTTACCCCATACTGATCTCGCCGGAGCGGCTACCCTGGCCGAAACCATTCGCGCCCGTATTCGCGACCTCAACATCGTAAATTTCAAGACGGCCACTGAGACGGTTTATATCACCATTAGCTCAGGGGTGGCCTGCCAAGTTCCTAGCCGCAATACCTCTCTCCAGACCCTAATCTCTGAAGCTGACCAGGCCCTCTACCGAGCCAAGCAGGAGGGCCGCAACCGGGTCGTTTGTTGGGGGGAGTAACTGGGTCATTACCCTACAGATTTGCGCTCAGCCTATACATTAAGCACCGTAAGCTGACTCAGTAGGGGGTCAATTAGCGTCTGGTGCTTGTCGGCCAAAAGCTGATCCATGTAGGTCTGCAGCCGTGCGCCCTGCTCCAGGTTAGGCACATACACCTGGCCGCTAGGGCGGGTAAATAGCGGTGTAGTGGCTAGCGTTACCAACTCGTCGCTGGCGGGAGCCAGCACCAGAGGACCGCTGGCGGTGTTGGGCAGCAGGCCGGGGGGCAGGCGACCTTCGAGCAGCGCCATCAGGTGGGCCTGGCAGGCTTCAACATTCAGCCCCCGCTCTTTAAGCAGGTGCAGAATGCCGCTGAGAGGCATGGGTTGCTCGGGTAGGGCACGTAGCACCTCCATCAGCAGGAACATGTCGCTGTACTGGTGGCGAGTCAGGTCTAGGGCCTGGGGGTAGCGCACTAGGTTGACCAAACCGTAGGTGACTCGGCTACAGCTAGGGGGGCGATCGCTGTGGTAGGTGTCTTGCACAATGGTGGCATTGGGGAACTTTTGCCGCAGCCAGCGGGCAATCTTGGGTAGCGAGCCGCTGCCACCCGTGCAAATGACCTGGTTGATGCCCTGGGTATTTAATCCAGATTCACTCAGCAACCGATTTAAGTGGCCGTTGATGCGCTGAATATAGGGCAGAATAATGCGGTCTTCTAAGTCTTTGCTGCGTACAATCCAGCGCTGGTCGGCCAGCTCCAGCTCAAACTGGGGCTGGTGCTGAAGGATGATCTTCAGGTGGCGAGCGGCTTCAAGCACGCTCTGGCCTAGCAGGGAAGATTCTAGACGCTGGTAGAGGCGCTGACGACGGGCAATATCAGGCTCCGCCGGGCGCGGCATGTCGCAGCCGTCGAGGTCGAGGTCGTGCCAGTGGGTGCCATCTAGCTCGGGCATGGCGGCCTGCCAACCCCAGCCTGTTGCCTCAGCGGAGCGGCCAGAGCCTTCAACCGGTCGGCTCTGGCGGCGTTCTGCTGGGTGTAGCAGGTGGCAAACAATATCAAGGTCAATGGCGTCGCCCGCGTAGCTCATGGAGTGCAGGGCAAAGTCGCTGTAGGTGAGATCGCTTAGGGTACCGGGCAGGTTAACGATGCCGACCTCAGTCACACTGGCCCCGGCGGAGAGCACCACAGTCCCCCCAGTCCAGGGGCAGGCGTAGAGGGTTTGCTGCTGCATGGGCTGGCCGTTGCCCTCGGGCAGCGGCGTCGAGGGGTCGGGTAGACCTGAGAGCACCGCCGCGATCGCATCTTCGACAAAATAAACATCGTCGGGGGTAGCAGTTAGCCCTGCCCCCAGTACGGCCTCCCGCAGGTTGAAGGTGTAGGTGTCGGGCCAGTTGGCCGGGTAGCTAACCACTACCCCCCGCAGCTGGCTCAGCGCCTGGGCGATTGCCTGGGCCTCTAAACCCACCGCCCCCACGCCGAAGGCGGCCTCTGACGATAGCCCCTGGGGCAGCGTAGCCAGCAGCTCTCGCAGGCTGTCTTGAAAGATTTGCAGAGGCAGGCGATCGCGATCAGACCACTGAATGTGGGGTTGAGAGGTAGCACTATCGCCCACCACGGCCGGAATGCTCAGCTTCAGGTAAGGCTTCAGAGCTTTGAGCAAGACCGTGCTCTGGTCGGTAGCGTCGCTATCGCTCCAATTGACCGTCAGCGTTGAGGACCCGATCGATTGCACTTGGTAGCTGCCGGTGTCGTCTACCGCTCCGACCGAGGCCAGGCTGGGTAGCCGAAAGAATTTGTCAGCCGTCACTCCTGAAATGGCATTATCGACCCAGTAAAGAGGGTACACCTGCCCCCCGCGACGTTCTAACAGCACCGCTGATAGGCCCGTGGTGCCAACATCTAACCCTAAAAACCACAGAGGGGTAGGCTCTGTGGCCTCGGGCTCGTAGGCGTCAGGCGGGGCTGGAATGATGGCGGGCTGGTCTTCGAAGGCGATCGCATCGTCTCCATCAAACTCATCCGGCATGTCCGCCCGATCGGCTTGCTCGTCAAGGGCAGGCTCAGGCTCAGCTAAAGGGCGTGGGGCGACAGGGTCGAGCACGGGTGGGGCGATCGCCTCCGGTGCCACGGCCTCAAACGCCTGAGAAACGATCTCATCTAGACGGTCGACCGGCTCCAGGGCTGGCTCCGGCTGCTCTAACGGCTGTTCTGGCTCACTCGTTTCTAGATCAAAGCTGGCTAAATCAAAGGGGTCTAGTTCTAGCCCCTCTGGCGCTGGAGAGTCTGGTGCCGGAGAGTCTGATGCCGGAGAGTCTGGCTCTAGCAGATCTAACCCGAAGGGATCTAATGCATTAGATTCCGGAGTCTCTAGTTGCTCTGGCTCTTCTATGTCTGGCCGGGGTGGCTCTAGATCGGTGGACTGCCCTAGTTCAAGCGCATCGAGATCGAGCATGTCGAGGTCGATGGCTTCAGGGCCAGGGGCTTCCGGCTCAAGAGACAGGAGTTCGTCCAGAGAGAAATCATCTGTCGCTGCTGGAGCCGGAGCATCTAAGCTCAGATCTGCGTCCGCTAAAGGCTCGGTGCCAGGTGCCATGTCTGCTGGCTTCGGGTCTATTAGCTCCGGGTCTATTGGCTCCAGGTATGGGGGTTCTGCGGAGGTAGTGGCTGAGGTCAGCGACCAGGTTTCTGACAACGGGAGAGGCTGGTCTGACGTCGGCTCTGGGTCAGCTTCCGATAGCCAGTCGGCGATGTCACTATCGTCAGAGGATTCTGTAGTAGTCCCTAGGGAAAGATCGTCTAGGGAAAGCCCCAGACTATCGTCGGGCGGAGCAGGAGCCTCTGATTCGAGGCTAAAGTCAAGATCGAGATCGAGGGAGAGGCGATTGTCCGTTGGGCCGGCGCTATCAACCGGGGTAGAGGCGAGATTCCCGAAAAGATCCTCGTTTAGCGTAGGTTCCTGGACGCTTTGCGAATCGCCCTCAGTTTCCGCATCTAGCCAGGTAGCGGGCTCTGGCTCTGGTGGTTGAGCCGGAAACAGTGGCTCTGGCTCTTGCGCTGGCTCTGCGATCGCGTCGAGGTCTAAGTCATCCAAGCTGAGATCGAGGTCGAGATCAAGGCTAGGTTTTGAGGCTATAGGATCAATGGGCTCCCCCAGCAGCGCATCCAGATTGATAAAGTCGATCATCGATTCCATCGACTCGGCTGTCTCTGCTGCCGCTGACTGAATGGGGTCAAAGGAGGCAGGCGGCTCTGGCTGAGCCTCTAAGTTAAGTTCTGCCAGAGAACTTGCCCCAGCGGCATCCAAAATGTTGTCGAGGCTAATTTCGCGCTGCCAGTCCGTAGCGGTTTCCGCCTGGGCGTCTTGAGCAGGGGAGGTGGATCCAGGGCTTTCAGGCCAGCTTTCCCCTAAAGCCGCCAGATCATCTAGCGAACCGGGACTATCTGCGATCGATGAAGTCTCCGATGGATCTGGCTGGTCTGGCCCCAGCGGATCTAAAGTCAGGTTTAAATCGTCGAGGGTAATCGAGAGCGGTGGTCCCTGGGAACCAGGTTCGGGGCTAGGTGCAGGTGACCCCGCCATTCCCCAGGTGTCTAAGGTTAGCTCTGAATCTGGCCCAATCTCTGGCCCGGTGGAAGCCGTCAGGTTTGAGCCCTCTTGTGGCGCAGCAGGTTCGTCTCCCAGACCCAAATCCTCTAGGGTCCAGTCATTTGCGGTTAGCCCTGGGGAGGAATTATCCTCCGCAAACAGATCAGCGATCGCATCGTCTGGCGGTAGATCGGGCTGTAGGGCAGATTCTGGAGGTCCGCTGGTGCCACGTTCTGCCCCCAGGTCAAGACCACCCAGGGTAAGGTCGTCAGCTCCATCCGGGGCTGGGCCAGAGCTTGAACCAAACTGGGCGTCAGTAGTGAGATCGTCTAGGGTTTCTCCAGGTTTGGGTTCTGGGGCCAGGGGCATTAGCGGGTCGAGGGTTAGCTCGCCCAGCAAGTTTTCTAGGGTAATCGAAGGGCCGGTTGGGCCGGTCGAGGGGGCCTCTGGCGATCGCTCTGGGGTAGGCGGGTTAAGCTGATCCGCATCGGCAGATAGATTGGTGAGGTCGTTTAGGGTTAACCCCGACTCACCCAGGGCCGGTTCCTCTGCACCTAGGCTCAAGTCTAGATCTGACAAGAGTGAGGCCAAAGGCGACGCGGCAGGCGATGGGGCAGGCGACGAATCGAGGGCAGCAAACAGATCCTCGGGTACGGGGGGGCTGGACGAGCGATCGCCAAACAGGTCAACTTCGGGGGGCTCGGCTGCTGTTTCAGCAGCGGCGGGTTCATTGAATAAATCAATACCTACCTGATCATCGATCGCCTCGTCAGCAGCAGATTCTTGGGAGCCATCAAACTGATCCAGTCCCGAACCTTCCAGTCCTGGGGGTTCGGGTGCAGATGGGGGCTGATTGTCGGCTAGATCATTGTTTGCCAGAGATGACTCTGAGCTACTAAATAGATCTGGCAATTCGTCGGGGCGGGTGACTTCAGGCGTAGCCGTAGCATCACCGAATAGATCTAGGGCTGCTACATCTTCAGTCAGCTCTGACGGAGGGGCGATTCCTTCGGGAACTGCGGCCTCCGCATCCAGCGGCGACAGATCAAACAGATCTAGCCCTAGGTCGTCATTGGGGGCAGGTGCAGCGAAGGATTCGTCACTGAACAGATCGACGTTGGGCACCTGATTGGAGGCTTCAGAGGCAGGGGGTACCACCGCGTCATCAAATAAATCAACGTTGGCCCAATCGGGGATAGGTGTATTGGGGCTGAGTGCGTCAGGCTCGAATTCAGCCGGGTCGGCTAAATTGGGGGGCAGATCAGCGTCTAAATTCGACAGATCGATTTGCTCAGGCTCGCCGCTAGTAGGCTGGCTCAAATCTGGCGTCGGCTCATCCGACACGTAGAGGCTCAGGTCAATCGAGGAGTTGATGGCGCTGTCCTCAGGGCCAAAGTCGCCTAGCTCCTCAGGCAGGTCTAAAGACGGTGGGGTGGAGAAGTCATCCTCAAATAGGTCGAGGCTGAACAGATCGGGAACCGCAGCCTCGGTCGGGCGATCGGCGTCGGGCCAGGGGCGGTTGTCTGGACTAGGTGCTGGCCCAAGATCTTCAGACGAGAACAGATCTTCAGGGGAGAAAAGGTCTGGTTCGGGGCTCTCACTCTCGGCGGGCACAGCAGAATCTGAAGGCGGCAAGGGGGATTCTGGCTGGGGTGTGGGCTCAAAAAAACCTGGTAGGACAGGTTCTGCCGCCTCAGTTTCTAAATTGTTGAGGTCTTGACGGAGCTGGTTGATCATGGACTCATCCATGGTCAGCTCGTAGTCGACAGTGACTGGTAGATCGTCTTGGGCCAGCAAATCCTCGTCGGGCGAGGCGGCCATAAAGCCGCCAAATTGATCGTCATTATCGTCGGCGATAGAGTCTAAATCGCCCATTTCCCCAGGGCCGGGGGGCAGCAAATCATCAAAAGATTCTATGGTTTCAGGTAGGTCAGCCTGGCCAGCGGCCAGCGAACCCGCCAGGTTGGTGGCTAGGGGGTCAGCGGGGGCGTCACCAAACAGATTGTTGAAATTATCGTCAGAGCGTTCTGGGTTGGTATCGGTCTCGGCCACTTCGGCCGCCTCAGTCAGCATCGTTAGATCGTCAGGGCGGGGCAGCTCGCCTGTTAGCGGTGGCTCAAGCGGCTCGTCGGCATCGATCGCGGTCGGACCATCTGCGATCGCATCGCTTGCATCAGCAGAGCGATCGACGTCTAAAAAGAGATCAACGGCCTCATCCGCACCAGTCTCATCCTCAAATGCGGTCAATTCAGCAGCGGTCTCGGCGGCTTTAGCTCCAATAGCATCAGCTCCAGCGGCATCAGCAAAAAAATCGCCCCCAAATAAGCTTTGATAGAGGTCATCTAAAGCCGATTCGGTTTCTACTCCAGCGGCCGCCACTTCGGCACTCAGGTCGCTCTCCCGCTCTGGTAGCGACACCGCCGGAGATGGATCGGCGGCAGCGGCATCGAGGCTATCGAGCAGCGGCAGATCGGGAAAAGCCGCATCGGCTTCGTTGAGGTCAAGAGCCGCCTCCAGGGCTTCATCGAGCTGGAGTTCGGTAATGTCTTCATCGAGGTCACCCCCCAGATCGAGGGCTTCCAGGGCCAGATCGGTTTCTAGATCGGGCGACAGACTGATCCCTTCGACGAAAGTATTGCCTGTCAAGGTTTCTGGGGCAGAGGTTTCGAGCTGGGGCTGAGGCCGTTCTCGTCGTTGCCCCGACTCTAGATACGCCAGGGTTTCCTGGTTGATCTGCTGGCCTAAATGGTTGACCAGGGCGCTAAACATCAGCTCGCCCTGCTGGCCCAGGGTATGCATCTGGTTGAGGCTCTGGTTGAGCGAATTTTGGTAGCCGTAAATGCTCTGCTGTAGAGTTTCAAACACCGATCGCAGCGACTGATCAAGCCCCAGCATGACCTGGTCTGACTGAGCTTGAAGCTGCTTTAGAAACTCTAGCCGCTGGGCTGGAGTAAGGCCAGGGGCATCGGCGTCAGGCCCAGAGCCCTCGCCAGAGCCCTCGCCAGAGCCTTCGACTAGACCATAGGTGTTGGCAGTAGCCATCTCTAGCCGCTGCACTGACTGACTGACCTGGTTGCTCAGGTGAGCTTCTAGCTGGTGGGCCATCTGCTGTAGGGCGGCCTCCCAACTGGGGGGCAACTGGTGCAGTGCCGCCCCTTGGTCGATCTGCGATCGCTGCTGCTGAAGCTGCTGTACCTCCTGTAGCAACAGCTCGCGCTGCTGCCGCAGGGTGGCGACCTCATTGCGCAACGGGTCAAGAATTTGCATGGTCTGCCCGCGCAGGTACTGCATCTCTTGCAGCAGCGCCTTGAGCACCTGGCTAGAGGCCGCAGCGGTAGGGTCGTTGGGCAGACCGCTAGGGTCAAGGGTCGCAGGCGTAGCCTTAGCCTCCGCCAGGTAGGCCCGAGCGCGGGCTAACAGCTGACGTTGATTGGCATCGTTCGACATTACCCAGGGCAGCCGGGGGGCGGCTTCCCCCAAAATTGCGTCAATTTCGGCTACCAGAGCTTCCAGTTCATCCTGCTGCACAGCCACCTCTTTGCTTACCTTTCCCCAGCGATTGCCAAAGTGTATGTCAGGCGTCTCTAAAAATCATCACGGCAATACCCTGGTGTTATTGCTGTCAAAGGGTATAGATGGGTTTCACCGTGCTTCAAAGCGACCTGGAATTTGGGCTTAGATCTTACCCTCGATCGCCCCTGTTCTGCCTAGGAGAGAGTGATATAGTGCTAAGACTTTGGATTCCACCGCCAAGCATACTAATGAAGAATTCTACCCCTCCCCTGGGATAGGATGGGTTGAGGCGATTTAATATCACTAACTTAAACAAAAAAATTAATGTTGGGGTGATTAATGGATGCTCGCTACAACCCTCGAGATACCGACGCCGATCTAAAACTCATTCGGTCGGCGCTGCTATTTCAAGATTTGCCAGAAGAGGCTGTAGCTGAAGCCACTGGCCATGTGGTCTCGCGTCGACACCCGGCCAATCAGGTGATTTTGCTCGAAAACGACTGGGGCAACTCGGTTTACTTCATTTTAGAAGGCTGGGTGAAGATTCGCACCTACAACCTCGACGGCAAAGAGGTCACCCTAAATATTTTGGGCAAGGGCGAGCTGTTTGGCGAAATGGCCCCGCTCGAAGAAGTACCCCGCTCCACCGACGTGATTACCCTGGTGCCCACGGTGATTGGCAGCATGCCTTCCAACGACTTTGTAAAACTTTTAAATACTCAACCTCTGGCCGGTATTCGCCTGTCGCAGCTAATGGCCCGTCGGCTGCGGCAGGTGAACCGACGACTGCGGCTGCGCGAGTCTGACAGCACCTCGCGGGTGGCCGATATCATTCTCTTTTTGGCCGATGGGCAAGGGCAGCGCAGCGGTAGCGGGATCGAAATTCCCAACCTGCCCCACCGTGAGCTCAGCAGCCTCAGCGGTCTGGCCCGGGAGACAGTCACCCGTGTACTGAGTAAGCTAGAGAAGAAAGGGTTGATTGTGCGGGAAAAAGACCAGATGAGCATTCCCGATGTCAACGCCCTAGAACGCCTGCTGGTTTAGCTATTCATGAGTCATCCCCCTGACCCCGCCCCTGGGGCTAATTTTGTGCCCCCGGCTGAGTCTACCGCGAGCGACTTCGATGGGTTAGAAACCTACCTGGAGTACCATACCACCGAGGCCGAAGCCGACGGGCCAGATCTGTCGCACCGTCTCAAAGCTGGCCCTCTAGCGATGGTCGAAACGGCCTTTTTGGCGAGCACCGCCGCGTTGATCTGGCTGGTGAATACCTACTTTCCGCCGGGGCCAATTTTACGCATTCTGTTTCCGCTGCCGATGGCCCTGGTGTACCTACGCTGGGGACCACGGGCGGCGTGGATGTCGGCGCTGGTGTCGGGGCTACTGCTCTCGGTGCTGATGGGGCCACCCCGCAGCCTGCTGTTTCTGATTCCCTACGCGCTGCTGGGGGTACAGCTAGGCTTTTTTTGGGTGCGTCGGGCTAACTGGTACATTTCGATCGCGGTTGGGGCGCTGCTGGGCACGATTGGCTTTTTCTTTCGGCTGTGGCTGTCGTCGGTGCTGGTGGGCGAAGACCTGTGGGTGTACTTGACCACCCAGGTCACTCAAATGCTGAACTGGGGCCTAGAGCGCCTAGTGGGTCTGGGCATTTTGGATGTGAGCGTGCTGGGGCAGGCCAATGTGGAGGCGGTGCAGGTGCTGGCTTTGATATCGGTGCTGGCCAGTAATGTGGTGTACCTGTTGACGGTGCATTTGGCCGCCTGGCTGCTGCTCGGGCGACTGGGGGCGAAGATTCCAGCCCCGCCGGGGTGGGTGCAGGATTTGTTGAAGGAGTAGAGGGTACACGGTGAACGGTACAGGGTATACGGTACAAAGGTTTAAGGCTAAATCTGAACCGTAAACTGCAAACCCTTTACCCTGCCTTGAGAGAGCTATTTGTGGAGTAGTGAGTTCTGTGGGCGAGCCGTTGATTAAGGTTTATACCCAGAATCAGCGGGGGAAAGACTGGCTAGGGCGGGTGCAGGGGCTGTGCCCGAGGCTGGTGTTGACCTTGGGATTTACAGAAACGGGGCTGGTGGAAGGGATTTCGGCGGCGGGGGCAACACCGCGCGATCGCCGCTTTACCGCTCTGGCCGATGCTGAGTTCATGGTCAACGGCCTGACTGCGAATCCCAAGTATCCTCTACCACCGCTCTTGGCTGGGGCTTCTCCGGCGCTGATTGCTAAAGCCGTTATTGCAGCCCAAACGATTCCCCTCAGCCTTCTCAATGCTGGGCTGCCGCTGCCACCGACTGTCTCTGCTGTGGAGCTGGGGGGCAAGCCTGCTCAATGCCTGAGCACCGGGGCCGCACTACCCCTAGATGTGGTTTATCACCTTTGGCAGCAGGGGCTGGCGCAGGGGGAATCCCTGGCCGTCGCAGCCAACTATCTGCTGCTGGCGGAGTGCGTGGTGGGGGGTACCACGACGGCATTAAGCGTTCTCACGGGGCTGGGGTTAGATGCGGCGGAGCGGGTCAACAGCAGCCATCCGACCTGTAACCACAGCCAAAAGCAGGCGTTAGTTACCGAGGGATTGTCCCGAGCGGGACTGTCGCAAACACCTCATCCTCTAGCGGTGGTGGCAGCGGTGGGCGACCCGATGCAGCCGGTAGTGGCGGGGTTGGCCCTGGCGGCGAGTCGCACCCGACCCGTGCTGCTGGCAGGGGGCACGCAAATGCTGGCGGTCTATGCGCTGATGGGGGCGATCGCGTCAGCAGAAAACTACGACTGGAACCCTGCCAATGTGGTGGTGGGCACTACTCGCTGGGTGGCGGAAGATGCTACTGGCGACACGGTGGGGCTGGCGGAACTGACGGGTGCCTGTTTGATGGCGACGCAGCTGAGCTTTGCAGAGTCTCGTTTTGAGGCGCTGCGGGCCTATGAGCGGGGTTTTGTC
>NZ_JADEXE010000450.1 GCF_015207265.1 Nodosilinea sp. LEGE 07298 | reverse complement strand
GAATATGTCTGTGGTCGGGGGCTGAATCTGTACAAAACTGCTGAGCTAGAGGGGCTGGTGACCCAGGCGGCGTTGGGGCGGCATCTGCGGCTGGCGAAAGAACCGGGTCAGGAATCTCTGGCCGTTGTGCTCTGCGAAGACGATTACCCCGGCTGGATTAGTGCCGCCGATGGCAACGCGCTAACCCCTGCCGATCGCCCCTACCAGCCCCCCGTTTTTGACCGTGCGGCGATTGCAGCCCGCCTGCCGGAGGTGATTGCCTTTACCCAGCGCGCCATGGCCACCCCCAACACTTACCTGTGGGGCGGTACCGTTGGCCCCAACTTTGACTGTTCTGGGCTGATGCAAACGGCCTTTGCTGCGGTGGGCATTCGCCTGCCCCGCGACTCGTACCAGCAGGAGGCCTTTACCCAACCAATCGGCTGGGGCGAGCTAGAACCAGGCGATTTAATCTTCTTTGGCACTCCGGATCGCACCAAGCACGTGGCACTGTACCTGGGGGAAGGCGAGTATATCCACAGCTCTGGGATCAACCAGGGTCGCAACGGCATCGGCATCGATTCGCTGGAGGATCTCTCGCATCCGGTCAGCGCGGCCTACCACCGCCAGCTGCGTCGGGCGGGGCGGGTGATGGTCAGCTACCAGCCCAAAGCCCCGAAACAGTAGCCGGTGATTGCGCGCCACAATTGGCTTTCGGCTAAACTCAAGGGGCGTTATTTGGCGCGTTTCGGTGATCTGCCCCGTCATCTGCCGCTGTTATGATTCCTGCGATTCGCCCTAGTCTTGCCCTGCCAGTATCGGGGGCTGCTGCCCCGGTAGAAATCTCGGTGGTGGTGCCGATCTACAACGAGTACGAGAGTTTACCGGCTCTGGTAGGCGCGATCGCCCACGTGCTCGACGGCATGGGCCGCTCCTACGAAATTCTTGGCGTTGACGATGGCTCTACCGATGGCTCCAGCGATCGCCTGCGCGAGCTAACCCAGCCGTATCCTCACCTGGTGGCGGTGCTGCTGCGCCGCAACTACGGTCAGACTGCCGCCATGGCCGCCGGGTTTAAGTACGCTCGGGGCGGCATCGTGGTTACCCTCGACGGCGACCTGCAAAACGACCCCGCCGACATTCCCCGCCTGATCGATCGCCTCGACGAGGGCTACGACCTGGTCAGCGGCTGGCGCAAAGACCGCCAGGACAACACCCTGACCCGGCTGATTCCGTCAAAAATTGCCAACTGGCTGATTGCGGGCGTGACCGGCGTGGCGCTGCACGACTACGGCTGCTCGCTCAAGGCCTACCGCGCCGAGGTGATTCACGACCTCAACCTCTACGGCGAGCTGCACCGCTTTTTGCCCGCCCTGGCCTTTATTGAAGGAGCCCGCATTACCGAAATGCCGGTCACCCACCACGCCCGCCGCTTTGGCACCAGCAAATACGGTCTGGGCCGCACCCTGCGGGTGGTGATGGATATGCTCACGGTCTACTTTATGAAAAAGTTTCTCACTCGGCCCATGCACATTTTTGGCAGTCTGGGGCTGGCCTCGATGGCGGGGGGTATGGCCCTGGGCATTTACCTCACCCTGGTCAAGTTTTTGGCCGACCAAGATATTGGCGATCGCCCCCTGCTGGTGCTGGCGGTGGTGCTGTTTTTAGCGGGCATTCAGCTGTTTAGCTTTGGCCTGCTGGCCGAGCTGCTAATGCGCACCTACCACGAGTCGCAGCAGCGCCCCATCTACCGCGTGCGCGAGATTGTCGGCCCCGCCACACCCGAAGGGTAGCCGCTATGAGCGACCTGAACCACACGCCAGCGGTGCCTGCTGACCTGAAACCAGCTGCGATCGCGATGGAGAACGTGTCGCGGGTGTTTGGCACGGGCGAAGCGGCGGTGCGGGCCTGCGATCTCATCAACCTCACCATTCAGCCCGGCGAATACTGCGCCATTATGGGCCAGTCGGGCTCGGGCAAATCGACGCTGATGAACATCATTGGCTGCCTCGATCGCCCCACCAGCGGGCGCTACTGGCTGGATGGCACCGATGTTGCCACGGTGGGCAAAACTCGGCTGACCCGGCTGCGCAACCGCAAACTGGGCTTTGTGTTTCAGCGCTACGAGCTGCTGCCCAACCTGACCGCGATCGAAAACGTGATTTTGCCGATGATGTACGCCGGGGTGGGGCGGCAGGCGCGGCGGCGGCGGGCCGAGGCCGCCCTTACCCATATGGGCTTGGCCAACCGCATGGACAAGCGCCCACCCCAGCTGTCGGGCGGGCAGCAGCAGCGGGTGGCGATCGCCCGCGCCATTGTCAACCAGCCAGTGCTGCTGCTGGCTGACGAACCCACCGGGGCGCTCGATTCCCAGTCGGCGGCGGAGGTGCTGAGCATTTTTCAGGCGCTGCACCAGCGGGGCATTACCATCGTTATGGTGACCCACTCCCATGAGGTGGCCAGCCACAGCCAGCGCATTATTATGATGAGCGACGGCCAGGTCACCCACGCTCACCTCAGCCCCGCCGAACTGGGGCACCTGACTCCCCTGTAGGTTCGCAAGACGTCTGTAGGATTGAACAAAACTAACTGTTTGGATAATGTCCTGTGCTGCCCGACTCTCACTCCGATGCCTCTACCGTTCACCCCAATCCGGACCGCTCTGACTCAACTGGAGAACCGCCGTTAGGCCTAGCCGATGCGGGGCAACCAGAGTTAGCCGCTAACCCCCTCAGCCCTGGCCTGTTTGACGATGACCTGTACGACGACGACCCAGCCACTAAGTCTCGCAAAGGGCTGAGATGGATTGTCACCTCGGGCCTAGTGCTGGTGCTGGGTCTGGGCGGCTGGTGGGGCTACCGCACCTGGCAGCGCCGCAGTGTAGACCCGGTGGTGGTGACCACCGGCAGCCCCAGCCGCGACACGCTCGAAAATCGGGTCGATGCCTCAGGGGTAATCAGCCTGGGTAACCAGCAACCGATCAAGGCACCGGGCGATGTCACTGTAGAGTCGGTGCTGGTGGAAGAGCGCCAGCGGGTGGCAAAAGGAGCAGTGCTGCTGCGGTTGCGCGATCGCGCCCTAGAGCAGCAGCTCGATGAGGCCCAAATTCAAACCGAAATCTTGCAGTTGCAGCGCCAGCGCCAGACCGAGGTGCGCCAAGACCGCCAGCGTACGGTGCAGCGAGCCCAGGAGCGCCTGAGCGAGTCGCAGTCGCTGCTAGAACAGGGGTTTATTTCAGAAGATGACTATGACGGCGATCGCAATGATCTCGAAACCGCCCAGTCAGATCTGCGCGGAGCCGAGGTCGAACTGCAGCAGTCGGAGCTAGAGATTCGCCGAAACCAGGCCACCCTGGCCAACCTGCGCGCCCGCATTGCCGACAATGCGATCGTCGCCCCCTTCGACGCCGTGGTGCTCAATATTAATGTGCAGCCGGGGGATGGGGTGCAGAGCGAGGGCACCCTACTCACCATCGGCGACCCCGCCCAGGAGGTGGTGCTGTTTGACCTCATGACCCTCGACGCCAACCAGGTGTCGGTGAATATGCCCGTGCGGGTCAGCATTATTGGCCCCAGCGCCGCCAGCTATGCCGGGCGGGTAATTAGCATTGCTCCCCAGGCCATTTCAGACAGCGAAGGCGGCGGCTCCCAGGCTACGGTCAAGGCCGTGGCCCGGCTCGATCGCCCCAGCGGCGTGCTAATTCCGGGCAGTGCCGTCAGCGTCGAAGTGATTTTGGTGCAGCGTGAGAACGCCCTCGCCCTACCCACCAACGCTATTCAGCAGGACGGTAGCGAAGCCTTCGTATGGGTAGTCGACGGCCAGGGTCGCGCCCAAAAGCGCCCCATCACCACCGGCCTCGACACCCTGGAAGCCATCGAAATTCTCTCCGGGCTAGAGGAGACCGACACCGTCATTCTCAAT
>NZ_JADEXE010000449.1 GCF_015207265.1 Nodosilinea sp. LEGE 07298 | reverse complement strand
TCGTTGCGGTTGGGGCGGTGGCTGAAGGGGGGTTGCCAGCACAGCTTTTTAGGAATACTGCGCCTGCTGCCGATACCCCGGCAGTAGCCAGAAACTTACGACGGGTGACTCTCGAAAAATCTGACATAAGACCTCCTTGCAACGCCCCTGGGTCAAGAGCGCTGTAAATAAAGTGGGTGGATGGTGGAAGAATCTGGGGTTGGCCCCGGCTGGATGCACAGGATTTAGTTTTGTAAATCCTGTGTCATCTCTTCATGGTATTAAGTCTATATTCTTTTTTCGCGCTGTAGATCACCGAAAACAGCAAAACTCCACTGCAATTTTCGATGCAAAAAATAAGCCAGCCTTATCTAATAGAGTCTTTGCAATAGATTTGATTAATCTTGCTTGAGAAATACAGCGGCACTCCACCAACTAAAGCCCGATCGCCAATTTCGTGTGGTGAACCGTGCGGTGCTGCCTCTAGGGCGCAGCTAACCGGGGCAGCCTAGGGCTCTACCGCGACCCAGCTTGGGCCAATATTTAGGCACAGCTCAAGCGGGAACCGGAGTTCCCGCTTGAGCTGTGTGAGACGGTGTGAGGGACAACGCAGATAATCGAAGACCGCTGCTAGTCTTCGTAAATTCGGCACTCCGGAGCATCGGGATGGGCCTCGCAGTAGCGGGCAAAGGCCGATTGCTGAACACGCCGGCAACTATTGGCGTTCGAGAGTTCTTCGACGGTTTCCCAGGCGATCGCAACGTCAACATGGTCAGTGCCGTACAGAGCGGTCAGGCGGCGAGCGTGCTCAAGGGAAACTTGCAACCGAGATTCCAGGGTGGGCTGGATAGCAGTGTTTTGGGCAGATAGGGTAGTGGTCAAACTCATGGTGGATGGTCTCCTGTGCTGTAGTTGAGCTGTCTTCAGCTTAGTGATAATTCAAGCAAATGACTAGAGGTTTTTCATATAAACTCTTGTTATCATTCATCAGGTTTTCTTACCTGTTTTTTCTCCGAAAAGCACTGATAAAGAGGCCTACGCAGTGCTAATACTAAATCCGAATCACACAACCCCGATTCGAAACCGATACCTCGTAGGGGCATTGCAGTGCAATGCCCCTACAAAGCGGGGGTATATAGATAGGATTTGGTATAAGACCGGCTTCCCATGGCTTTTCTGTGACACTGGTGGATGGTCATTGCGTAGTAGGGGAATCCACCTGAACCGACGCCAACCCAGAGTCTGGATCGCTAGTCGATTTGCAGCGGTGCCACAATTTCTGGTTCGGGGGGCTGCGGTGTTGCCACAGCGGGCGCGTGGGGCAGGTTGTAGCCGATAATAGCCAGCATCAGGCCGAGGGCCAGACCAGCGGCAAAGGCCCAACCGTGGGACGGTTCGAGGGTGCAGAGCAGGCGGCGATCGCAGTTGTAGACATGGACTGCCCAGCCTTCTTGGGTGGTGCGTTGAAGTTGTTTGTGCATAGCGGTTGATGGGTGGGGATGGGGATAGGGAATCTGGCGCTGAGCTAGTACTGATGCCCCGATTTGCGGTGGTTGATAGCGGGCATGCCGCTGGGGGCGAGCAGTTCACCCTGCTGCACCGTGGCGTAGATCAGCAGGTGGTCACCCGCGGAGGACTGCTCTTTTACAGTGCATTCCACATAGGCCAAGACTTCGGTGAGAATGACGCAGCCGTTGCTGGACAGATCAAAGGACAGATGGTCAAAGGCGGTGGTCGAACAATACTGGGCGGAGAAATGCCGCCGTACAGATCGCCCTTCCTTGAGGATATTCAGCACAAAACTAGTGCCGGGGCGGAGTTGACTGGTTTCGGCGGCATCCCTGGGTAGGGCCAGCATCAGACCGGGGGGGCTAAAGCTGGCCTGGGCGACCCAGGCGGTCAGCAGCCCGGCGTGAAGGCCATCGACCTGGGTGGTAACCACGCAGAGCGACCCAATCACCCGCCCCAGGGCCTGGGCGGTGCGATCGCTGTGGGCTTCGGCGATCGCAGGTCGTGCCCCCTGCTTCTGGCGCTTGCGCAGGCGCTGGGCGAATTGAGTTGCTGCCACAGCACAATCCTCCAAAGCCGCCGCATCGGGGCTAAAGCGCACCCGCAGGGGCTCAAAGCCAAAGGCATAGTTGGCATCTTTGAGCTTTTGCTCTAGCTCATCGATCGCTTCGCCGCTCCAGCCATAGGAGCCAAACACCCCCACCAGCTTGGTTTTCGGCACATTGGCCAAAATCAGGCCCAGGGCGGTTTGAATTTGTACGGGGGCATGGCCACCCAGGGTAGGAGAACCAATGATGAAACCATCGCACTGGCTGAGAATATCCACCAGGGTATTGGGGTCGGCCTGTTCGCAGTTGATCGCCTCCACGGCGATCTGGGCAGCGGTCAGGGACTGGGCGATCGCATTCGCCAGCTGGGCGGTGTTGCCATAGGCCGAGGCATAGAGCAGTGCCACCCGCAGCGTCTGCTGGGCCTGCTGCTGACACCACTGGTGGTAGTCCTGCCGCAGCCGACTGAGGCTGTAGCGCACCAGAGGGCCGTGGCCAGGGGCCAGGGTTTTGAGCGGTAGAGCATCGATTAGATCCAGGGCGGTTTCTACCTGTTTGGCCTGGGGGCTGTGCAGGCAGTCAAAATAGTAGCGGCGATCGTCCTCTAGCTGCCGCCACTGCTCATCCCACAGGGCATCATCGCAGTGGTGCATGCCAAACAGCTTGTCGCTAAAGAGCGTCTGGCTGGCCATATCGTAGGTGCACAGCCCATCGGGCCAGCGCGGCGTGGGTACGCCCATAAACTCCAAAACATGGCCCTGACCCAAATCCAGCGTTTCCCCAGAGCGCACCGGGTAAAGGCAATCGGCGCGATCGCCCAGGGCCAGCTTGAGGGTGTTAGCCGCCGCCCGCGAACAGACAATCTGAGCCTGGGGGGCCAAATCCAGCAGCCGGGTCAGAGTCGCCATCCGGTTGGCGTTGACGTGGTTAGTGATGATGTAATTGATCTGCCCTAGATCGACCTGGTGCTGTAGTTCGCTCAAAAAGAGGTCGGTAAACGACTCGCCGGGGGGGTCGATTAGAACAATCTTATCGGCCTGAATCAGGTAGGCATTAGCCGTGGTGCCTTGCTGGCGGCTGTATTCCACCTCAAACTTGAGCCGGTCCCAGGTGCGCGATCGCAGTACCTGAGTCTGAGGGCCAATGGTCGCGACCTGCACATCGCGAGGCCGCACCGGAGTTGAGCGAGAAGCTAGGGGGGTGGTTAGAGTCATGGGAAAAGCGCGAGTAGGGTGAGCTAGAGCAATTTGGATTTTGGATTGGGGATTTTGGCTTGACGAGTGAACCTGATCAATCAATGGAAGACTTGACCGCACCCATTTCGGCCAGGTCTTGGGCAAAGCGAATGCGGTGGCGACGCGAAATCTCCTGTTCTGGGTCAACGCCATCGAAGGTGGGTGGAATCCAGGCCCGTACCACCAGTAACCCACCCAGCACCACCAAGAACAGACAGCAAGCCAGCACCTGAATCCACGGCGTTTCGAGCACGCCGCGCACAATAATTTCTCGCAGCACCGACACAATAGACACTTCGACCGCTACCCCAATCGATACTCGATGCTCTTGCAGGTAAATAATCAGCAGCCGAAACAGCTCAACCAAAATCAGCAGAAACAGAATGTCAGAGGTTACTTCTGGAAAATTGAGCGGCGGCAGTAGGGAAAGAAACATCTCGCGCAGCTGCATCACCATAAAGCTGAACAGCCCAATGCACAGCGAAATCACAATTACGTCTTGAACCATTTCAAGCAGGCGTACTACGGTGCTGCCATTGAACCAGGTAGCCCAGCGGGAGGAGGAGGGGAGGTTTTGCATAGGGGTATTAGGGGCGGATGGGTAGGAGGGTGGATGAGTGGGAGGGTTGATGGGTAGGA
>NZ_JADEXE010000448.1 GCF_015207265.1 Nodosilinea sp. LEGE 07298 | reverse complement strand
GTAGTCCCACTGGTCGAACTCGTGGGATGCGTGAGCAAGACTGTGCAGCACATCGCTCAAAAACTGATGTAGGTAGTAGTGTTCCTGCAGCAAATTCCACGGTCGGAGCGTGGGTCGAGGCTGGCACTGGCCCTCGGCATCGACAAACCAGTCTTGGTGAAGCATATCGATCATGGTGGTCACCCAGAAGCTGGGATGTCGGGCAAATCGGGGCAATGAAGGGGCTTAGTCGCGATCGCTAGCTCAAGGGTATCACCTCCTGATGCCTATGAAGTGATGAATCGATGAAATGGTTAAGCAATGGTAGGGTGGCACTGCCCACCTTCTCCCCTGGCGAAAATGAGCAATGCTCTCTGAGGCGGTTGTCTCCTCCTGGGAGGGACAGATTTTGTAGGGTGGGCATTGCCCACTAAAACCCTTGTCACAGCTCCAAAGCCAGCACTTGCCTATGCTTTGAAGAGTGGCTATAGGTTTTGCAAGATAGGCAGAGACCAAGGTGGGCAATGCCCACCCTACGGGTTAGGCTATGAGGCGGCGATCGCAGGAAAGTCGGCCTTCAGCAGCTCCAGCCAGTTGGCAATGCGATCGTCGGTTTTTTCGCTCTCGTTCACCTCATCGAGGGGCAACCCGACAAATTTGCCGTCGCGCAGGGCGGTAGATTTTTCAAAGGAATAGTCGGCGGCAGAAACGGCTCCAACAACAGTGGCTCCCAGGGCCTTAAATTGGTCGTACATTAAGCCCAGGGCACCGACAAAATGCTTGCTGTGGCCTTCGCAATCGCCAGGGCCAAACAGGGCGATGGTTTTGCCCGAAAAGTCGGGCTTATCCATTTCCATATCAAACATGGGTTCGCGCCAGTCGTTTTGCAATTCGCCCGCGCCCCAGGTAGAGCAGCCCAAAATCAGGTAGTCGTACTTGAGCAGGTCGTCAACGTCGTCAAAATCGGCTTCCATACTATATACATCGCAGTTGTCTTCACCGATCGCCGCCTGAATTTTTTCAGCGATTTCTTCGGTGACTCCCGAAGTGCTGCCGTAGAAAAGTCCAATGTCTGCCATGGGTTTAGCTCCTAAGAAAGGGATGAGGTGTTAGGTTTTGGGTCGGATGTCAGGTGTTAGGTTTTGGGTGTTAGGGGAAACCTTTTTACTTGTTATTAGCTGTTGTAGTTGTAGGGTGGGCAGTGCCCACCATCAGGGAAACTGTTTTACAGAAATTGCCTTAGCTTCTAGAGTTTCTCGATTACCTCAGTCTGGGCCTGCTAGTCGCACGTAGATCGCACTGGCCAGCGACGGCGGCAGGGTTAAATGCTCATCTTCGGTACTGACCCTAAAATTAGGGTGGCGCTGGGTGACGGCAATTTCTTGCCCTTGATTGAGGCCCAGCGATTGGATCTGAGAAAGCGTCGATGGATCGCTGCGGGTAAAGCGGGAAATTGTGCCGCGATCGCCCACATTGAGCACCTGCAACGACGCTCCTGAAACCGTAAAACTGCTAAACATAGCGCCACTCCAAGGGAAAAGATTCAATCAACCGTAGGGTACATTCGCCAGCACCAAAGCGTTATGGCAAAAAACTAATCACACCAAATACGCTTCCATGTGGGTCTTAATCGTGCAGTCTGAGCGGGGATAGGCCACGCATAACAGCACAAAGCCTTTGTCAATCTGGTCGTCATCTAGAAATGATTGATCCGACTGATCAATTTCTCCTTCAACTAGCTTGCCAACACAGCTAGAGCACGCTCCAGATCGACAGGAGGAGGGCATATCCAGATCGTGTTCCTCCGCAGCATCCAGAATATAGGTGTCGTCATTTACTGGAATGGTGACATCAATATTGCGCTTTTTGTTGATTAAGTGAACTTGAAAGGTTGCGGTCATGGTAGGACTCCTGTTAAGAAGGGGGTTACGGTTTGCGGCGAACGGTTTGCGGTTTAGAAAATGCCTTGTACCGTAAACCTTGCACCGTTCACCGTATACCTTGCATTTACGAACAAGGCACTCCGGCCGGGCTGCAATCGCCCGCCGTTTGGAACGATTTTCCGCAGCCGCAGGTGTCGGTGGCGTTGGGGTTGGTGAACTTAAAACCGCTTTCCAGCAGACTGTCGATGTAGTCCACCACAATGCCTTCGAGCAGGGGGGCACTTTTGGGGTCGATGAAAACTTTGAGGTTTCCCGACTCCACAACTTCATCGTCGGGCTTGGGGGCATTGGCAATTTTGATGTCGTACTCGTAGCCGTTGCAGCCGCCGTCTTTCACCGCCAGGCGCACGCCCCGGCTAGGGGTGTGGTCGGGAATGCCGCGAATGAAAGTGCGCAAACGGAGTTCAGCGAGTTCGGTGATGGTGATAGTCATGGCGAGGGTAGGGGTGGATGAGTGGATGAGTGGATAAGTGGATGAGTGGATGGGTCTCGTAGGGTGGGCACTGCCCACCAAGGGCTACGCAGATTTAAGGCGGATCGCGCAGTTCCCCATAGGATGGGCACTGCCCACCACCATCTCAGGGGGGATGGCGAGGATGAATCATGGTTCACCTCTGGGCCAGGGCTAGGGGGAGGGTGCGATCGCCCTTGTCACCCACCTTCAACCCACCGCACACTGGGCAATCGGGGTCGTGGTAGGCGCGGCGTTTGGCAAACTCAGCTCGGGCCAAATCCATCGTCAAGAGCTGTCCCAGCAGCGGGTCGCCCAACCCAGTGATTACCTTGATGGCTTCTAGAGCCGCCAGGCAAGCCAGGGTGCCCGACACCGCTCCCAAGACCCCAAAGCCCCAGCGATCCCACTCGGGTTTTTCGGGAAACAGGCAGGTGAGGCAGGGGGTTTGCCCCGGTACGATGGTGGTGAGGTAAGCTTCCATGCTGTTCATAGCGGCCTCGATCATCGGCTTGCCCCAGCGCACGCAGGCTGCATTGAGCAGATCCCGCTCTTTGAAGTCAAAGGCACAGTCAAGGGCGAGGTCGGCCCGCTGCACTAGGGCGTCAATGTTGTCGGGGCTGACATACTCACAGACCGCCTCAATGTCGATATCGGGGTTAAGGGCCTGCAGGGTTTCCTGGGCTTTAAACACGCGGGGTTTGCCGACCCAGTCATCGGTCATCAGCACCTGCCGGTTGAGGTCATCTCGCTGCAGATCGCCCCCCCGCACCAAGATGAGTTTGCCGACGCCAGCAACCGCCAGGTAGAGGGCGGCTGTACCGCCCAGGCCACCGACCCCCGTGACCAGCGCCGTAGTGTTTTTGAGCTGGATCTGGCCCGTTTCACCTAAGCCGGGCAGTATGATTTGGCGACGGTAGCGATCGATTTCAGTAGGGGTTAGCTGAGCCACGGCATCCTCCGGGTTTGGTATGACTATCGCCTTTGGGCTCCTTTGGGGAGGAGAGACCTATTCCACCTCGATGTCAGAGAGCATGACGATGTTTTTGGGCTTGTCTTGAAACACTTTGAACAGCTTTTGCTCGACGGAGTTGGAGGTGACAAACAGGTCGTAGGCATTGTGCAGTTCTCGACTGTAGGCAGCCAGCACTTCGGCTTCACTCTGGTTTTTGTCAACGGTCTGCACGAGCTGAGAGAACTTGCGTAGAATGTGCAAACGGTTGATGTTGACGACCTGGGGGTCGTAGCTGAGACCAAAGAATTCAAAGTACTCTTCAGCATCTTTGAGCTGGTTGAACTGAGCTAGGGATAGGGGTGCAGTCGTCATTGGGCAGCCTCCAGAGTTTTGAGGTGTTGTTTGAGGTCACGGAGCTGGACATAGATGTCGTAGGTCTTAGCGGCAGCGGCGGGCAGTTGTTCTAGATCGTTGGGCAGGCCTTCGGCAATGTCGTGAAGGTCCATTTTGAGCTGCCCGGCTTTGCTGTTGAGCCGCTTGATCTGGGTTTTGAGGGTGTTGATGGTGATTGGGTCGGTGGTTGGGGGCATGGGGAAACGGTTTAGGGTTTAGGGTTCAGGG
>NZ_JADEXE010000447.1 GCF_015207265.1 Nodosilinea sp. LEGE 07298 | reverse complement strand
ATACCTTCAGTGTCTTTTCTTATTAGCTTAAATTGGATCCGGTCTCAGTGATGACTCAAGGGGCAGGGAGAACACCTCTCCCGCCTATCTAGCTGTCGTCACCCGCCACGTTCAGTGTCGTCTAATAACAAACCCCACATTACCCACGATTTGGCGGATTCCCGATGAACTCTGGCACCGCATTGCCCCTGTGCTGGTAGTGAACAAACCACGCCAAAAGCCTGGACGTCCCCGTGTCGCCGATCGCCCCATCTTTGATGCCCTGATCCATCTCGCCCGCACCGGTAGTCAGTGGTGTACCTTACCCGCCGAATTCCCACCTAAATCAACTGTGCATGACCGGTTCCAGGAGTGGGTGAAGCATGGGTGTTTGGAAGCGGCCTGGGGTCTTTTGTTGCAGAGTTACGACAAAACCTTAGGGATTGATTGGCAATGGCAATCGGCGGATGGGTGTATTGTCAAAGCTCCCCTAGGTAAGCGGACGGCTCAAGGTGAGGCTCAGGCCACCGGGGCTAACCCCACTGACCGCGGTAAATCAGGTTCAAAACGTCATCTGTGAAATGTCTACCTTGTCAGGCTGGCGACAATTACTTGTCGAGTCGAGGCATCGGATCAGTACCGTGGCTGAGCGACAATTATGGGGAGGGGCCAAGGGTTGATCATCCAAAGAGACGGTGACGCACCCCGGTCTGCCCGGAAGAACCTGCTTCCTGGCAACCAGTTGTATGGGTGACAAGCTTTGCTGGTTAGGAAGCCTGGGTTCGCTTGAGGGCAGCCTGCTGCCGAAAGCTATCAGCCTTAATGTCAACGATGAGGGCATGATGAACCAAGCGGTCGACGGCGGCCACGGTCATCATGGCATCGGCAAAGATGTCATCCCACTGACTAAAGGGTTGATTGGCGGTAATCAGGAGACTGTTGCGCTCGTAGCGATGGGCAATGAGTTCAAAGAGAACCGAGGTTTCCGCCTCAGATTTTTTGACATAGCCAAGGTCATCGACAATCAGCAAGTCAAAGCGATCTAGTTTCGTCAGGGCAATGGGCAAGAGCAGTTGGGCTTTGGCTTGCTGAAGGGAGCATGTCAGGTTTGCAAGGAGGGTTGAAATAGGTGAGGATGCCAGTGTTGACCTAGCGACCTAACCGATGACCCCCGAGAAAGCAGCCCAACTCAAAACCCACCTTGCAAACCTGACATGCTCCCGGTTCTCGCAAGCCCTCGGTCCGGTAAAGACTCACTGGCTAGAGACCATAGGGCTTTCCCATAGCGCCGTTTGCCGTCCGTGAACCAACGGATAGTGGTGGCTCCCTGCGCCCACTGCCACGTGGACTCAGTCCCTTGGCTAAACAAAGTCTCATCTTTCATCCCCGCCTGCGCTGTCACCCAGTAGCGGCTCTCTCGCTCCAAAAAGGTCAACGTCCATCCACGACTCTCACTGGGGGGGAAGGTTCTCGCCCACGCGAGTGTAAAGCTCATCCCCTTCAAGGGTGATCTCGCTGCCCTCAGGCGCGGGGGGAGACCAATGCTCGCGCTGACGGGCTAACCGCTCTTCCCACCGCAGAATGGTGGCATGGGACTTGTGGTACACCCGTCCTGTGGCTCGAACACCCATCCCTTCGGTACGGCTATTGAGGGCGTACTCAACGACGCTTGATGGCGTCCGAAGCCGGGCCATAGGGGTTCCCGTGCGTTCGTTAAAGTTGTGGGTGCAGCTCCGGCACCGGTAGTACTGCACAACCTGGTTATCTTGCAGACGACGAGTCCCATTTTTGACAACGGTTTCGCTCTGGCAGTGGGGACAACGCATAGGCAAATGACTCTCTACCTCTACATTCTAGCCATCATCCTTTAACTGACCAGTGCCCCGGACGGCCACACCACTGCTGAGCGGGAGACACGTTCTGTTGTAACATCCGGGCTACCCGCTGTAACAGGGGCGGAAAAATTGACTCGCTCAGTCGTTTATGGGCTTTGCTGTAGCCTCCGGTATCGGCTGACGGCACCTTCAATCCCGCCAGACGCATCCAGGTCACCACCCGTTTGACTGCATGGCTGAGGCTGCCATCAGCGTCGAGTACTTGGGAAATCCAACTCCACAGCACCACCATCGGGGTGTAGAGCACTTGGCGATAGGTGATTCCTGCTTCGTCCAGCACAGCTTGGATCTCTGCTTCCGGTAAAACTTCGGCAAAGGGGAGACCGGTACTGTTCTGGTATTTCTCCTTGAGGACTTCAGCACGATTCGGCATCATAGAGGCATGGTTTTGGGCTTCGACGCTTCGATTCTTACAAATCAAGCGCTTGAAGCCTTTTCTGCTCTCTTATGTCAGTGCCATTCATCTAGGGGATCGCTTTTCGTGGGGAACGCCTATGGATAGCTGAGTCGCAGGGAGCTGCTGACGCATTAATTCAGATGAGCAAACAGCTCCGGGGAATATCGTATAATCGGGATTGCTATTTGCATATAGTCATCTATCTATAGGTAGATTAGAAAAGTTAGGTAATTGCTCACTCCACTGCTCATCATGGTCGAGCCATGGCTGATCTTTCATGCCTGCCGGTAGTTCAACAAACGCTGCAACGCCCGCTAACCCAGCTGGAGCAGCTAATTGTGGAGGGAACTTGGCAAGGACAGCGCTATGGGCAGATGGCGCAAGCGTCGGGCTACGGCGAAGAATACATTAAGCAGATCGGTGCTCGGCTGTGGGCAGAACTGTCTGAAAAGCTAGGCACAGCAGTCACAAAGAAGAACCTGCGGCTCATGTTTGGTGGCCCAGTCGCACCAGTATCGAGCCAGGTGATACCTCTCGTTAGCGCCAGTGCGGCCCGATCGCTGGCTCAGCTAGAAACCGATTTTCTGCCTACTGCCAGCGCTGTTGACTTTCCCTCAGGGCCGTTGCCGCTGACATCGCGTTCGTACATCAACCGCCCTCCTGTAGAAGAGGCGGCTTTGGCCGAAATTACCCATGCAGGCTGTCTACTCTGCATTAAAGCGCCGCGTCGCTTTGGTAAAACCTCGCTGCTGCAGCGGGTGATTGCCTACGGAGAAGCCCTCGGCCACCGCCCCTGCCGGATCGACTTGCAGGAAGCCGACGCCACTGTTTTTGACAGCTTAGAAGCCCTAGTGCGCTGGTTTTGCCGCCGCATGGTGTGTGCCCTGGGAGCCGATGTCAAGGTTGATGACCTTTGGGACTCAGAGATGGGCAGCAAGGTGAATGCGGGCCTCTGTTTGCAGAGCCTTTTGGCCCAGGACAATTTGATCCAGGATAATCGCCCCCTGCTACTGACCATCAATGCCCTGGAGCAAGTGTTTGCCTACCCGGCGATCGCCCGCGACTTTCTCTCCATGCTGCGGCTGTGGCACGAGCGATCTAAAGACGACGACCTGTGGCAGCGACTGCGGCTAGTGCTGGTTTACAGCACCGACTGCTACATTGCGCTGAACTTGGAGGCATCGCCCTTTAACGTGGGCCACTCGCTGCGGCTGCCCCCCTTTACCCTGGATCAGTTTTTAGCCCTAGGCCGCTGCTACCAGCTGTCGATGGTGGACAGCGATCGCCACCGCCCCTACTTAGAAGACCTCTATCAGCTGATTGCCGGACACCCTTACTTGGCCAACTTGAGCTTTTACGTCCTGGCTGAGGGGCAGCACTTACCTGACCTGTCTACCCTAACCGACGGTATTTTTCGATCGCATCTGCAAGAGCTGTGGGTGCAGCTGGGGCAAAACCCAGCGGCCCTGGCAGCTTGGCAGCGAGTGGTGGATGGCGCAGGGGTTTCCCTGAACGTGATCGACACCCTGCAGCTCGAAAGCCTGGGGCTAATTCGTACCGAAGACGGCCTGGTGTACCCCGTTTGTGAACTGTATCGAGGGTTTTTTGCCGCTCAGTTGAGCTGCCCAGGGGCGGAGGTCGTCACCCTGCGAAATTAGGCGATCGCCCGGTTAGGTCGGGGGTGGGTTTTGGGG
>NZ_JADEXE010000446.1 GCF_015207265.1 Nodosilinea sp. LEGE 07298 | reverse complement strand
CTGCACCAAGCCCGCAATATCGACAAACTCGACTCGGGCGGGCACAGTCTCGGCGGAGCTAGACAGGTCGGCCAGCACCTGTAGTCGGGCATCGGGCACCGCCACTATGCCCACATTGGGTTCGATGGTGCAAAAAGGAAAGTTGGCGGCCTGGGCCTTGGCGTTGGCCACTACGGCATTAAATAGGGTTGATTTGCCAACGTTGGGAAGCCCAACAATGCCAGCTCGTAACATGGGGTAACTCTAGAATTGGAGCAGGGGTGCAGGGTTTAAGGTGCAAGGAACGCCTTAAACCTTAGGCCCTAAACCCTAAACCCCTATCTAGCATAGGAGAGGATGGGCCGATTGCGGAGGGGTTGCTATACCCTTGAAGCTGAGAAAGGCGTGGATCGATCAAAGAAGGGTGAAGCTATGGCTGAGAGCAAGGGCTTGTGGTATCGACGCGGTGGGCCAACCCTAGTGGCAGGGCTGGTGGTGCTGGGGCTAACCGGGTGTGACACTCTGGGGCTGTCGCGATCGCCCGAGGAATCCGACGAAATGGGCAATCAGTATGTTGATCGCGGCTTTGGAGGCAACCGGCTGGTCAGCCGCATGAAACCCATACAGCTACGCCTGCAAAATGGCTGGCAAGCGGCCCCTGCTGGTACGCTGAACCCCACCGCTGACCTGGAGGCCTATAACCCTGACCAAGATATGTTTTTGGTGGTGCTGGGCGAAAGCCGCGCCGCTGTTACCCCAGGCAACCTAGAGGAACAGGCCAACAACTACCTGCAAATTCTCAAAGGGGGCTTTAGCGAGGTGATTACTAACCAGGCTCGCACAGGCGTTGAGCGGGTAAATAGCTTTCCGGCTGTGCAATACGAAGTGAGCGGTGAGGTCGCCCAGCGACCGGTAGCCTACCTGCATACCACCGTTGAAATGGGCGAAGAGTACTACCAAGTGGTGGTGTGGACGCCTAACGATTTGCGCGCGGCCAATGCCGGTGCTATGCAATCGGTAGTGCAAGAATTTAGCGATGCCCAGCGATAAGCGCCACCATTCTGTGGCCTAATAGAGTCTGTGGCTTTGATACGTATAAAAATACGGACAACTCAAAGCCCAAAAAAACAGGCTCTAGACCAAGGACATCATTGCCATGCTGCGCTGGCTCACGGCCCAATTTTCCCACTGCTCTATGCCCCAAGGTGCAGATCATCGTCTCGGGCAAGCCATGGCTATGGCCTGCGCTGCCCTGGTGCTATGGCTAGGTTTAGGTGGGCAACCCACGGCCTTAGCGGGTCTAACTGACGACAACTACGACGGCAATATCTTTGCGCTCTACGCCGGTAACGGGTCGCTGGTGCCGCCGCGCGTCAGCCTGGAGCAGTCGCTCAAGTACGGCAAGCCCTCTATCGTTGTCATCTACGTGGACGATAGCAGCGACTGCAAAAAATTTGCCTCAGTGATCTCTCAGCTGCAGGCTCCCTACGGGCGGGTGGCCAACTTTATTCCGATCATGGCCGACTCAATTCCGGTTAAGGCCTCCTACGAGCCCAGTGAGCCGGGCTATTACTTCAACAATGCCGTGCCCCAAACCCTGATTTTTAACGCCCAGGGAGACCTAGTGTTTAACGAAACGGGTACGGTCTCCTATGAAGCGATCGACGACGTTATGCGTGAGGTGTTTGACCTGTTGCCTCGCACCGAGTCAGAGGAGTTGCGCCGCCGCCCCATCAATGAAGTGAATACCGAACTGGTGCCAGAGCAGTAATACTGAATCCGCCTTGGCTGACCCCGGTTGCGTAGGGGCAAACACCGTTTGCCTCTACGCAAGCCGCCTGTTGGGAATCGGAGTTATGCGATTCGGATTTGGCATCACTCAGGGCGAGACGCTGACCTTGCTTGCCGCCGAAACGTTTGCCACCGCAAACGTCTCAAAATTTCGCCGCACCCAGTCCATACCTACTTCGTTGTTAAGCTTGATTTTCTGAGGGGCATTGGGGTAGATCTTGCCCAAAATATCAGCATCCTGGTCTACGACGACTTGGCCAAAATTGAGATAGGCGCGGCCCATCAGGTTAAATGCCGGGTGCTTCGCCTGGCCGAATAGCAGAATGTAGGTGCGGGTGCGATTCTCGGCCTCGGGTACAAACAGATGGCACTGGGCCACTTTGCCCAACGACGATTCACCGTGAAAGATCACCATGGCGGGAAAGTGATTTTCCAGGTGGGCACTGATGGTGCTAGGCAGCAAAAACAGGTCAGGTCGGCGCAGTTTTTCAAGGATTGAATAGGGGGCCGTGGGCATGTCGTAAAAGGCGTGCGACTCATAGCCCTGGTCAATAAACCGATGAAACTGCACCTCAGCAATGCGAAACAGGTCGCGGTGGGTACCGTTTTGGTGGTTGTAGTCGTGCATGTTGAGCAGCATGCTGAGCAGGTCGGTATTCACCGTGCGATCGGCTGTGTGGCCAATGAATGTGTACTCGGCTGCGATCGCATTCAACACCCCTGGAATCGGCAGCTTAGGTGCGTAGCCACCGTAGGACCAGACAAAATCGCCCTGGACAATTAGCTCTAGCGGCTCTAGCTGAGGCAGCGTTTGCTTGGTAGAACCCGGCAGCACCGTGCGCCCCTGGGCATCAAAGGCTAGGGCGTGGAAGGGACAGACGACTCGGCTGCTGCCGTCACCCGCCGCCTCGCACCAGCCCTCAGACAGCATCGCTCCCATGTGCGGGCAGGCATTGGGCAGGGCATGAACATCGCCTGCGACATCTTTCCACATCACATAGTCATTACTGTGTAAGGAAACTTTGTGGGGTTGATAGATAGTCAGCATCGACTTGTGCGCCAAAAGCCAGGGCGCACCGGGAAGCATGGACTGCATAGAAGCCTCCGGGGGATATAAAATTGTGAGAAATTCGTCGTGTTTTCAAAATATGACAGATGACTCATGTTCGTCAAGCCCCCTGCGGCGGCAGCCCAAGCAGCGGCGGGGTCAGCAGCGGGTCGAAAAAATTCTAGAGGCCGCTGCCCTGGTATTTGATGAGGTGGGTTATGAGGCTGCGACTACCCACCAAATTGCGGAGCGGGCGGGGACGGCGATCGGCTCGCTCTACCAGTTTTTCCCCGACAAAGCGGCGATTTTTAACGCTATGGAACTGCGCCACACGGAGCGGGTAGCCGCACTGTGGTCGCAGGTAAACACCGAGGAATATTGGAGGCTGCCGCTGAATGAAATGCTAGAAAAGCTTGTGCTCGCTATAGGGAAGCTGTTTGAGCATCCGGTGTCGAGAGTGATGTTCATTGAATTTTATACAGCACGCGATCGCTTTCAAACCATCGACGACAGCATGACCCAAGGGGCGATCGATTTTCTCTCAAACATTCTGCACCAGTGCAATCCTGCCCTCCTCAAAGATCAGCGGGATCTGATGGCGGAGGTGTGTGTTCACAGCGGCAATGCGCTCATGCTGGCGGCTCTGCGGCAACCAGATGAGGAGCGGCGCAGGAACATTACCCAGCAAATTCCAGTGCTGCTGGTCGCTTACCTAACCCCCCACGTGGGCGATCAGAGTCATGGTCATGTAATGAATGTAATGATATGCCCCCACTGCGCCTCGCCAGATTTAGCTAAAAACGGTCGCCGTCGGGGCAAACAGTGCTACCTGTGCAAAGCCTGCGGCAGGCAGTTCGTGAACCCGCGCCTGACTTCTGAACCCTCATGATTTGGCCGTTAGCTCACCTTGGTTCCGCTAACCCTACTAATGCTGAGCCAGGCTACCGTTTCACTACCTTTTGGACTAAAGGGCGAAATGCTTCTACTAAGGGAGCTTGAGCCGCTGCTAAGGTCGGGTAGGGTTGGCGGCTATAGTCTTTTCCTGCATTCAGCGGAAACGGCTCGATGTCATCTAAGGGCACCCAGGTGGCCCCAGCGGCCTGCACGATCGCCCATACCGCCGCAATATCCCAAATCTTTGGAGTCGCCTCGACTGCCC
>NZ_JADEXE010000052.1 GCF_015207265.1 Nodosilinea sp. LEGE 07298 | reverse complement strand
AGTCAGAATGTACCCCGCCGCCCCCGTGATAATGTTCGACACCAGGTTGCGGGTCAGGGTTTGGTTCATGTCGCCGCGAAAGCGATCGAGGTTCTGCCGCGCCAGGGCGCTCATGGCCTCGGCTTCGGGGTGCTCGGGGTTGAGAATGGCGAACTGATTGGCGGTGATGGCGGCCTCAATCCACTGCTGGCGGGCCATTTGCACCTCGGCCTGGGCCTTGAGCAGGTCAGGGTTGAAGGGGTAGCGGGCGATCGCCGCCTCTAGCACCCCCAGCGCCTCGTCAGCGCGATCGTTCTGCACCAGGTAGCGGGCGTAGAGGGCCTGCCCCGGCAGAAACTCAGGGTAGTTTTTGACCAGCAGCTCCAGCGGCACCAGTACCCGGTTGGGGAACTCAGAGTCGGCCCCGGCCTGGGCCTCGCGCCAGTAGACCTGCCCGGCGGGGGGTAAATCGGCGGGGTCGATAAGGGGGGCGATCGCCTCCTCTGTCCCGGTCTCGGCTAGCCACTCAGGGTCTTTGGCAGCCCGGTAGAGCAGCTCGGCATCGGCGCGATCGCCTGCCAGGTAGAGGCGATCGGCCTGCATCAGCACTTCGCTGCGCTTGGCCTGCTCAGGCGAAAGGCCCGACAGCAGCAGCGCTCGCCCCACAGTCGAATCGACGTCCAGCTCGGCGGTATCTGGAACGCCTTCAGTATCTGCCTCAGGCCCAATTTCGGGAATCTCCGGTTCCTTGGGCGGCAGCTTGAGGGTGCCATCGGGCGGCTCTGGGGTCGGCGTGGGCAGCGTATTGTCTGGCCGCGCGGCTGGGTCAACCCGAAGCGCATCTTCGGTATCAGCTAGAAGGGTTGTCGCTGATTCTGCTGTCCAGACTTCAGAATCAGCGGCCAAACCGGGGCGTAGCCCCAGCCCCTGGCTCAGCAGCACGGCCCCTAACAAACTGGCCAGCAAAGCCGCAAAAAAACGCTGTGGTCGCCGCATGAAACTCTCCCTGCAACTGTTGAGCTAATAATTGATGGAGGCGCTTAGTAGGGGCGGTGAATGGGGGCAATAGGGCCATGCTCCCTGTCATTGAGTCGTAGAGGCAGCGCCCAGAATGCTTTAAGCCAGACGCTCGGATCACACGCGGGTTCCCCTTCACATCCTTCTATTCTGACCAAAGCTTTGCCAAGCCAGAAACTGTGCTCCTATAATTTTGTTAAATAAATGTAACGCCGGAACCTGTAACGACGGAGCCCTATGACTTTAGACACCATTCAACCCTGGCTTAACTTTGTTCACCCCGTAATCATGTGGCTGCTGCTGGCAACTACCCTCTACGCACTTTACTTGGGAATTCAGTCTCGCCGCACTCGTCTGGCTGATGCCGAGACCCGCAAAGAGTTAATTAAAGGCAAGTTTGCCCTCAAGCACCACAAGGTTGGCTCTGCCCTACTGGCCTTTATGGTGGTTGGTACCGTGGGCGGCATGGGGGCCACCTACCTGGAGGCGGGCAAGCTGTTTGTCGGGCCTCACCTGCTGGTGGGCCTGGGCATGGCCACGCTGATCGCTAGCTCGGCGGCGCTGGTACCCTTTATGCAAAAGGGCAACGAAACGGCTCGGCTGACCCACATCAGCTTAAACATAGTGCTGGTGGGGCTGTTTGGCTGGCAAGCGCTGACCGGTATGCAGATTGTGCAGCGGCTGCTGTCTAATCTGCAAGGCAGCTAGACCTCGCGGCGATTGGAGTTCAACGCTAAACCTAGCTCACAAAACCCTAATTCTAGACCTACACCAGGTAGGGGCATTGCAACGACGGCAATGCCCCTACCTGGTGCCTATTTTGAACCGGGGTTTCTCATGTCAGATTGCGTGCTCGACGTTCTGCAAACGTCTACTGCCTTCGCCTATGTCGAGGTCACCGCATAGCGCCTTAGAAACCGTCACCATGTCATAGGCGATGACATGAAGATGGCTGGTCTATGGACGTTTTGATTTCGGCAATGCTGCCCATTGCCCTGGTTGCCCTGGTGGGATTTGGGGTAGGGCGCAGCTTTGAGCTAGACATGCAAACCCTGGCGCGGGTAAACATCTACGCCCTGCTGCCCGCGCTGGTGCTGACTAGCCTGGCCGAGACTACGCTGGCGCTGGGCAGTGCGATCGCGATCGTCGCCACCTTTTTGCTAAATACGGCTTTGCTGTATCTGCTGGCCGTGGGGCTGGGTCGCCGCCTAGAGTTTTCACCCGATGAGCAAAAGAGCCTGATTGCCACCACCCTGTTTGCCAATGTGGGCAACATGGGGCTGCCCTTCATTTTGTTTGCCCTCGGCGATGCGGGGCTAGAGCGAGCGGTGGTGTATTTGGTTGGCTCTAGCGTCATGATTGCCAGCGTTTTTCCCATCGTGCTAAAGGGGGCGGGGGTACGGGCAGGGGTTACGTTTACCCTGCGATTGCCGGTATTTTGGGCCGCACTGACGGGAATCGGCCTCCAGGCAGTAGGAGAAGCCTTTCCGGTTCCTGTAGAACGCGGTGTCACGATCTTAGGGCAGGGGGCAATTCCGCTGGCGCTGCTGACCCTGGGCATACAGTTGGCCCACACCCAGTTTGTGTTTGGCCGCTACGAGCTTTTAGGAGCGGGAATCCGGCTGTTGATATCGCCGCTTTTGGCCTACAGTCTTGGCACTGGGTTGGGCTTGCAGGGGCTCGATCGCCAGGTGGTGGTGCTACAGGCGGCCATGCCCGTGGCGGTGAATTCATTGATCTGGGTGACGGAGCTGGGCGGCGATCGCACTCGTGTGGCCCGCACCATTGTGCTTTCGACGTTTCTCAGTCTTTTTACCCTGCCGGTGGTACTGTGGCTCAGCAGTCGGTAGAGCAATTTTGGACTGGCGATGCTGATTTTTGGATGATTGTTGCGATGCCGCGTAGTGATGTAGCCAGAACCCTCGATAGCGAGCTACGGCCGCCCAGCCCTGAGCTGCGGCAGGCGGTGGAAGTCGTGTGCGATCGCGATCCCATCTTTCAGCGCATTGAGGTTGAAGCTGGCTCCCTCACCGTTCGCACCTGGGCGGCGGGGTTTCCCTCACTGGTGCGCATTATTATGGGGCAGCAGCTGTCGTCCCGGGCTGCCCAGGCCATTTTTCAGCGGCTAACAGCAGAAATGGAGCTGACGCCGGGGGCGATCGCCGCCGCCCCAGACTTCACCCTTAAACAGGTGGGGCTGAGCCGCGCCAAGATTGCTACCTGCCAGCAGCTATCGACAGCAATTTTATCGGGTCAGCTCAATCTCATCACCCTGGCCACGCTATCCGATGCAGACGCTGTTGCCCAGCTCACCCAGATTAAAGGCATTGGGGTTTGGACTGCCGAAGTCTACCTGCTGTTTTGCCTGGAGCGACTGAGCAGTTTTCCGGCCTCAGATTTAGCGATTCAAATTGGCTACCAGCGGCTGCAGAATCTGGAGAGTCGCCCTACTCGCAAGGAGCTGTTGATTTCGACAGCGCACCTTGACCCCGATCGCGGCGCGATCGCCCACTTACTTTGGCACTACTACCGGCACCTGGTTCAAACATGACTTAGCCCAAAAGCGACTGGCAACTGGGGCAAATGCCATAGACCGTAAACTGGCAGTTGAGCAGCGAAAACCCGCGCGAGGTACTTTCGCTGCTACCCACCTGGGTCATGGTGGCGTCTTCAAACTCCTCCACATTGCCGCAGTGGACGCAGACCAAATGGTGGTGCTGGTCCATAAAGGGGGTATTGAGTTCGTAATATTTGCGGCCCTCGGCTAGCTCTAGCTCTTGCAGCAGACCCAGCCGCACCATCACGTGCAGCGCCCGATAGATGGTCGAAAAACTGATTTTTTCTCCCCGTTCTAACAACTGCTGATGAATTTCTTCAGCATTAAGGTGATGACCCAGGGCCGCAGACTGAAACAAATCTAAGATTTTTTGCCGCTGGCTGGTGAACCGAAACCCTTCTTTATTGAGAACGGTTTTGAGCAGCTCAGGCTCCTGATTTAGTTCTGGCGAAGCTGGATCGTATTCCATCGTCGTTTCGCTGCGGTTAAAAAAGTTTGTTGGGTTGGCCATATCAATCAGGACTTTGCCATCTGGCTAAGGGCATACTAGAGAATAGATTTGAGGCGATCGCTCCAGGCGTTATCAAACTAGCCGCTGCTATTGAAACTGGCTCTCGCTATTGTGTTCTGGCCTATCGAAAACCAGTTTCGATACAGAATTCAGGACTATTGAAAATCATTTTCGCTATCCATATTGACTACTGAATTCTGCATTTCTCTATACGTTTTAGGCAAACAAATTTATTAGTTAAATCCAAAAAAATACGTTAGGCTCAATAAGCAACCCTGAAAAGCTGGGGCTGCTTTCACTTGCTGACAAAGGGGGATGCTTATGCCTATTACTGAGACTCTGCTGCAAACCTATGGCGAGGTTGCAAACAACCCAATTCTGCTGGAGAAGTCGATTACAGAGCCCGTTGTAGATGGACTGGCCACGGTCTATGCCAGCTTTGTGGCCCTGACGTTGCAATACCAAAAGCACCACTTTGTGGTGGAGGGTTCGGAGTATTACATGCTCCACGAATACTTCTCTGAGAGCTACGAGGCCACCCAAGAGCATTCTCACGATGTGGGTGAGCGCCTGCACGGGTTGGGGGGCATTCCACCCCTGAGCTTTGGCAAGCTGACCGAGCTGTGCTGCTTCGAGATGGAAAACGACGACACCTACCGCTGCCGCATCATGATCGACCACGACCTCAAGGCCGAACAGGCCCTGGTTGAGTTGATTCGCCGACTGGCTGCTCAGGCCGAAAGTTTGGGCGATCGCGCCACCCGCTACCTGTACGAGCAAATTCTGCTGAAAACCGAGGAGCGGGCTTACCATCTGGAGCACTTCCTCACCCCCGACAGCCTCAAACTGGGCTGGTAGTCGCGGTTTTGAACCCGGAGTGGACCCCAAGGTTCTGTTGTAAACAGCTGAATTTTCTGGTGCGCCGCCAAGGAGAACCCTAGGGTTTTGGTGAGTGAGATCCCAGGGTTCTTGTGGGGGTGGCCAGGTTTCTTGGTCTATCCACAGAAAGAACCCTGGGATCTGTCGTGCCGGGGTTCCTCCGCTATCTAGAGAATTCTTCAAAACGAAATCGCTCACGCTCACGCCCTAGGAATCGAGATAAACCTTCCAAATAATCCAGCTTGACAGGGCGACAAAGGCGACAATGACCAGCCAGTGATCCCACCGCTGGGGGTCAAACTCCTGAGCATTCATGGGTTTCGCTTCACCCGAGACAGCGCTTCGGTGGGGGTGGGGCTGTGCAGCATACGGCCATTGGGCAGCCGCAGGTTAGGCCCTTGCTTACAGGCTTTCATGCAGCCCGTCGCTTTAATGGAAACGTGGCTCAGGTCAGGGTCGCTGTCTACGGCATCCTGCAAGGCGCTGTGGAGCTGGCGACCGCCCTGTTTGTAGCATTTGCCTTTGGTACACACCTCCATGCACAGGCGCTTTTGCTTGGGCTGAGCCTCAGTCACTGAGGATGGAGATGGCGAAAAGGCCTCCCACTGCTGTCGCAGCGTCTCAGCCTCACACTCGGGCAGGGGTAGAACGTTAATGGCCCGCCAGCGATCGCCTTCTGCATAGGCCCAAACCTGAACAAACTCGCCAGGGCTTAGTTCGCGCACCAGCATGGGCCGCAGGTACTTGGGCAGCTTGATGGTGTACTCGGCGGTACCGGCCTGCAGCAGTAGACCTTTGATTTTGCCTTTGTCAGAACGATAAGCTCCGGCATACTGGCCCTTGAGCACCTGCCCGGCGGGAGGCGCAGATTGGCGATCGGCTACAGCGGGTTCGTACAGGGTTTTCATCGCGGATTCCTTTGCTGCCAACAGCGCTCTAGGTGGTCAGTGAGAGATAGCTTTGGCAGCGTGATGGCCTGCACCACGCTCCAGACCTGAATGGCAGCGGCAGGAGTGTCGATCGCAACGGCCAGGGGGCGATCGCAGCCGCATTCACATGCCATGTCTAACTCTTGCAGGCGGCAGTAGACGTTCCACCGGTTAACTCGGTCTAGCTCAACTACGGTTTTGGCTGGGGCAGCGGCTTGAAGGTCTGGCCCGGATTCGGCGTAATCTGACTTTAGAGCATGCATATTAACTCGACTGACTCTCCATAGTGGCGACCCCAAAAGGCCCAAACTTATTGAAACTGGCTCTGAACTAAGCGATCGCAGGTGCCGACAGGGCAGGCAGGCTATGGGCTACGTATCTTTGCCAGCCAGTATTTCAGCGTTTTTTGAAAATTTCTTTGCCCAGCTCTAGGGAGACATTAGCTATTGTCACTATTGACTCTCGTTACTACTAAGATACCCAAGCTTTGAGATTAATGCAACAGATTTTCAATAAGAACGCACTGTTGCTACTCCAGCAGCAGCAGGTTGAGTGCGCCAGGCACAGCCCAAGCCAGCAATGACCGATACAATCTCTTTAACGAGCAGTCTTCTGCGATCGCCCCAACCATGCCTGCCCCCCCAAAAGCCGCCGCCCTCCGCGCCAATTTAGTCCAGTCTTACCAAAAGCTTGCCGAGCCAGAGCAAGAGCTGGTGCAGCTGTATTCCATCATCTATGCCCCCGTAGGCAAGGTGAAGCTGCTCGACTGCCTCAACCTCTATTTAGCGAGCGCCAAAAAACCTAAAATCGCTGGCCCACATCTGCTCAACCCGCTGATTACTCGCCTAAACAGCAAGCGGCTGCTGGTTACCCACAGCGCCCACGGCCCCCAGTGCCATCCGCTACTGGTCGAAATTGCCACCCGTGACGCCATTCACCAGGGTCGTTTTGAACCCATGGTTAAGGCCGTGCAGACTAAACTCCCCATTCGCACCCACGGCTGGAACCAGAGCCTGCGCTATTTTCAATCCGAAGACGAGTTCTTGCGCGAGGTGCGCATTGGTCTTTACCGTCACGATTGGGACTATATCGAGCAGCAGTTTGAGGCCTACTACAGCAACCCCTACGCCTCTAGCCGCATTTCAATGTCAGAGGTGTTTGAGCTAATCTGCAACAACCCCTTCGATCGCGACTGGTTTCTCACCCTCAAGCAAGACCCCGACCTCTACGAAGCCGCCCTGGGCAACCTCTGCTTCAGCTCGCTTATCAACCTCACCCCAGCGACAGAACCTACAACCCTGCTGAATGAAGACTGCGCCCAGACCGGTGGCGCAGTCTCCGAGCGACTAAAAGGCATCTGGATTGAGCAGCTCATTGCCCAAGGTCGATTAGACGAGGCCGATGCCGCCCTGCAAGACTACGCCAACGACAACCCCACCGAACTGCTGCTACACCAGAGCTGGCTCAGCTGCCTACAGGGCGACTACGCCCAAGCCATCGAGGAAGGCGCTGTTGCCCTCAAGCTGCTCAAAAAAAGCACCGGCAAACGCAAAATCTATTTCGACACCGTGCCCGGCCTGTTTCTGGTGGTGGCGCTGATTCAGGCTGGTGCCATCACTGACCTCAAAGAGGCCGAGGGCTATGCCCACATCATTGCCGAGCAGGGCTACCGCCACTGGATGAGCGTGATCTACAGCTGCCTGGAGAAAGTTGCCCAAGTGCTCCAGGGCAACACAGCGGCGAAGCGCTACCTGACCAACACCCCCGTCAGCAGCCTCGACAACGCCAACAGCTTTGAAACGCTGATCGACATGCTGTGCCTCTATTGGGTCGATCTAGAGAATGCCAAGGAACGGTTGCCCGACGTTGCCAAAGAGTTTTACCAGGCCGCTACCACCGCTGGGTACGATTGGTTTGCCCTAGAGGCCGCCGAGCTGCTGGCCCATCTGACAGGTGATGATATCTACAGCCAAAAAGCAGCAGAACTGCGCCAAAAAACCGGCATTCGCCCCCTAATTGACATCATTACGCCAAAACAGCCTTGGGAGCTGTCGCTAACGGCGCTGATTGGCCTTAACCCTACCGCTTCGTCGCTCCAGACGAAGGCGGCTACTTCCAGCGAATATCGGCTGGCCTGGTTTTTGACAATCTATTCCACCGAGACCTGGATGCTGCAGCCCAAGGAGCAGAAGATAAGCGTCAAAGGCGGCTGGAGCAAAGGCCGCGCGATCGCCCTCAAACGCCTCAAAAACGAGCTCTCATCCTTTAGCTACCTCACCCCGCAAGACCGCGACATCTGCTCCCACCTCACCAGCGATCCCTACAGCTACGGCTACGACAACTACCAATTTCCCGGTCAGGCGCTGCTGTCCCTGGTCGGCCACCCCCTGGTGTTTTGGGAAGACTCGCCTACGACTCGGCTAGAGGTGGTGGCGGGAGAACCAGCCCTGCTGGTGCGTCAGACCAGTGCGGGCAAGCTAGCGATTTCGCTCACCCCAGAGGTGGCCGGCAAAAGCGCGATCGCCCTGGTCAAAGAAACCCCCACCCGGCTCAAGGTGATCGAGATTACCGCCAACCACCACCGCATCGCCGAAGTGCTGGGGCCAAAGAATGCCCTGGAGGTGCCCGAAAACGCGAAAGAGCAGGTGCTCGCCGCCATCAACGCCGTAGCAGGCCTGGTCACAGTACATTCTGATATTGGCGGTGGTGTGGCCGACGCCGAGGAAGTCGAAGCTCAACCCCAGCCCCACCTGCACCTGCTGCCCGCCGGAGAAGGGCTCAAAGTCTCCCTGCTGACTCGGCCCTTTGGCGACGATGGCCCCTACTACCGCCCCGGCAGCGGCGGCGAAATGGTAATCGCCGAAATTGACGGCCAACGTCTGCAAACCCACCGCAATTTAGAAGACGAGAGAACCCTGGCCCAGGCCGTCGAAACCGCCTGCCCCACCCTGCAACGCCTAGAGGATGAAGCCGGTGAGTGGCTGATCGACGACCCCGAAGCCTGCCTGGAGCTGTTGACGGAGATCCAGGACATCAGCGATCTGGCCGTGGTGGAATGGCCCGAAGGCGAAAAAATGCGGATTGCCAATCGGGTCAGCCTTAGCAATTTCAAAATTCAAATTCAGCGCCAGCGCGACTGGTTTGCCGCCAGCGGCGAGCTGCAAATTAGCGACGACGAGGTGCTCGATATGCAGCGGCTGATGGAGCTGCTAAAGGCGTCTCCCAGTCGGTTCATTAAGCTAGCCGACGGTCAGTTTCTCGCCCTCACCCAGGAGTTTCGCAAACGCCTCGACGACCTGCGGGCCTATTCTGAAACCAGCGGCGACGGGGTGCGCTTTCATCCCCTAGCGGGGCTGGCGATGGAAGACTGGATGGACGAGGTCGGCCAGCTCAAAACCGATAAACACTGGAAAGACCACCTCAAACGCCTCAAGGAAGCGAAGGATCTCAAGCCCGAGCTGCCCTCGACGCTACAAGCCGAGCTGCGCGACTACCAAATCGAAGGGTTTAACTGGCTGGCCCGGCTAGCCCACTGGGGCGTGGGAGCCTGCTTGGCCGACGACATGGGCCTGGGCAAAACCCTGCAGGCGCTAGCAGTGATTCTTACCCGCGCGCCGCAGGGGCCAACGCTGATCATTGCCCCCACCTCGGTGTGCATGAACTGGCTCAGCGAGGCCGAAAAGTTTGCGCCGACGCTCAACCCAATTCAGTTTGGCACAGGCGATCGCCAAAAAATTCTCAACGAGCTTAACCCCTTCGACCTGGTGGTGTGCAGCTACGGTCTCTTACAGCAGGATGACGTTGCTAAAATGCTGGCCCAGGTCACCTGGCAGACCATCGTGCTCGACGAAGCCCAGGCGATTAAGAACTCTGCCACTAAACGCTCCAAAGCGGCGATGAAGCTTCAGGGCGGGTTCAAAATTCTCACTACCGGCACCCCGATCGAAAATCACCTGGGCGAGCTGTGGAACCTGTTTCGGTTCATTAACCCTGGGCTGTTAGGGTCGCAGGATCAGTTTAGTCAGCGGTTTGCCAATGCGATCGAGCGCAACCAGGACAAAGCGGCCCGTAACCGCCTGAAAAAACTGATTCAGCCCTTTATTCTGCGGCGCACCAAGACCCAGGTGCTCGACGAGCTGCCTGCCCGCACGGAAATTACCCTACAGGTCGAACTCAGTGCCCAGGAGATGGCCTTCTATGAGGCGCTGCGGCGGGATGCTATTGAAAAACTGGCTGACCCCGACGTGGAAGCAGGCACCAAACACCTGCAGGTGCTGGCCGAAATTATGAAGCTGCGCCGCGCCTGCTGCAATACCCGCCTGGTCAAAGGCACTACCGCCCTGCCCAGCGCCAAGCTCGAAGCCTTTGGCGAAATCATGGAAGAGTTGTTAGAAAACAACCACAAAGCGCTGGTCTTTAGCCAATTTGTCGATCACCTCAGTATTCTGCGCGAGTTTCTCGACGGGCAAAACATTAGCTACCAGTACCTCGACGGCAGCACCCCCGCCAAGGATCGCAAAAAGCGGGTCGATGCCTTTCAGGCGGGCAAGGGCGACGTGTTTTTGATTAGCCTGAAGGCGGGGGGCACCGGGCTCAACCTCACTGCCGCCGACTACGTGATTCACATGGACCCGTGGTGGAACCCAGCAGTGGAAGATCAGGCCAGCGATCGCGCCCACCGCATCGGTCAGCAGCGCCCGGTCACCATCTATCGCCTGGTAGCCAAAAATACGATTGAAGAAAAAATTGTCGATTTGCACAAGCAAAAACGCGACCTGGCCGACGGTCTGCTAGAAGGGGCCGACATGAGCGGCAAGATCTCCACCGATCAACTGCTCCGCTTGATCAGCGAGGGATAGAAGGTTCTCGCCAGAGAAACCGAGTTTCTTGGCTGTGCAGACAAGGGGTAATGTCTCAACCACAGAAACCCGGTTTCTGCTCTGTGGCATCTTTAAAGAAAGGCGTAGGCCTATCAGGGCTGAATGGATCGCAATCACTTCATTAGCGCTGGTCGATTGCTGTAGTCTGCCTTAAGCCGCTCAAGGCACTGACTAAAGGTGGGTAACTGCCCCTGATGCTCAGCCAGGTCGCGCAGATCCTTGAGTAATTTTGTAGCCTCGTCGTAAGCATGGGCCTGTTTGACCTGAATCAAATCCAGCACCCGATCCCAGGTGTAAGATGCTTTGGGAGCAAGCGCCTCCAGCTCTTTGATCCGCTTCTTTTTAGCCGCTGCTTGCTCCTTTTGTTGGCGCTTGGTGGCCACATCAGTCGCGATCGCGACCAGTTCCGAAAACCGCCGCCGTTCTTGCTCTGAAGCCAGCGGCATGGATGGTTGAGTGCCAGCCAGTTCTTTCAGCCGGTTAATCAATTGCAGATCAACGTGGGGCTCTCGCCGCACCAGTTTCAGCAAAAAGGTCTGGCGTTCTGCCTCGGTTAGATTGGGTAGCCAGTCTTCCAGGGGTGGAGCCGGTTTGGGTCGCTGGTCTGAGCTAATCTGGGCCGCCGCTGCAACTAAATCGGGGTCAAGCTCCACCAGTTCCATAAAGGTCTTAAGGGGCGGCGTTAGCTTGCCTAAATTAGAGGGCACTGGTGGTTCAGTCGGGTCTTCGTCTTCGCCGTACTCCACTAGGTTGGGGCACAGTCGCAGCCAAGCCAAATACAGCAACCGCAGGTCACCCGCCAGCAGGTCATCGCGGAGGGGCAACAGCCGAGGCAGCCAGCCTTCGCCTTCAACCCACCCCATCAGTCCCTCTTCTTCGCGGATTTCGATGTTGAGAATCAGGTGATGGGTGGTGGTGGTGACAGCGATCGCATCCTCGACCTCGTAAGGTTCAAACCATGAGCGCTCAACTAACGCTTTGGGAAAGCGAAACATAATTTGCCAGGTACCCCAGTTGGCAATGTAGAACATCGCATCAAAGTACTTGGCCAATACAGCTTCTGGCCCACCCCGAAAGTCACCATAGTTGTAGACAAAGCTGGCCCTGTGCGGGGTAATGTGCGCTCGGCTCGACAGCGCTTGCAAGGTTTCCTGCTCTTCGGGTGTCAGGAGTCGGTCAAGGGCTTGAAACTCGTAGTACTGGTACTCACTCATGGCCTTTCAACGATTACTACCGAGGGAATGAAATTATCGTTTCTTGATAATCTTTTAAGCTGACGAGATAATATTCAAACTCCGCTGAAATGAGGTCGACCACTTTATACTGGGCAGTCGTCTTCATCTTGAAGCTAGCTGTCAAGAGAAATTGACATTTTTCTTCTCGTACATCCACAGCGATGCTGTCCTGTTTGCTTGCCAGCGCAGATGCAGCCAATCTCAAATCATCTAGGTCTTTTGCTGTAGGCGGTACAGAGGTCACAACCGTAACTTCCACGTTCATAGGACGATTGCCATAGGAGTTCCCTATATTCTAGACTGGCCAACATTTTGCCCGGAGTTGGCCACAAACCGTGCAGAGTAATCGCAAGAAGCTTTTTAGCTTTACCCTAAAGCAGCTCTAAAGCAATCTAAGGTCAAGCACCTCCAAGGAACCAGGTATACCACCGTCACAAAGTTGCGATTCTTGTAGTTGTATTCGGGATAGCAGAAAATGGCAAAGTCAAAGGATCGCAAAGTTTGTGATATTTCGCAAGGATTGTGATTGCTGATCTGATTATTTTCTTAAGAGACTGGTCAGCGCCATAAGCCTCATCGGAGAATACCTGAGCACGGTTTATAGTTTATATCTGTCCCTGTTTGAGTTCCTTCCTTTTGCTCGATAAATCAATGCCTTTAACCCAACCGCCCCAAGCCCAAGGTCTCTACCACCCGCAGTACGAGCACGATGCCTGCGGCGTTGGCTTCATCGTCCATATGAAAGGCGCACAGTCGCACACTATTGTGCAGCAGGGTTTGACGATTTTGGTCAACCTGGCCCACCGGGGTGCGGTAGGGGCCGAGGCCAATACCGGCGACGGGGCGGGCATTTTGCTGCAAATGCCCCACAAATTCATGGCTAAGGTGGCGGCGGCCGAGGGCATTACCCTACCGGCACCGGGGCATTACGGGGTAGGGTTCTTCTTTGCTTCGCCGAATGCGGGCGATCGCGCTAAGGGTCGCCAGATTTTTGAGCAGATCGCCGCCGAGGAAGGGCAAAAGGTGCTGGGCTGGCGCGATGTGCCCACCGATAATGCTTCCCTAGGGGAAACCGCCAAAGCCAGCGAACCCTTCATGCAGCAGGTGTTCATCCAGCGTTCTGGAGATTTAGCCGATGACCAGGCCTTTGAACGCAAGCTCTACATCATTCGCAAGCGGGCTCACTCCGCCATTCACTCCACCGGCATTGACCCCTACTTGTATGCCACCAGTCTGTCGTGCCGCACGGTCGTCTACAAGGGCATGCTCACCCCTGAGCAGGTGGGGCTGTATTTCCCCGATCTAGCCGATGAGGCGATGGAAAGCGCCCTGGCTCTGGTGCACTCGCGCTTTAGCACCAACACCTTCCCCAGCTGGGAGCGAGCCCACCCCTACCGCTACGTGGCCCACAACGGCGAAATTAACACTCTGCGCGGCAATATCAACTGGATGTATGCCCGCCAGTCGATGTTTGAGGCTGAGCTATTTGGCGGCGATCTGGAGCGAGCCAAGCCGCTGATCAACAAAGAAGGCAGCGACTCTGGAATCTTCGACAATACGTTGGAACTCATGACCCTGGCGGGTCGATCGCTGCCCCACGCCATGATGATGATGGTGCCCGAACCCTGGACGGCCCACGAGTCGATGAGCCCTGAGAAAAAAGCTTTCTACGAATACCACGCCTGCCTAATGGAGCCCTGGGATGGGCCTGCTGCGATCGCCTTCACCGATGGCACCATGATGGGGGCGGTGCTCGATCGCAACGGCCTGCGCCCCTCCCGCTACACCGTCACCAAGGACGACCTGGTGATTATGGCGTCGGAAGCGGGCGTGCTGCCCATCGAGCCTGAGAATGTGGCCTACAAGGGGCGGCTCGAACCCGGTCGCATGTTCTTGGTGAATATGGACGAGGGCCGGATTGTTTCGGATGAAGAGATCAAGCACCAGATTGCAACAGAAAATCCTTACCGGGAATGGCTCGATCAGCACCTGGTGAAACTGGCGGATCTACCGGAGGCGGCAGACCCCGCCGGGTTGAATGGCAATGGCGCAACTCCCGTAGGGGCGCAGCATGCTGCGCCCCTACCCATCCTCCAGACTGCCTTTGGTTATACCTTTGAGGAACTGCGGCTGCTGCTGAAACCGATGGCTGAGAACGGCGTCGAGGCGATCGGCGCAATGGGTACCGACACGCCGCTGACTGTGCTTTCCAACAAGCCTCGGCTGCTGTACGACTACTTCCACCAGCTGTTTGCCCAGGTCACCAACCCGCCGATCGACTCGATTCGCGAGGCGATCATCACCTCTGCCGATACCACCATTGGCAGCGAGCGCAATTTGCTCAAGCCCGAGCCCGAGAGCTGTCGGCTGATCAACCTGAAGACGCCGATCATCACCAACGCCGAGCTGGCCAAGCTGAAGCAGGCGGGCGAGCAGGGCTTCTCCTCGATGACGCTGCCGATGGTATTTACGGCGGCTGAAGGTGAGTCAGGGCTGAAGGCGGCGCTGGAGGGAATTTTTCAGGCGGCGGATCAGGCGATCGCCAGCGGCACCAGCCTGATTATTTTGAGCGATCGCACTATCGACGCCGATCACGCCCCGATCCCCGCTCTGCTCGCCGTCGCTGGCCTGCACCACCACCTAATTCGCAACGGCACCCGCACCCGCGTCGGCCTGGTGCTGGAGTCGGGCGAACCCCGCGAAGTTCACCACTTCGCCACCCTAATTGGCTACGGCTGCGGCGCGATCAACCCCTACCTGGTGTTCGACACCATTGCGGGCATGCTCGCCGATCAGCTGCTGCCCCCAATGGAGTTTGACAAAGCCTGTCAGAACTTTATCAAGGCCGTCACCAAGGGCGTGATCAAAATTGCCTCTAAAATTGGCATTTCCACGATTCAAAGCTATCGCGGCGCGCAAATATTTGAAGCCCTGGGCCTGAATCACACCGTCGTTGACCAGTACTTTACCTGGACGGCCTCCCGCATTCAGGGCGTCGGGCTCGACGTGCTGGCCGAAGAAGCCCTCAAGCGACACCGTCACGCCTTTCCCGATCGCCCCACTGACCACATCACTCTCGATGCTGGCGGCGACTACCAGTGGCGCAAGGAAGGCGAAGCCCACCTGTTTAGCCCCGAAATTATCCATTCTCTGCAAAAAGCGGTGAGAACGGGCGATTACGAGGCCTACAAGCGCTACGCCGCCCTGGTCAACGAGCAAGAGAAGCAGCTGTTCCGCCTGCGCGACCTGCTCCAGTTCAAGCAGCGAGAACCCATTCCTATTGAAGAAGTCGAGCCCGTGGAGGCGATTACCCGCCGGTTTAAGACCGGGGCGATGAGCTACGGGTCGATCTCTAAGGAAGCCCACGAAGCGCTGGCGATCGCCATGAACCGCCTAGGCGGCAAATCGAACACGGGCGAGGGCGGCGAAGACCCCGATCGCTACACCTGGACCAACGAAAAGGGCGACTCCAAAAACAGCGCCATCAAGCAGGTGGCCTCCGGTCGCTTTGGCGTCACCAGCCTGTATCTCTCCCAGGCTAAGGAGCTGCAAATCAAAATGGCCCAAGGCGCAAAACCCGGCGAAGGCGGCCAGCTACCGGGCCGCAAAGTCTATCCCTGGATTGCCAAAGTGCGCCACTCCACCCCCGGCGTGGGACTGATTTCGCCGCCGCCCCACCACGACATCTACTCCATTGAAGACCTGGCCGAGCTGATCCACGACCTCAAGAATGCCAACCGCGACGCCCGCGTCAACGTCAAGCTGGTGTCTGAAGTTGGGGTTGGCACCATCGCCGCCGGGGTAGCCAAGGCCCACGCCGATGTCATTCTCATCGCCGGGTTCGACGGCGGTACCGGGGCTTCACCCCAGACTTCAATCAAGCACGCCGGTCTGCCTTGGGAGCTGGGCCTGGCTGAAACCCACCAAACCCTGGTGATGAACAACCTGCGCAGCCGAGTGGTAGTCGAAACCGATGGCCAAATGAAAACCGGTCGCGACGTGGTGATTGCCGCCCTGCTGGGGGCCGAAGAGTTTGGCTTCTCCACCGCGCCCCTGGTTTCCATGGGCTGCATCATGATGCGGGTCTGCCACTTGAACACCTGCCCGGTGGGCGTCGCCACCCAGGATCCAGAACTGCGTAAGCACTTCATGGGCGACCCCGACCACGTGGTCAACTTTATGACCTTCATCGCCCAGGATATGCGCGAGCTGATGGCCGAGCTAGGCTTCCGCACCCTAGATGAGATGGTGGGCCGCACCGATGTACTGGAGCCGAAGGCCGCGATCGCCCACTGGAAGGCCAAGGGCCTCGACCTCTCCCCCATCCTCCACCAGCCGGAGGTTGGCCCCGAAGTCGGGCGCTACTGCCAAATGACCCAGGATCACGGCCTGGAGAAATCGCTGGATATGACCACGTTGTTGGATCTGTGCGAGCCTGCGATCGAGCGGGGCGAAAAGGTCAGCGCCACCCTGCCGATCCAGAATGTCAACCGGGTCGTTGGCACCATCCTCGGCAACGAAATCACCAAGCGCCATTGGGAAGGCTTACCGGAAGACACCGTGCACCTCCACTTCCAGGGCAGCGCCGGGCAAAGCTTCGGGGCCTTTGTGCCCAAGGGTGTCACCCTGGAGCTGGAAGGCGAAGCTAATGACTACCTAGGCAAGGGACTCAGCGGCGGCAAGCTGATCGTCTACCCGCATAAGCGCTCTACCTTTGTGCCTGCGGAGAACATCATCACCGGCAACGTGGCCTTCTACGGGGCCACTGGTGGCGAAGCCTATATTCGTGGGCTAGCGGGTGAGCGGTTCTGCGTTCGCAACTCTGGGGTAACGGCGGTGGTAGAAGGGGTCGGCGACCACGCCTGCGAGTATATGACCGGCGGAAAAGCGATCGTGCTGGGGGTAACTGGGCGCAACTTCGCCGCAGGCATGAGCGGCGGCGTCGCTTACGTGCTCGATGAGGCGGGCGACTTTGCCACCCGCTGCAACACCGAAATGGTGGACCTGGAGCGGCTTGAGGAACCCGAAGAAATTCGCGACCTGCAAGAGCTGATTCAGCGCCACGTTGACTACACCGAGAGCAAGCGGGGGATCACGCTGCTAGCAGACTGGGAGAACACCGTGCCCAAGTTTGTAAAGGTGATGCCCCGCGACTACAAGCGAGTGCTGCAACACATCCAAAAAGCTCTAGCCGACGGGCTAACTGGCGACGATGCCCTGACGGCAGCGTTTGAAGAAAACGCCCGCGACACCGCCCGCATCGGCGGGAGCTAGATCAACCGTAGGGTGCATTCGCGGCTCACCCCCCTAGCCAATTGGCCCAGATTGCGCTTTTGAGCCGCGATGCACCGCGCGCGAAACCTTGTATTGTGGTGCATTGCTTCGCGAATGCACCCTACAAATCTCCTCGACTTACAAAATCCCAAAGCATCCAAACATCTCTCAGGACAATCACCATGGGAAAACCGACTGGCTTTATGGAATACCTGCGGGAAGTGGCGCAAGAAGTCACCCCCGCCGATCGCATTCGCAACTGGGACGAGTTTCACCTCCACATGCCGGAGGAAAACCTGCGCACCCAGGGCGCTCGCTGCATGGATTGCGGCACGCCCTTCTGCCACACGGGCATCACCATCAGCGGCATGGCCAGCGGCTGCCCGATCAATAACCTGATTCCTGAATGGAACGACCTGGTCTACCGGGGTCTGTGGGAAGAAGCCCTGGAGCGGCTGCATAAGACCAACAACTTCCCTGAGTTCACGGGGCGCGTCTGCCCCGCCCCCTGCGAGGGTTCTTGCGTACTGGGCATCACCAGCCCCCCGGTGACGATTAAAAACATCGAGTATTCCATCGCCGAAAAAGGCTGGGAGGCGGGATGGATTACCCCTAACCCGCCCCAGCAGCGCACCGGCAAAAAAGTCGCGGTGATCGGTTCTGGCCCCGCTGGTCTCGCCGCCGCTGCCCAGCTCAACTCGGCGGGCCACTGGGTGACCGTGTACGAACGGGCCGATCGCCCCGGTGGCCTGCTGATGTACGGTATCCCCAACATGAAGCTCGACAAGCAGCAGGTGGTACAGCGGCGTCTGGACGTGCTCGAAGCCGAGGGCGTTACCTTTGTCTGCAACACCGAGGTCGGCAAAGACATTTCTGCTGAAAACCTGCTGAAGGAGTTCGATTCAGTCGTGCTCTGCACCGGCTCCACTCGCCCCCGCGATCTGCCGATTGAGGGGCGCGACCTGAAGGGCATTCACTTTGCTATGGAGTTTCTCACCGCCAACACCCAGGCGGTGCTGGATAAAAACCCCGGCGACAACTACATCTCGGCGGCGGGCAAGGATGTGGTGATTATCGGCGGCGGCGATACGGGCACCGACTGCGTGGGCACCTCCATTCGCCACGGCTGCACCAGCGTCACCCAGGTGGAGATTATGCCCCAGCCACCGGAAACGCGATCGCCAGCCAACCCCTGGCCCGAGTGGCCCAAGGTCTACAAAATGGACTACGGCCAGGAAGAAGCCGCTGCCATGTTTGGCGATGACCCCCGCGCCTACCTGACCACGGCCACCAAGTTTGAAGGCGATGAGAATGGCCAAGTGAAGGCCGTCCACACCGTGCAGATTCAGTGGGACCAAGACGAAAACGGGCGCTTTGTGCCCCAAAATGTGCCCGGTACCGAGAAGGTTGTCCCCGCGCATCTGGTGCTGCTGGCGATGGGCTTCCTTGGCCCAGAGCAGCCGTTGGTGGATGCCCTGGGGCTGGAGAAAGATGGTCGCAGCAACGTGAAGGCTGAGCACGAGCAGTACACTACGTCGATTCCGGGGGTGTTTGCGGCTGGGGATTGTCGCCGGGGCCAGAGCCTGGTGGTGTGGGCGATCAATGAAGGGCGTGGGGCGGCGCGGGAATGCGATCGCTACCTGATGGGCACCACCGAACTGCCCTAACTCGCTCACTTAGAAGCCGGGTTTTTGATCATTGTCAATTGCTGGACTAGCAATTGACAATGATCAAAAGAAACCGGGTTTCTCGCTGCTTATTAGCAATACCTCCAAGACCGGCTGGACCAGAATTGACGCTATGACGGATGATGACATCGACACATCAGGCATTCCGCCACTTGATAAGATTTTCTTTGCACAAGCAAAGCTACGAATTCCTAAACCAATGGTCTCTAAAGTCAATGTGCCCGTTGATGTCGAAACCTTAGACTGATTTCAAACTCAAGGAGAAAGCGCAGAGCAATATATAGCAGCGGCTCTCAGAATCTATACGGAATATCAAAAGAAGCTGCCATCTTGCATCAAACAAAATGATCACCATCAAGATCGCTTCTATCAAGAATTTTGAGGATATAGCCAGAGTCACCTGGGTTAGGACATCAACAAAGCCTAAAAACGTTCAAACGCTTGAATGCTCGCTTCATAAACGTCCTAATCCAGTTGACTGCAGCTATATCTTCTGCTCCCAGATATATTAGGCTCTTCAAATTATTCATTGTTTTCCAGATACTTAAATTCAAAGAGCCAAAAAATGTTTAGCATTCACTCCAGGCAACCAATTACTAGTCTCATATTAAACTCTATCATTGAAATTAAAGACGTTGCATACGAAAAAGACAAGGAAAATCGAGCGATCTTAAGAGCATCGTTAGTTGCAAATCTAATCTTGATGCTGTCGATACTTTGTGAGGCAACTCTTTCAGAAATTTTGATCGACTCTATAGAATCTATTGACATAATTTATGACGACGAAAAATCTGACAGGCTTAAGGCCTACCTTTTGCAAAGACTCAAGCGGTCTGGATGGGAAGAAATCAGTGGTGTATTGTGCGAGGTCTTGATTGGAGAAACCCTGAGTAAAATAGTCGGACAAGAATTGAACAATCAACTTAAAGCCTTATTTCAAAAACGCAATATGATTGCTCATGGTGAGTCCATCGAGCGTTTTACATGTGGGGATACAAGAAAGGATCCAAAAATAATCACAGAAAAATTTTCCGGCAAGTCGTCTGCCTTCAGTTTATTACAAGATGCGGGCATTATCCCTGTCAAAGGGATTCATAACCTAAGCCTTTCAGATATTTACTCAATTCAAATGTATTAGTTCTTTGAAGAAGCCGTTGTGAATTTTGCCAACAAGCTTTTAACATATTTGGGAGAAAAGGGTGCCAACTCTCGTAATAGTAATCATCAATACACTAGCCTGCTTAGGAAAGTGGCAAATTTATCAAATTCCATGTTAGATAGTCCGTCTTAATTGAAGGTAGCAATAGGGTAGGCTTGATTTATCCCAGAAGAAATTCTTACAGGCATTGCATTTATATTTACCACGTATTTCAAGAGGAGCACCCTGAATATTTCCTAAGAGAACTATCGCTAAGTTCGTATCGCAACAGTCAATGCAATAAGGCCCCTTTCCATCTTCTTGAATGAAGATCATCATCAAGCAAAACTCCTAGTTCTTTGCAAGCCTTAATTTGAGACTTCAGATCTTGATTTCTTCTGGGAGATCAGGATCTTCTTTATTAGCTATGACAAGAAAGATTCTGGCTTGGATGATTTCGTTGTTTAGATTTAATATGCCATTAGAAATCTCAACACTTTTAGACTGTGTAGCTATGTTGCTTATCTGTTTCACTAAATCCATTTCTATCGAAAGAGATTTGATATCACCTGTGATTTCAGCTGCATGATCACATCAATTCTTAGAATCAGTGACTAACTTCACAAAGTCATGTTTCTAGAGCTGTGGTTGGACAGTGACTACTGTTTTAGAGACAGTCATTCTGGTACAAGTGAGCGGCTAGCTTTCCAATCAAAAGCCCTACCCCAGCGCTCGGCTCATCAGCACTACGGACGATCGCGCCCCGACCGGGTATTGATCGCTTTCAAACACCGGAGCTTCTTCGGGGTAGCAAAAATCTCGCGGCGGTGCCACCGACGTATCGACAATGCGGTGCCAGCGATCGCGCGGTCCCAGCCCCGGCAGTTCAAACATCAGCGGTTCCCAGTAGGCGTTGAGCATGACGTGAATTTGCTCCTTGGCATCGGGAAAGCGCAGCGTAAAGGCCAGGGTGCGCGAGTTTTCAGACCAGTCGGGCTGGCCCAGGTTAGGGCCGTGCCAGACAATGTGAGGCTCGTAGTGCCGGGTGGTGGTTACCCGCAGCAGGTGCTCTAGCTGAAACACCTTCAGATTTTGAATAAAGTGAATTAGCCCCTGAGTAAAGCGCAGCAGGGATTGCTCTTTCTCCACCGCATCCCAGTTAAACCAGCTAATTTCGTTGTCTTGGCAGTAGGCGTTGTTGTTGCCGCGCTGGGTGCGGCGCACCTCGTCGCCCATCAGCAGCATGGGGGTGCCCTGAGCCATAAACAGCAGCGTGAGAAAGTTTTTGATCTGCCGCTGGCGCAGCTGCTCGACCTCGGGCGGGGCAGAAAGCCCCTCTACGCCACAGTTCCAGCTGTAGTTGGCGTCGGTGCCGTCGCGGTTTTGCTCGCCGTTGGCCTGGTTGTACTTTTGGTTGTACGAAACCAGGTCGTTGAGGGTAAACCCGTCGTGGCAGGTGACAAAGTGAATGCTGCGGTTGGGCTCGCGGTTGGGCTTTTGGTAAATGTCGGGGCTGCCCAAAATGCGCGAGGCTAGGTCGGGCACGCAGCCGGTATCGCCCTTAACAAACTGGCGCACGTGGTCGCGGTAGGGGCCATTCCACTCGGCAAAGCGATCGCCGATAAAGCTGCCCACCTGGTACAGTCCCGCCGCATCCCACGCTTCGGCGATAATCTTGGTGCCCGCCAAAATCGGCTCCGACTCAATATTCCATAGAATCGGTGGGTCTTCCAGAGGGTTGCCCGCCATATCCCGCGACATTACCGAAGCCAGGTCAAAGCGAAAGCCATCCACATGCATCTCTGACACCCAGTAGCGCAGGCTATCGAGAATCATGCGCCCGACTACAGCGTGGTTGGGCGAGAGCGTATTGCCGCAGCCGCTGTAGTTGGAGTAGTAGATCGGGTTGTCTTCGAGCATGTAATAGGTTTTGTTGTCGATGCCCTTGAAGCTCAGGGTGGGGCCTTCGTGGTTACCCTCGGATGAGTGGTTAAACACCACATCGAGAATGACCTCAATACCGGCCCGGTGCAGCGCCTTCACCAGGTCGCGAAACTCGTTCACCGGCCCCAGGGGGTCTTTGCACGAGCTGTAGCCCCGGTGGGGAGCAAAGAAGGCCAGAGTGCTGTAGCCCCAATAGTTTTCCAGGCCGGGCATGGCATCTTGGGTATCGAACTGGTGAATCGGCAGCAGCTCTACGGCCGTGACGCCCAGCTCTTGCAGGTAGGGAATTTTTTCGATCAGCCCCGCGTAGGTGCCTCGCTGCTCGTCAGGCAGTCCTGAGGAAGGGTGGCGGGTAAAACCGCCTACGTGCATTTCGTAGATGACGCTGCTGGAGTAGGGAATGTGCAGAGGGCGATCGCCCTGCCAGTCGTAATTGCGGGTATCTACTACTACCCCCTTAAGGGCCGTGGCGCAGTTGTCGCCCAGACCAATGGCGGCCGCGCGATCGTAGGTATCGTCGCCGACAATGGCGCGGGCGTAGGGGTCGAGCAGCACCTTGGTGGCATCGAAGCGGTGGCCATGGGCCGGGTCAAAGGGTCCGTGGACGCGGTAGGCGTAGATTTGCCCACTCCTAAGGCCGGGCACAAACAGATGCCAGTAGTAAAAGGTGCGGTTCCATTTGGGGTCGAGGGTGATCACACGGCTGGGCTGAGCCAGATCGTCGGCCTCAAACAGCAGCAGGTCGATGCCGGTAGCGTGTTTAGAATAGAGGCAAAAATTGACGCCCACCGCGTAGACAGTGGCCCCCAGGGGGTAGCTTTGGCCAGGCAGTACTTTAGGACTCATAAGCACACCTTTCAAAGTTAAAAATGGTCAAAGTAAAAATGGCCTGCAACAGCCCGGTCATTAAGGGCATCAGGCGATGTTTAACCCTACCATCGCAGGCCCTTAACCCCTCCAGGCGCAATACTAAATTAAGAGTGTGGCCGACCTAGAGCAGCCGACTGCCCCAGGAGCAAGCTATGTTAAGCATGGAATGCGCCTACAATTTAGGCAATGATAAAGCCCATCCGGTTTTGCCCATGCCCCTAGCCGATCCCTCGACAGGACTTTCCATTAGTTATCCCCGACGCTCGCTCAAGCGAGCCGAGCGAGCCTTTCGGTGCTCTCCCTTTCGCCTAGATTTGCTGGGGGATATGCGATCGCAGAGCATTTCCATTCGCCAGGTGTGCGGCCAGGCAGGCGTCAAGAGCCACTACAGCCGCCGCGCTATGGCCGAGCTACAGGCCGAAAACGCGATGATGTGGCTAATCGCCGTTGGTCTGCTGCGCCGCGAAGTCGATGGCCAGGGCCTGACCGATAGCTTTCGCCTTACGCCCCTAGGTCGCCAGGTGTTTGAGCAGCTATATGTGCTCAGCCCAGCCCAGTATCGCCCTACTCTGGCCGATCATCTCTATAATGCATGGTGCCGATGGGTGCGTTGGCCTTCCTGGGCCAGTCTCTGACCAGTACCCGATGGTGGCAGAGCTAATATGTCCTGATCGGTTGTGTTGTTCCTGAAGAATCTGCATAGGGAGTGGTTAAGCCCTGGGCATCAGCCCACGAGAACGGATTGTTTGATCCCCGCTCAGGCTTTGGCCCTACCGCCAAACTCATTCAACTTTGGAGACGCTCCATGAGAGCAATCATGGTAGTGGGAACAGCCTCCCACGTGGGTAAATCATTGATTACCACGGCCCTTTGCCGCATTCTCAGTCGTCGGGGTTGGCGAGTCGCCCCTTTCAAAGGGCAGAACATGGCCCTCAATTCCTACGTCACCGCAAACGGCGGCGAAATGGGCTATGCCCAAGCGGTTCAAGCCTGGGCCGCAGGCGTTGCGCCCCAGGTTGAGATGAACCCCATCTTGCTCAAACCCCAGGGCGACATGACCTCTCAGGTCATTCTCAAGGGCCGAGCCGTGGGGCGCACCACCGCCACCCAGTACTACGAAAATTTCTTTGACCAGGGCTGGCAAGCCATTCAAGAAAGCCTCACCCGCCTCGGCCAAGACTACGACTTTCTAGTGTGCGAAGGGGCCGGTAGCCCTGTCGAGGTCAACCTCAAACATCGCGATCTCACCAATATGCGCATCGCCAAGCATCTCAATGCCCCCACGGTGCTGGTGGCCGATATCGATCGCGGCGGCGTGTTTGCCCATATCATCGGCACCCTAGAGCTAATGGAGCCCGAAGAGCGCGCCCTGGTCAAAGGCATCATTATCAACAAATTTCGCGGTCAGCGAGAAGTCCTAGAGCCGGGCCTACAGTGGATCAAAGAACGCACCGGCATTCCAGTGCTCGGCGTGGTGCCCTGGATTGAAAACGCCCTGCCCGCCGAAGACTCGCTCAGCCTGCTCGATCGCACCCCCGGCAGCAAAAAACAGGCCGACATCACCATCGCCGTTATTCGCCTGCCCCGCATTTCCAACTTCACCGACTTTGACCCGCTAGAGGCCGAACCCAACGTGCGGGTGGTCTACCTCAGCCCCAAAGAAAAGCTCAGCTACCCCGACGCCGTAATCATCCCCGGCACCAAGACCACCATTGCCGACCTGCTCATATTGCAGCGCACCGGCATGGCTGAAGAAATTCAGAACTACGTAGCCGCTGGCGGCACCGTTATGGGCGTCTGCGGTGGCTTTCAAATGATGGGCCAGTTCTTAGCAGATCCCGAGGGCATCGAGGGCCACGAAGGCCGCTTCCCTGGTCTCGACCTGTTCCCGCTGCGCACGGTGATCACTCAGCAAAAAATTGCTCGCCAGCGCACCGTTAGCTCGCGCTTCCCACAGGATGGGCTACCGGTGTCGGGCTACGAACTGCACCAGGGCCGCACCCAGCTACTCCTTTCCGAGGGGAAAGACGAGAAGGGCACCCCGTTTGAGTTTTTGTTTGAAGACCGCAGCCTGGGCGTAGTCGATGCTAGCCAGTCGCTGTGGGGTACCTACTTGCACGGCCTGTTTGACAACGGCCCCTGGCGGCGGGCCTGGCTCAACCGCCTGCGTCAGCAGCGCGGTCTGGGGTCGCTGCCCACCGGCATCCCCAACTACCGCGAACAGCGCGAGGCCGTGCTCAATGAGCTGACTGAAGCAGTAAGCGAGCATTTAGATCTAACCCCGCTGCTGGGGTAAACGCCTATGGTCGTTGGGGTAAATGTTTACCCCAGCGGCGGCTGCAGCGATCGCAACTTAACCCTGAGTCATAGACAGATTGCTTGGATTGACTAACCCCACCTCTGAGCACCAGATGGGGCAATAACAAAGAGCCTGGCCCTATCATTCACCTAAGATTTATTGTGTACGCCTTCTAAAAACGCTTTTGTAAAAGACTGTCGTGCTATTCGCTCGCCTTTAGCTGACAGGTCAGTCTATGGGTACACTGACAGTTAAGTCTTGCGAAAGGACAAGCCAGGTGGCATCAAAGAACCAGCTTCAGACTGTTCTCAAAGAGAACTATGGCATAAACAAAAATGTAACTCAGTCGCTCAGCCTAGAGGACTGCGAGAAACTGTTGGTCCTCCTCAGCAACTACCCCAGCGCCGAGAAGCTGGTTGAGTCTTTTGTTGAAAAAAACAACGAGCTTTCACAGAATAACCGCTTTTACGGTCAGCGTCGCAGTCAGGCAGAGAAAAGGCTTGAGCAATTGCAGGCAGAGCATCAGCAAACTCAAAAATCTATCGCTGAATTAGAGCAGGCAAATAAAGAACTCCAAAATCGCAAAGGAACGTTGTCAGTCGAGCAACAGCAGTTAGAGAGTCAGATTGATCAGCTTTCTACTAAAAATCAGAGTCTAAGCTCGAAGATACAAACGTTGACCACCAAAAACGACGAACTGATCGAGGCTAACGATCAGCTCAAACGAGATAACAGAGAACTCAAAAATATTGTGGATCAAATTCGGCTAAGACTAGCACGAGACACCAAGATGCTGTTGCAATACGAAGACAGCGAGTTGCGCAAAGCCATGATTCGTCTATTTCGATGGACCTTAGGGTAGGAAGCATCATGGCTAGCCAAAAACGTAAACAGCGCCTTTTTAGCGGTATGAACTATCGTGAGGTGCAGCGCTCAAACACCAACCGCAAAAAGAAGCTACCCAAAGCTGACCAAGTCTGGCTCAAAACCAATGGCTACCGCAACGTTGGCTGGGATAATGTTATCAAGCTCTATGAAAAAATTAATGATTTTCTGGCAGCGCCCGACACCGACGATCCAACCCTGGAAGAGTTATTTTTAAAGGCAGATCAAATTGGCAAAAAATATCAAACAACTGAGGAAGTAAACGCCTTTGAGCAGGCATTTCAAACCGAGGTACACGCTATTTCCGACCAGATCGACCAGCAGTTTCCCGATCAAGAGGTTGAGATGGTCGACTACAGCCAATCTTCTCGATCACATCCAAAACGTAAGACAGCAAAATCTCGCAAACGATAGGTGTTGAGCGATCGCTAGACTATGGCATCTGAAACCGACAGGACTTTAAAGGAACTCTTCGCGCTGGCCAATAAAGTCGGTAATCGCCGCTATCACAGGCTTACACAGCAAGATTTTGGCGACTACCGAAGCTTTGACTACTGGCGATATATTAACGGCGATAGCGAATGTGGCACCACCGAAGCCAGCCGTACTTGGGTACGAGATAACTCCGATCGCCACTGCCCGATTTGCGGAGAGCAGTATAGCCAAAATAACGGCAGAAGCATTGACCACAAGCTACCCCGTGCTCAATACCCCTGGCTATCGCTCGACTTTAGAAACCTGTGGGTGATTTGCTACCAGTGCAATCAAGAAAAAGGCGAGAGGCACTGGTATGAGTACGAGCACTATATCTTTACTCGGCATCCAGCCCGATATGAGGATATTGTCTTTTTCCGCCCACGACATTTACTAAAATCGTTGAAGCAAGGCTAGCTGGTGGCTACAACAGCTTAGGATATTCTGACTACGAGATACCTACTCTTTCTGTTGCTTCATGGCCACATCTCCTCGTTCTGCTTCTGCCAATCATTGGATCACAGCCTTCACCCTGCCTCGATGGTTGATCCCCTACCTGTTTTTGCTGCCCGCCCTGGCAGCACTGGGGATCTCGGTATTTTGGCCAGCGCTGCGAGCCTTTTATCTAAGTTTCACCACTTTTGGGGTCGACCTGACGGCGGCCCCGACCTGGGTAGGCACCGCCAATCTGCAACGGCTAGTGGGCGATCCCATCTTTTGGCAAACAGTGCGCAACACCCTGGTGTACTTAGCGGGGGTGGTGCCAATTTTGACCTTCGCGCCGCTGGGGCTGGCGATTTTGGTCAACCGGCAGCTCAGGGGCATTCACTGGCTGCGGGTGGCCTACTACTCGCCCGTGGTGGTGTCGATGGTGGTGGCGGGCATTGCCTGGCGCTGGCTCTACGCCGAGACGGGTCTGTTTAACCAGGTGCTCAAATCGTTGGGGCTCACCGAGAACGGTATTCCCTGGCTGACCAGCCCGGCCCTGGCGCTGCTTAGCGTCATGGTGGTCACGGTGTGGAAGGGGCTAGGCTACTACATGGTGATTTACCTGGCGGGGCTGCAGGGTATTCCCCAGGATTTGTATGAGGCGGCGGCGCTCGATGGCTCCGACGGCTGGCGGCGACATTGGGATATTACCCTGCCGCTGATGCGGCCCTACCTGGTGCTGGTGGGGGTGATTTCTGCGATCGCGGCCACTAAAGTCTTCGAGGAAGTCTACATCATGACCCAGGGCGGCCCTCGCCACAGCTCAAAAACAGTGGTCTACTACATCTACGAGCAGGCCTTTCAAAAGCTCGAAATTAGCTACGCCTGCACCCTAGGGCTGGCGCTATTTTTAGTCATTTTGGCCCTGTCTGCCCTACGGCTGGCGGTCAACGACAGCACCAAACCCGTAATCTAAGCCACCCTAGCCGGTTGAGACAACTCTAAACTGCTGACCTGCACATCGTGCACTTCTACGTGGGTGGCCCCTTCGGCATGCAGGGCGAGCTCCACCAGCTGATCGAGCAGGTCGAAGGTGTCTAACTGACCGCTGAGAATAACCGCTGAGCCTCGCTGCTTGACCGATAGCTGCCTGACCGCAGACCGGCCTACGCGATCGCAGTAGCTAATGTGAATGCGCTTGGCCAGCCCGTAGTAGTCGTACTCGCCACTCGGCCCTACCCGCTCTGGGGGAATAGCCGACAGACCAGCGATCGCCTGACTAATATAATCGGGTCTGGCATAGCAAACCCCACGGATAGTGTGGCCAGTTGCCACGAGTGATTGTGCGACGTTAGCCATCTGAGCCTTACCCCTCTGTCTCTGGGACAAAAACCAGCACCTACAGCGATGAACCCGCTACGGGTTCGCCTCAAGGCAAGACCTGAATCGTCGCTCAACGGTAGATGCAAAGGTAATACCATCAAGTTCACCGTATATTGCGGTAAACTTGAAGATATTATAAAGTACTTTACGGGTTTCCTAGTAAAATTAAGTATCTTTTACAACCATTGCAGAGCTAGTTCAGGTCAAGTTCATACGGCCTCAGTGCTGATACGTAAAGATTTTACAAAGTGATTTGACCCCTGGAATTGGGAAAAAGTTCCTGGCAGATAAATATTTCCTCGGCAGTTTCGCAGCGAGATGCCTGCCGAGATAGCCCCTACCCCTCAGTTGTTAGCAGGGCTACCGCGTAGGCTGCAATGCCCTCCTGACGGCCCACCGGCCCCAGTTTTTCGTTGGTCGTCGCTTTTACCCCTACCTGATCGGGGGCCAGGCCCAGTTTGTCGGCCAGGCGCGATCGCATTGTTTCGATATGGGGCTTGAGCTTGGGCTGCTCGGCTACCACCACTGAGTCAATGTTGCTGATCTGCCAACCTCGCTCCTGCACCATGGCATTCACCTGGGCCAGCAGCTTCAGGCTGTCGGCCCCCGCCCACTCCGGGTCTCCGGGGGGAAAGTAGAGGCCAATATCGCCCAAGCTCAGCGCCCCCAGCAGCGCGTCCATAATGGCGTGGGTCAGCACGTCGGCATCGCTGTGGCCATCGAGACCCAGGTGGTGCGGAATCGTGACGCCGCCTAAGATCAGCGATCGCCCCTCCACCAGCCGATGAATGTCGTAGCCATTGCCAATTCTGATCCCCATAGTTTCCCCCACGATTATTTAAGATGGTGCATTGCTTCGCTAATGCACCCTACGCCTTGTCCCACCTACCCATCCACC
>NZ_JADEXE010000445.1 GCF_015207265.1 Nodosilinea sp. LEGE 07298 | reverse complement strand
GGTAAGTAAAGGGTGGGCAACTCGTCAATCGCGACAATTAGAGGATCTTGCCGACGCTGGGCCACGTTGCGAGTGACCAGCATGTGCAGCACCGTGGCTACCAATGGCCCCACCACGTCCCGTCGTTCCCGATCCATCCCCAGAATCAGCAATTGCTTGCCGGTCAGATCTAAGGGGATAGAAGTTTGACCGCAGAAGGCCCCCAACACCCCTTCTTTCATAAAGCGGGTAAAGGTCTCGCTGGCGCTGCCCACAATGCCGCTGGCAGTTTTCTCGGCATCCTTGACCCCAATCAACTGGTTGAAAGACACCCGAATCCAGCTATTCATGCCTTGAGCCGCCGCCACCCGGTTGCCCAGGTTGGTCAGCCCCAACACCGCCTGGGCGGTCATGATGTCGGGATACGGGGTGGATTTGGCCAGCATCAGCAGGGCTTCTGTGAGCTGATCACCTGCGGCGGCGAAGAAGCCATCCTCGCTGCTCTGGGTCATCAGCCGAAAGTTTTTGTTCAGCACGGTGGCAATTTGCCGCGCCATCTCGGCATCGGACTCGCTGCGCAGAAAGTCGATGGGGTTACACACCTCGGACTCGGGAAAGCCGGGGGCCAGCACTCGCACGTCGTAGCCCAGTTTGGCAGCATAGGCGGCATGGCGAGCGCTTTGGGTCGGGTACTTAAAGTCGTACATTGCCACCGGCAGACCTTGGTCAAGGGCAGAGCGAATCAGCGGGTCAATGACGCTGAAGGTTTTGCCGGAGCCTGGCCCACCACAAACGGCAATGCCCCGCTGGAGATCGGGCAGGTATAGAGACCGGGCATCTTTCTTGCGGGTGGGCTTGCCGATGTAGAGCGAAACCGCATTGCGTTTGCGCTCCTGAATCTGCCGCACCGCACGCTTGCGGGCGGCAGCTTTCTCGGGGCTGCCACCAAAGCGGCTGGTGGCGAGCTTCCCCTTCTTGCCTTGGCTCATCAGGGAGAATGCAGCAATCAGCACCGCGCAGCCGAGCAGGGTGAGCCCTTGGCGAGACTGGAGTGAGGTCACTAGCTGAGAGATGGATTGAGTAGAAGTGGAATCCACCTGACCCAGAACTGAGGGGTGTTCGGTGTAGTAACGCATCAGCGCAGCACCTCATAGCTATTGGGCGGTAGCTCAATGCCCAGTTGCTCCAGAGCCCAGAGGTATTCCTCAGGAAACTGACTGCGGGTACCTTCAGGAGCTGCCGTCAGATACTCGGTTAGCTGCTGCTGGTAGGCGTCGCGCCCGCCCTGTTCTTGCAGCACCTGGGTATAGCGCTGGAGGGCTAACTCGCGGGCCAAGTTCAGGGGGATGTAATGACTCAGCACCGGGTCATCCTCCGGCAATAGCGACCGGCAGGCGGCTTGAGCATCCAGGTAAATCAGCACCTCTTGGTAGGTCTCGCCTTCACCGGCCCCGATTAGGAGGTAGCTGCCGGAGGCTGTTTCAACCAGGCCCCAAAGTTTGGTGGCTTGGGTCTGGGGGGGCAGGCAGTCGTAGACCGCCTCTGGAATAGGGTCTGACGCTCGCGCCAGATTGAAGCCGAGGGCAGCTATCAAGCTGACAAGCAGGAGACAGAGTCCTGCTAAACCAGCGAAGACAGTCCGGTTAAGTCTCATCGCTAAGCTCCTTAACTGAGATAGTTCATGGGGTTCTGGGGCTGGCCGTTCTGGCGCACCTCAAAGTGCAAATGCGGCCCTGTTGACCAGCCGGTGCTGTTGGCGCGACCGACCGGATCTCCCTGGGCGATGATGTCGCCCGCTTGCACAAAAAAGCCTTGTAGATGGGCGTAGTAGCTCTCTAATCCACCGCCGTGATTGACGATGACGAGTCTGCCGTAGCCGCTGGTAAGGGAGCCGCTGATGCCTGCGAAGGTGACCTGCCCGCCGTCAGCCGCTCGAATGAGGGTGCCGGTGGGGGTGCCAAAATCGGTGCCGCTATGGAGACGGCGATCGCCGTGAATTGGGTGAGTGCGATAGCCAAAACTACTGGTGACGCCATAGCCCGGTGCGGGGTGAATGAATCGTCCAGTGGCAGTTCCTGGAGAGACTGAGGCCCTGGCGACAGGGGCTGGCGTGGGTTTGGGTTCTCCGGTCTGTGGATCAATCCCTTTTGCCGTAGCGGCGTCAGCTGAATCGGTGGTCGAAAGACCTTCCTTGATTTGTCCCAAGAAGACCATGCCTTCTTCCTGCACCGGCAACCAGGGAATGGGGCCGATGAAGTAGGGAGTGCAGCCCAAGTCCACAAACAGGTTGCGAACGCACATGCGGAAGTACAGCCCGGTTTCAGCCGTGCCAGAAGCCTCATCGGTGTCGAGCACCGCCACCTTGAATGCATTGCCGAAGGGATGGCGACCGGTAGGTTCAACCCCACCGTTGGCCGCCGCCAAGGCTCCCCGCCCGCCGCGCACCTGCTGGTACTTGCCCGAGACCCACTGGGTGCCTTCCACCAGTGTGGGTTGCCCAATTTCCAGGTGAGCGCAGTCAGCGTCACAGGGCACATTGAACCCCTCCACATAACTGCCGCTGATAGTGTTAGTGCGATCGCCTTCCGCTGGGCCGAACACCACATCCACCTGGCCTACCACCACGCCCTGCTCCACGATGGGGTTAGGGAAGTTGGCAAAGGGGACATCGGCGAGACCGGGTACCTGATCGATAACGGACTGCTGCCAGTCGCGAAACCTTTCTAGCGGAGCCTCCATCAACCCCGGAATATCCCCTAGTCCGTACTGCTCCAGATCGAGGTCTCCCAGACTAAGGGAGGCCAGGGCCTCATCTTGAAGCACCTCGGCGATCGCAGTTTGCGGGTCTACTTCTCCCTGGAGTAGGTCGGCGATCGGGGCCACCGATTCCACCGGACGATTGGCTAAATCAGGCACCGCCTGCACCAAGTCCCCCAGGGTTTGCCAGGCTACCAGGGCAAAATCCGCTAGCCGCAGGGCAGGCCAATCCAGCCCCACCAGGGCGGCAATCTCATACAGCGAGAACTGCTGGAGCTGAAAGCTCTCCTGGAAATCGCCCAGCTGCATGTACTGATCAGCGGTTTGACCGGCCTGCCAGACCCGCGACGGGTCGTAGCCTAGCAGACGGATCAGATCCGCTGGAGCCTCGAAGGAGCCAGACTCCAGCACCGCAGGCAGGCTGCGTAGGGTGATCTGTACCCAGTCGGGCTTGGTGCCTAAAATCTGATCCTGAATCACGGGTACTGGCGACCCTGGCTGGAGGCTGGAGTGGGCCGGTTGCACTCGCCAGCCATGGAGCGCGATCGCCAAAATTAAAACAAGAATCCCGATCACAGGCCGCCATGGCCGCCTGCGCCTGAAAGAATATTGGTTCATGGCTTTAACCTGAGTGGAGAACCTAGAGAGCGGTAGAGTTCAAAGGCGGGTCATCGCGAGCATTGGCCCCCCATTCCGCCAATCGGGTGATCACCTCAGGGGAAACCCCAGCCTGCTCTACGGCAGCAGGCACAGCCAGTCCACCTTGGGCCAACCGCAAAAAGGTTTGTAGCCGGTTCCACAAGTCCTGGTTTTGAGCGATCAGTCCTCTGGATTCAGCCACCTGAAGCCCTCGGCGCACATCCCCTGGCCCCAGTAGCGGATGAATGGGGGAGGTAGGGTTAACCACGACGGTGTGGTAGTCTGGCTCGCCCGTACCGAAGGCGATGCGGAATTCGTAGAGGCGGCGATTGCCCCCAGCCGTCTCGGTAATCACCGTCAGTAGGGTGCCGCTGGCCCTGGGCAAATTCTCGAAGGACAGTCCCTGAACCCGTCTCAGATGAATCACGGAAGGCCGACCCGAGGCGCAGCCTGATTCCGCAGCGGTGGGGCAGAGCGGTTGATCAAAATCGAGGACTACTCGGGACGGGTCATCGATCCACACCCGCACGATGCTTTCGTTCGTCGGGATAAAGCTCAGGTTGGTGCCATAGCCAGGCCACAGGTGAATGACAGGAGCCTGACTGCCGGTTAACCCTTGGGCATGGCTGGCAGAAACAGAATAGGCTGACTGGGCTTGGG
>NZ_JADEXE010000444.1 GCF_015207265.1 Nodosilinea sp. LEGE 07298 | reverse complement strand
GGTTTGGGGGCGACATAGCGAGTGGCAGTAGGCCCAACCTAAATACAGCCCCATTGTAATCATAAGCTCCGCGATCGCTCTGGCAGATAGACCACTTTTCATGATGGTTGCGTTGAATCCATGGCTCTTTTTAGGAGACAGAGCCTTCAAAGAGCATGCCAAGGCAGAGCATTGGAACGAGGGGCAGCGAATACTGAACCGGCGGTCTAGCAGTCTCTTAAGATTTAGGCCGCTGGGTGCGGCAGTACTGCACCAGAGCGATAAAGATTGCCGTCCCTACCGCATACTTCAATTCGTTAGGAATCCAGGTCTGGGGCGAGAAAAATCCTTCAATCAGCCCGGCCACCACCAGCATTGGAATAATGCCGTAGAGCAGCTGGGCCGCCTGCAGTCCGTAGAGCTTGAGGGCATCGATGCGGCGATAGTGGCCGGGTAGCAAAATGCCCCGAGCCAGCAGTAGGCCAGCGCCTCCAGCCATAAAAATAGCCGGTAGCTCTAGCGCCCCGTGGGGAAAGACAAACGCCCAGAGGTCGTAGGCCAGGTTGGCCTGGGCCACCAGCACCCCCACACAGCCGATCATCACGCCGTTGACCACCAACAGATAGACGGTGAAGAATCCCGGCGGCGTAATCATGGGCACCTGGGGCAGAAACATGGTGACGCCGCCCAATAGCGCCTTGAGCGAAACCCCAATATTGTTGATCATGATGCCGCTGGAGGCGACGGGTTCAACCCCCATAATCGAGACCGTCCAGAGTTCCTGACTGGTTTTCACTTCCTCGACAAACTCTTGGCCCAGCACCAGGGTGAGAAAGGCCGGGTCTTGCCCAGCCAACCACCAGCCCAGCAGCCCGCCTGTCGCAAACAGAGCCGTTGCGATCGCAATGTAAACCCAGCTCTGCTGCACCACCGCCGGAAAGCCGTAGCGGCAAAACTCCCATAGCGCCTGCCACTCCTGACGGCGAGAGCCCTGATAAATCTGGCTATAGCTGCGGCTGGTGAGCCGCTGCAAGTCTTTGATCACGGATTGGCCAACGCCGTTGCCCTTCGCCCGAGCCAGATCTGCCGACACCGACCGATAGAGGCTGGCCATTTGCCGCACCTGGCTCCCCGAGAGCGACCTGAGCCCTTTTGTTTCGGTCTGGGTGAGCAACGTTTCGAGCTGCCGCCAGCTAGCTTCTCGTCGGGCCATCCAACGCTGAACATTCATGAAGCAAAGGAGTAAAAACGGGCATTCTACAAAGCAGTGTAGGCTAACCTCGAAATGAACGCATACCAACCCCTATTCAAACGCACATCTGTCAAACAAATACCAGCCCATTTTAGCCAGCTCAGGAGGCAGCGCTGATGAACCCATCTGCACAGCAGGGTAGCCAGCTCGGCCCCCTCAACCCCGGCGACGTTGTGAGCGCAGCCCTGCGGCTCTACAAAGATCGCTTCAAGACATTCCTTCAGCTGGCGATGCTAGCTACCCTGTGGCTGGTGGCTGGGATAATAGGCCTGGGGCTGGCGATCGCCCTTCTGGCTGGCCTTGGTGCTGCGGTTGGCGGCGATGTTGGAGCCGTCATCGGCGGCCTGGTGGGGCTGCTGGTCGGGTTTGCGCCCCTGCTCTACGGCTCAGCCAAGTACTATGCCCTTTCCAGCGCAATAGGCCGCCTGTGCTTTCGCGATTTAATTAACCAGCCCGAAACCTCCCTAGAGGCGCGACGCCAGGTGGCCCCTCGGCTGGGACAGTTTCTGTTCCTGGGCTTTTTGCTGTTGCTGGTTTATATGGCCTCGTACCTGGTGGGATCGCTGGTGGCGCTAATTGCTGGTGGCAGCGTCGGGTTTTTAACGGCAGGCATTTTATCGGCGCTAATTAACCAAACGGTAGGCGGTGTAGTGGGCGTCTTTTTGGGCCTACTGCTGGGCCTCGGAATTTTGCTAATCGCGCTGATTTGGGTGGCCTCGCGACTGTTTATCTCAGAAGTGGTGCTGGCGATCGAGCCCCAGCAGGATGCTGGCGGCAGCATGAGCCGCAGCTGGGAGCTAACCCAGGCGGCAATTATGCGCATTCAGGTGGTATTTTTAGCCACGTTTTTAATTCAGCTGCCGCTGCTCTCGGTTACTAACTACATCCCCAGCATTTTGCTGGAGCTGCTGCCCGCCGATGGCGTTGTCTACGGCATTACCTTTGCCCTGAGCCTACTACTCAGCTTGCTCGGCAGTATGGTAGTGCTACCCCTGTGGCAGGCCGTCAAGGGCGTGCTCTACTACGACTTGCGCAGCCGTCGCGAGGGCCTTGATTTGGCTCTGCGCCATGATGGTGAGCCTGAGTTGTAGATGGGTGGACGGGTGGATGGGTGGTCGGTTGCAGCGTCTACAGTTTGGATGTCAGACGCCTCTGTCCCCTCCTGGGAGGGGGAGGGGTGGGTTCCTTCTGCCTCATCCAAAAACCCCTTCAAATCATCCCAATTCTCTGCCGCCTTGGCGGGCATGAGCTTGTCCATGAAGTGCAGGTCAGAGAATGCGTCTTTGCCGTAGACGACCTTACCCTTGTAGGTGTTCTGGCAGTCTTCATGGACAAACTTGGGGGTCAGCGCCGCGCCGCCGAGAATGACGGGGACGGTGATGCCCTCCTGGTTGAAGGTTTCCAGGTTGTCTTTCATGAAGGCGGTCGATTTGACCAGCAGGCCGCTCATGGCGATGCAGTCGGCGTGGTGCTCGCGGTAGGCCTGGATGATCGCATCCACGGGCTGCTTGATGCCCAGGTTGACCACTTTGTAGCCGTTGTTGGAGAGAATAATATCCACCAGGTTTTTGCCGATATCGTGCACATCGCCCTTGACCGTGGCGATGATAAAGGTGCCCTTGCCGGAGCCGTCGCTGTCGGATTTCTCCATGTAGGGTTCGAGGTAGGCGACGGCAGCTTTCATGGTCTGGGCCGATTGCAGCACAAATGGCAGCTGCATTTGCCCAGAGCCAAACAGTTCGCCCACTACCTTCATGCCGTCGAGCAAGAAGGTGTTGATGATTTCTAGCGGTGGATAGGTTTCGAGGGCTTTGGCCAGGGCGTCGTCGAGGCCAATGCGCTCGCCGTCGATGATGTGCTGCTTAAGCTGCTCATCGATGGGCAGGTCTTTTGCGATCGCCTCCTTTTTCTTTAGGCTCTTGCCCTCAAACAGGGTGGTGAGCTTGGTCAGCGGGTCGTAGGAGACAATGTCGCCGTCAAACTCGCGGTTGTCGTAGATTAGGTCGCGGCAGATCTTTTGATGCTCGGGGGCAATTTTGGCCAAGGGCAAAATCTTGGCGGCGCTGACGATCGCACCATCCAGACCCACCTGCATGGCCTCGTGGAGAAACACCGAGTTGAGCGTCACGCGGGCCACCGGGCTGAGGCCAAAGGAGACATTCGACACCCCCAACATGATGTGGCTACCAGGCAGGTTTTCGCGAATCATCCGAATCGACTCAAGGGTTTCGCGCCCGTTCACTCGGTCTTCTTCAATGCCGGTGGAGATCGGCAGAGCCAGGGTGTCAAAGAAAATCTCGTGGGCGGGAAGGCCATACTCCAGCGCATCGCGGTAAGCGCGCTGGGCGATTTGGAACTTCTTCTCGGCGCTGCGGGCCATACCGTCTTCATCGATGGTGCCGACGACGATGCCTGCGCCGTATTTTTTGGCCAGCTCCAGCACTTTAAAGAAGCGCTCGTCGCCGTCTTCGTAGTTAGTGGAGTTGAGAATGCACTTGCCCCCGGCTACCTTCAGGCCCGCCTCCATCTTTTGCCACTCGGTGGAGTCGAGCATTAAGGGCAGGGTGACGTTAGTAACTAGGCGCGACACCAGCTCGTGCATGTCGCGCTCGCCGTCACGACCCACGTAGTCGACGTTGACATCGAGGACGTGGGCACCTTCTTTGACCTGCGATCGCGCCAGCGCCACCAGCCCATCCCAATCTTCCGCATTCAGCATCTCGCGGCATTTTTTCGAGCCGCTGGCATTGAGGCGTTCGCCCACGATTAGGAAAGAATTGTCCTGGTCGTAGGGCTGGGGGCTGTAGATCGAGGCGGCGGCGGGGGTGAAGTTGAAGGCGGGCCGTGGGT
>NZ_JADEXE010000443.1 GCF_015207265.1 Nodosilinea sp. LEGE 07298 | reverse complement strand
GGCATGGGTTGTGCCCAGGCGGTGGAGAGCGGGTCGGGGTGGGCCAAATTGAGCGCCGCTAGAGCCTGCCCTGCCGAGGGGTAGCGGTCTTCGGGGTTGTGGGCCACCAGGCGGGTCAACACCTGGCGCAGGGTATCGGATAGCTCAATTTGCTCGGGCCAACTCCAGCGATCGCGGCGATCGTCGTACAGCTCTGCGGGGTCTTTGCCGATTAGCAGTACTAGGGCCGTTACCCCCAGCGCATAGAGGTCGGTGGCGGGGCTGACCTGGCCCGACTCAAGCTGTTCTTCGGGGGCATAGCCCACCGTGCCCAACCGGGTGACGGTGCCATCGGCGGCCTGGTAGGGCTGAGCTACCCCCAGCTGGTGGCGCACATTCACCACCAATTGCTTGACGCCGCCAAAGTCGATTAGCACCGGGCGACCGTCAGCGTTGCGCTGAATCAGGTTGTCGGGCGAAATGTCGCGGTGCACAATGCCGATACTGTGCAGGTATTGCAGCAGCGGCAGGGTTTGGATTAAAAACTGCACTACTTCAGCTTCGCTAAAGCGATCGTTGTAGGCGCGGCGGCGATCGAGCAGTTCTCGGTAGGTGGGGCCTTCGACGTAGTCCTGCACCAAAAACAGTCGCCCTTCATCGCGCAGCAGCTCGCGAAACCGAGGCACCTGGGGGTGGTTAATTTGGTAGAGAATGTTGGCCTCGCGCTCAAACAGGGTTTGGGCTTTGTCGAGGGCCAGTTTGCCGGGTACCTGGGGGTTAAACTCTTTCAGCACGCAGAGTTCTTGAAACCGATGGCTGTCTTCGGCTAGGTAGGTGTCGCCAAAACTGCCCCGGCTGAGCTGCCGCAGCACCCGGTAGCGCTTGCCCAGCAACCGTTCTCCCTGTCCTGTTTCAGCCATAGCCGCGTACTGCCAAGCTCTCTATATTAGTGTTGCGCACGATGCATCTGTCACAGATTAGCGCAAACCCGCGCTGTTTCTGTGAGTGGCTCGGTGAAGTCGCCGGGGCTCCAAGAACTATGACTGCCAAGAACAGCGGCTGCCAAACCCAAGACTTTAATCAGAGTCGGCAGCTTTCAACCTTCCCCTCTGGCATCACGGAACCACTTGGCAGCACAAATGAACCTATTGACAGGTAGAATTACTGAGTGTCAAATTAATACACCAGTACCATTTTGTTTCGTCATGACTCTTTGCCCTGCGGAGCGCCGTCTATACGACTGCCTAAAACGATGGGTTGGCAGCTACGGCTATGCCCCTACCCTACGCGAGATGAAGGACGACCTGCGATCGCCCTCCATGTCATTCGTTCAAGACCTGCTCAAACGGTTGCAGCAAAAGGGCTACATTGAGCGGCAGTTTGGTCGGGCACGCGCCATTCATGTACTCTCCAGTGAACTGCCGCTGTGGGGCATTGTTCAGGCGGGCTACCTGATAGATCATCCCGAGCGCTCTGAGCGCATTTGGCTAGAGGGCCATCGCTATATAGTCGGTGACTATGCTCTGCAAGTCAGCGGCGACAGCATGGTGGGTGCCCAAATTCTTGACGGCGACGTGGTGGTGATTCGCCCCGCCCACGATCTGTGGGCCATTCGCCCCGGCCACATCGTCGCCATCTGGATCGATGGAGAGGGCACCACCCTCAAGCATGTGTTTTACCGAGAAGGCGAGGCGCAGGTCACCTTAAAACCCGCCAACCCAGCCCACGAGATTCGCATTCTAGAGCGCGATCGCGTCGGTGTGCAGGGCGTAATTGTAGGCCACCACCGCTACCACGATGGCCTTTGGATTGCCCATAGGGCCAGTGAAAACGAATGATCCCATCGCCCCAGATCCGACGGCTCTCGGTGAAAATCACCCTCAGGACGATGGGCACTACCTACTTACCGCGCCGCCCAATCTACGTGATAGTGAGAATTTTTACGGTTTTATCAGTCAGCTAGCTTCAGGCTGGAGCCAGGTTTGGCTCAGATGGGCGATCGCCACTTCTTTCTGCTTGGCCTCTACCTCAATCCAGGGGGCCTGGCGGTAGCTGGTGGGCATGGTGGCAATTAGGTCACTGTGGCGGGGGTCGTGTAGCGCCTCGCGCCCGTTTGAAATATGCACCAGTTGCCAGGTGGACTCAGGCCAGGTGGTGCGGGCTGCTGCCAGCATTTGCCCCACGCTGGGGTGGTCGTAACTGTCGAGCCGTTCGTGAATCAGGTGGTGGTGAGCGTCAAACACCAGGGGAATGTGGGCGGCCCGGCAGATGTCGATCAGGCTGGCGGTGCTGTAGGTGTGCTCGTCGTTTTCTAGGGTGAGGCGAGAGCGAATGGGGGTGGGCAGGTTGCCAATTACCTGAATCAGCCGCTCGGCGCGATCGCCCTTGCCGCCGTGAATATTCATCGCCGCCCAGGGCGACTGGGGCAGACCCATTAGGTCAAACCAGCGGGCCTGGGCACCCAGAATGGTGATGCTGTTGGCAATCACCGTTGGGTTGTCGGAGTTGAGCACGACAAACTGATCGGGGTGCAGCACCAGCCGAATGCCAGCAGCCTGGGCGCGATCGCCCACCTGCCTGAGCGCGTCGCTATATTCCGCCAGAATGCGATCGCCCAGGGGGGTATCTGAAAACGGAAAGGCGTTGGATATTAGGCGATAGAGCCGGATCTGATGCTCCTGACAGAAGGTGAGCGCCTGGTTGAGTCGCTTTAGGTTCTCGCCGTAGAGCGATCGCAGGGCCTCAGTCTGGGCCGCCTCATCCAATTGCAGCAGTCGTTTGCGGGTCATGGTCTTAAAGCGCACCTCTGGCGAGGTAGTAATGCAGACCAGCCCCAGCTTGGGGACATCGGCGGCGGTTTCAATGGGCGCGGATGATTGGAACATGATGGTGAATCGTAGGGGCGCAGGGCCTGCGCCCTAACAAGTTTTGGAGTTGAGCCATTAGCCGGGGCAACGGTTTCCTTGAGAGTTTCTCTAGGTGTGCCGCAGATGGAGTGGTGGGCATTGCCCACCCTACGTCTATGGGCAAGCTGGACCCGTGGTTAGGTCCAGTACAAGATTTTGGCTTGGGGAAAGCGCTGGGCGATTGCTTCCTCAAAGAAGCTCCGCAGCGCTTTCATCGTGTCTTTGTCGTAGACGTACTTAATGCCGCCAAACTTGTTGCGCTTGGTGGTGCGGTTGGCTTCGTCTAAATCCAGCTTGCTGTTGGGGTACCACTCCTGCAAGACCTCCTTAGACCCAGGGGTAAAGCGGTGGGAGATCAGCTCGAAGGTAAGGTCGCAGTCAAAATCGAGGGCGGCAGCGGCATCGTCTAGGAGCTGGGTGTACTCTTCGCGCCAGTTCTCTAGCGGCATGATGGGTGCCACCACAAAGCCCACAGGGTAGCCGCCACCGCCCTGCTCAACCGGCAGCGCCAGCTTGCAAATCGCCTGCAAGCGCTGAGCCACTGAAGCGGTCCCCCCCTCTAGAAAGCGCGACACCGAGGCGGCGTTGATGCTGAAGCGGCAGCGAGTGTGGCCGTTGTGGGGCAGATTCAGTAAATCGTCCACATTGTCAAACTTTGAGACCCAGCGCAGATGGCCGCGATCGCGGGTGCCAAAGTAGCGAATGCACTCCGCCAGGCTGCCGGTGAGGTGCTCAATGCCCAGGGGGTCGGTGTAGCAGCTCACCTCGTAGCTGGTGGGCTGGTCGTGTTTCTCGTATTGCGCCAGGTTTTTAAGAATTTGCGGCAGGTTGGCGTATACGCGAATCACTGGCGGCCCCTGCAAGCTACCGGCCAGGTAGCAGTACTGGCAGTGGGCCGGGCAGCCCTGGGCCAGGTGAAACTGCCAATCAGCCGAGGGCGGAATCGGGGTCAGCTTGAGCTGGCTGGCCGGGGCCGTAACCACCGCCAGGGTGCGCTTCGAAATAGCGTAGGTTTCGCGCTCGGTCTCACCGCGCAGGCCCGTGATGCGGTTTTGCTTTAGGTACTCGACGGGCAGATCTAGCGCCTGTACCCGCTGGAGAATCTGCTGGCCCCAGGGCTCGTCTAGGGCGGCGGGGGTAAATAATACCTGCTCTGGCATCCACCGCCGGATGCGGTAGGCGGTAGCGACAGGGGCAGGCTGGGTGG
>NZ_JADEXE010000051.1 GCF_015207265.1 Nodosilinea sp. LEGE 07298 | reverse complement strand
ACGCCGTCGACCACCTCTTTGAACTCATCGCTTCATCAGGGTGCTCGCCCCCAGCTCTTTTACCGGGTTAATCCTGCGTCTCTGGAGGCTTTCTCATTACGCCTCTCTTGTTGCTGTGACTAGTTACAAGACTAAAAAGAGGGAAAGCGTTAAATACAAGAAACTTGAGCTTAATAAATATGGCTTTTTTCAATCTGAAAAAGAAGTATTTGAGGAAGTAGCTAGAAAAACAGGGTTGATTCAACTAGGTAGCGGTGGCTCAGCATGGTGGTGTAGGCATCCACTCGCCTTTCTTGTTGAAGCTGCTGATGATATATGTTATCGAATTATGGATCTTGAAGATGGTTTTAATATGGGTTATATAGACTACCAAACAACCAAAAATTTGTTGATTGACGTAGCAGGAGAAAGATATAGAAGCAATTTAATTCATGGTATTAACTTATCTGAAAACCGTGAAAACATAAGATTTTTACGTGGAAAAGCTATTAACAAGCTGATTGATGTGGCTGAGAGAGCATTCACTGAGAATGAAGAAGGATTGTTAACAGGTGAGTTTGATGAGTCATTATTAGATCAAGATAAGGAATTAAAAGATAAAATTAAAAATATCAAAAAAGAGATTAAGGATAAAGTATACAACTGCCAAGAAGTTCTTTCAGTTGAAATAGCTGGCTACAATGTTATTTCAACACTGATGGAAGAGTTTATCGCGTCGGTAAATGGCGATCTTTCTATAAGGGATCAGAGAAATAAAAAGAGTGCCAAAGTTAAACAGATATTACCTGGTAAAGCGTTAGAAGAACAGATGTATGGTGAAAAGTATCTGAACACCCTAAGAGTGTTAGACTATCTTTCAGGTATGACTGATTCTTATGCAGTAGCTCTCTTTAAACAAATTCAGGGAATTGCTTTACCTGGTAATAGGTGATTTGACATGGCTCAATCATTGAATTTAAGTTTACTATTCTGAGCTTAGTGGTGCAATGTTGACATTCAGTCTACCTAGCTGGAGCAGCCTGGTAGCAGTAATTGGGGACTTACTTCAGTAGTTTTCGATGTGTCTAAAAGCTTGGTTCCTTAAACATCGAACCCTAGGTGTTTGAGCCAGCACATCTGCTAGACGCTGGTAGAGCGAGTTCACCTGCTGTATTCCGTTGGGGTAAAGCATAGAGGCACTTAGCTGAAAGTGTTGTAGATTCTTGGTTTATAGAGGTCTGCAAAACCTCCACTCCCAGTACGAATCCTGGCGTCGCCTTGAGGTAAATCGGTAGATTGAGGGGCTGAACTTCCTAATTTAGCGGCGATCGCAGACCAAAGACGACACCACTCTTATGTGCTGGCTGATGGAGGCACTAGCCTAGGTCAGCACACCGCCGGTAGGTCTGCGTGCAGGTGCAGAATTCCTCTAGCGTCAAATACTTCCCCAGCCGACGTTCCCGTCATTTCCTAGGCTTCCATCCCCCTATTGCGAGTCGGCATCCGCCTCGGCTGCCCTACCTGAAGTGCCTGAATCGCCTGCACCTGGGCCACCGTCCCTCGGGCGTACTGCTCAATCGTTTGCGGGGCCACCCCCTGCACATCCTGCTGAAATCGGGCATATGGCCCCTGGTGCAGCAGCGTCGCTACCGCTTCTCCCGATTCCCCAGCTCCTAGCGCCGCCGCCGTCACCTTCTGATCCAACTGAATGCCAGTGAGATCGCTGCTTACATAGTCTCGATAGAGATCAGGGTAGCTCTGGATTTTCCCCGTCACCGAGCAGGCGTATTCCAAGTATCGCTGCTGTTGAAGGCTGTCTACAGTCGTCTGGGCGTACTGAAGCAGTTTGGGCAATGCTTCTTTCTTCTCATCATCAGATAATCCCAAAATCTGCTGCTGGGTAAATGGCCCCTGGGCCAGCAGTTGAATCACCTGTCGGGGAGCCTTGCCGGTCTGTAGCGCCGCGCTGGCTACCTCCTGATCTAATCCCTGGGCTGACATTGGGTTATCGCTGTAGCGGGTGTAGAGACTCTCGTAATCCTTGGCATCCTTGAGCGAAGCCTTGGCCAGCGCCAGGTATTGCTGACGCATCAATCGCCCTTTCTCGGACTCTGGCTCCTTCGGCAGCTGGGGCTCGGTCATAGGGCGTCCGTGAACTCATCGAGCAAGTCAGCCGCTGGAGCTGAAACGGTCACAGGCTGTACCAGTGCAGTGCCTGCCTCTGCGGGTAGATTCCCCGCATCAGACGTACCTACCAATTCGGTGCTACCGGATCGAGCCATCCCCAAATCAAATTCCTCGCGTAGGTGCTGAATCTGGGCTTCCATCTGCCAGATGGACTGCTGGGCCAGATCGCGTAGCTCTCCCTCAGAGTGATTTCCCGATTGCCGGTAGGCGAAGGGCAGCCAGAAGGCACGGGTCGCCGTAGCCGCTTTCTCTTTGCCGTTGTAGGTCTCGTGGATGAGCCAAGAGTAGGTGATGCCGTTGGGAGAGGTGCGATCGGGCTCAAAAATGAAGCGCACCCTAGACTTTTTATCAGGATTTGCAGGATCTGGGCTTGGGGAAGGGCTTCGTCCTCGGGGCATAGGTCAAAACTCAGCCTATAAAGTTCAATCGTGATCAGCACTTTGGGCAGATAACTATGATTAGTCACCTATCAAGACAATTTTACACTGCAACACCAGCACATGCTGATCTAATGCCCGTTAGATCTAGAATGCATTCTTCCGATCGACCACGTTCCAGCATTGCTGATTGCTGAAGGCTTTTCTTTCAGGGCCAACAAGCTAAAAGCTCTAGCCGTGCGCTTCTACTGTTAAGTTTTATGAATTAGTCAGCATAGACTCAGCTAACAGCGAATGATTCATCGTAAGATGCTCTCATCAAGGTGTGTGTCTATCAAATTCTTTGCTTTTTGACCGTCGGAAAGCCAAATTCGGGCGGCTGGGATCGATTTGCCCAGGTGGCTAAGAGCTTTGTGTGGATCGGTTTTGGAGATGCAACGATGGACACCCATGACCTTTTGGAAGCGCTATTTGAACGGCTTAACGCCCGACTTGACTTGATCGAAGGCAATCTTCGAGAGCTACGGCAACGCCTGAATGGAGAGGTGGATATGCCTAAGCTGGTAAAGCTTAATAAGGCTTGGCAAATTCTCGGTTACCAGAATTACGATGCCTGTCTCTACAAGGTGCGGTCTGGCCACTATCGGGTAAATAAAGAGATTGTCGATCGCCGATCGCCGGATTCCCGCCGCCCAGACTGGTATGCCGATATCGAGAAGTGTCAGCTGCGCGATCGCACTATGGCCAGCAAGCGGGGCTGATCAGCCCTTAACCCGCCTGCTTTTTCTTCAGAGCAGCAAAGTAAGTCTGGGCCGCTCGCTCCTTAGAAATATGCTTTTGGTAGGTGCCCAGGTTGACGTTAGGGTTATGCCCCATAAACTGTGAGGCTACCGCCGTTGGCAACTCCAGCCAGAGAGCCGCTCTCAAACTCCAGGCGTGGCGCAGGCTATAGGGTGGAAAAGGCATTTCGGCCCTCTGGAAAGCCGTGGACGTGCGATCGCCGTAGTCCTTGTTCATGCGAGCGGTAACGGCGGGGCGGCGCACCTCCCACAGTTGCCAGCGATCAACCCACTCTGGCGGTAATGGAAAGGTCTCGCGCTTCCCGGTTTTTGTTCCATCGGGCACCAGGGCCACCAGCCACCGCTGACCGTCGTACTCACGCCACTCCACCTCACAGAGAAAAGCCTCATGGTCTCTGAGGTTGTAAGTAGCCATCACCGCGGCAATCCACTGCCAGGATTTGTTTTTCATTCCGTCGATAGCGGCAATTATCTCATCGTCATTAGGGATGATGCGCTCAACGTTGCTGAGCCGGTAGTCGCCCTGGCGATCGCGCACCTTAGACTCAATACCGGCAAAGTCGGCCAACCGCTGGAGCTTTTGGCAGGCGACCTGGCGACTGCGGCTATTGGGCTTCCACCGATCCACCACGTCATCCAAAAGATGGGACGTTAATTTCGCCGCTGGTGGTAGCCATTTGAAAGCCGGATACCAAAACTGTTCTCGCCAGCGCAGGGTAATGGCGTCTTCATCGCCCTCCTGCTGCTTTTGCCAATCCTGCTGAAAGCGATTGATCCAGGCCTGGCAGGTTTCGCTGCTCTCTTTGGTGTCGGGCTCAACTTCTCGCCAGTCAAAGCGCTTCTGGGCAAGCAGCGCCCCCAGGCGAAAGGCCTCTGCCTCGGCGTACTCAATACCCGCAGGGTTGGCGTAAACTCCCAATGTGATGAACTGCTGCTTGGGCCGAGTCTCCTTACTATCTGGCCGAGGTGGGAGGGTGCCCCGCAGTGAAAGCTTCTCGCCGCGCTGGTAAAGCCTCAACCCCATCTGAGCCGCCTCTAGCCGTTGATTGGCCGCGTCCACCGTCAGCGCTTTTCGTCCCATGGCGAGCTAGCTCCTGATCTAATTTTGATCTAGAAATACCTCCGTTTATTCTAGTTCAGCCCCATTCAGTCAGTTCTGGCGATGCTTGAAGCAACCGCCTGAAAAGGCCTGAGGGCTTAGGTTTCCTATATGGGCGATACTGGACTCGAACCAGTGACATCCTGCTTGTAAGGCAGGCGCTCTACCAACTGAGCTAATCGCCCGTGCTGCATTTACAACTTTGCATCTTAACAGAGAATTAGGGTAGGTTACCGCGATCGCCCTATATTTTTTTCCTCATGTGCAGTGCTTGCTCCAAGTAATCCAGCATTACCCGTCAGAATGTGTCTATTACCAGCGAGCTTCAACAAGCGGCGTTGTTTAAGCCTCCTATCGTTTACCCTCAGCGTATTGGTACCACACCCAATTGCCCACTAAAGTTAGTGCTAAAGTTAGCCCGCCCCCGAGCCAACCCAGGGTAGGGTTATAACCGCTACGGGCAAGATTGGTCATCCAGAGATGGGTAAGGTCGCTACCGACTGCGCCATCAGCGATCGCAGGAAAAAGGTACATCAGGGCGGCACCAACGAGTAGCCAGCCCACCATAGAGGCCAGCAGAAACACCGTTTTTGCCGTTGACTGCTTGCCGATCATCGCGATCGCTCCATGTCTTCTAATGCTTTAGGCACCGCTGCGGTCAGTACCTCGCAACCGGTTTCGGTTACCAGCACGTCGTCTTCAATGCGAATGCCGATACCCCGCCAGCGATCGTCAATTTGGGGCTGCCCTTCGATAGGTTCGTAGGTGGGGGAGATGTAGATACCGGGCTCGACGGTAACCACGTTGCCTACTTCAAAGGGTTTCCAGGTTTTGTCGGGGTTGCGCAAAATGCCTGCATCGTGCACGTCTAGGCCGAGGAAGTGGCCGGTGCCGTGCATAAAGAAGGCCTTGTGCTTTTTTTCTTCGATGAGGGTGTCGATATTGCCTGCCAGCAGTCCCAGGCCAACCAGCCCTTCGGTGATGGTGCGGGTAGCGGCATCGTGAAACTGATTGAAGGGGGCACCGGGTTTGACGGCATCAATGGCCCGCAGCTGCGCCTCCAACACCAGTTCGTACAAAATTCGCTGCTCGTCGCTAAAGCGTCCCCCCACCGGAAAGGTGCGGGTAATGTCGGCGTTGTAGTAGTCGTAGGCGCAGCCCGCGTCGATTAGCAGCAGGTCGCCGTCCTGCATCTGGCAGTTGTTTTCGACGTAGTGCAAAATGCAGGCGTTGACCCCTGAGGCGACAATCGAGGTGTAGGCTGGCCCCATTGACCCCTCCAGACGAAAGATGTGCTCCATCTCGGCCTGAATTTCGTACTCAAAGCGACCGGGACGAGTGATTTCAAGGGCGTGATTGTGGGCTTTGGCGGCGATCGCGATCGCCCTTCGCAACAGATCCAGCTCCTCGGGCGATTTCAACCGACGTAGGGTTTGCATCATCAGGGTCGCGTCTTCGATCGCCACAGGGCCGGTACCACGCTTGTAGTAGGTGGCCAGCAGCCGCTGCCAATGGTGCATCACCTTGTTGTTCAAGGCTCGGTCATGGCCAAAATGGTAGTAGAGGCGATCGGCTTTTTCTAAATACTTGGGCAGGTGCTCGTCCAGTTCTGCGATCGGATAAACTTCGTCGGCCCCAAACTGTTCCTTCGCTTTTTCAACCCCCGCTCGGTAGCCCGACCAGGTCTCTTTTTCAGGGTCTTTGGGCCGCACAAACAGCACAAACTTGTGCTCGTCGTGGTGAGGAGCCAGCACCGCTACTGCGCCCGGTTCGTTGAAGCCAGTCAGGTAATAGAAATTGCTGTCCTGGCGAAAGGGGTAGTCGACATCGTTGTGCATTACCACCGGGGGAGCGCTGGCAAAAATGGCGGTGCCGCTGCCGATCAAGTCCATCACACGCTGGCGACGATGGGTGTAGGAGGTAGTCATGGCAAAGGATGAAAAGGGTTGAGCGCAACAGAGACCGGGTTCCTATGCGGATTCTAAAAGATTTCTGCTTTTGCCGCAGAAACCCGGTCTCTAGGTCACAGGCATCTTAAGGCGCGATGGTTAGCTAAGCTCTGGGGTATTGGTACACCTGAATTCGCATGCCCTGGCTGGGCAGGTCGTTGGGCCGCACACCCAAGGAACCACTAGAGGCGCGAGTAACCGGGGTGCCCTGCATTAGGCTTAAAAATTCATCTACTGGGGCCAGTTCACAGCTGTCGCCAGCAGCAGTAGTTTCATAGTGCGTCGGAATGACAATTTTGGGCTTCAGCACCTGCACCGCCTGCACCGCCTCAGTAGCAGTATACGCTTTCGGACCGCCACCCACGGGCACCAGCATGACGTCTGGGCGACCCAGCAAAATCTGTTCTTCTACCCCCAAAGGTGCTGCGATACCGCCCATGTGAACGATAGTGACGCCGCCCTGGGTCCACTTCCACACGGTGTTGTTGCCAAAGCGGCGACCACCCTGGCGATCGTGGGCGGTGAGAATGCCCTGAACGCGCAGATTCTCAAAGTCGTAAACGCCGGGGTCGGTCAGCACCCGAGGCTCGCCGGGCAAGTCGTTGAGGTAGCCCTCGTCAAACAGGCGACTGCTGATCATGACAATGTCGGCAGGCAGCGCCGGAGACGGAAGCCCCTCAGTACAGCCAATGCTGCGGAAGGGATTGACCAAGATACGTCGCCCGCCGCCAGTAAAGAGAAAAGCCGTGTGACCCAGGCTGCGGATGGTAACCCCTGCACTCTGGGCCTGGGCTTGGTTAAGTACACCCATCCCCAAGGTGACGCCTACTCCTGCCCCTGCATAACCCAGTAGTTTTCGCCGTTTCATTGCTCTTTTACTCCCACACAGTACGTATAGTCGTGGCTAGCCTAGTGTAGACCGTGAAACGCTGGTTTATCGCCTCAATGTAAGCCAGCGATGGAACTGGACAGACCAAGTTTGGATTTTAAATTTGGCAGATTTAGGTTTGCCGACACCCAGGGGTCTGTAGGGTGCATTAGCGGCCCTTAACCCTGCGCATTTCCCAGGCTAGCCCTGAGCCGCAATGCACCGCTTACCATCGTGAGTAGCTCGATCAAACCCGCAGTAGTGGCTGGTGGGCAGTGCCCACCCTACATTAGCTACGCGGGTTGGGGGCTGAGCTCAGGACTGGCTTTACCGCTGACGATCGCATCCTCTACCCCATAATCTTCGGCGACCAGACGGGCGGTCATTTTGGCGGACATCATCACGCTCGGGGTGCCAGCACCGGGCTGGGTACCAGCGCCCACCAGGTACAGACCGTTGATATCTTCACTGCGGTTATGAGGCCGGAAAAAGGCCGACTGCACCAGCAAAGGTTCGAGGCCAAAGGCATTGCCTGCGTAGGCATCGAGGGTGCCCTCGAAGTAGTCGGGGGTGATGTAGCTGTGGCACACCAGCCGCTCTCTCAGGTTGGGTAGGTAGCCCCGCTCGTCGAGAAAATCGAAGACGATATCGCGTAGGCGATCGCCCATTTCGTTCCAGTCTATGCCTGATTTGTTATTGGGCATGGGCACCAGGGTGTAGGCGGCGTGGTGGCCAGGAGGTGCCAGGGACGGGTCGGTGAGCGTCGGCAGGTGCAGGTACTGGGAGAAATCTTTGGGCAAGATCTTGCGGCCAAAGATGTCTTTGAGCAGCTCTTCGTAGCGGGGGCCGAGGATAATGGTGTGGTGGCGCAGCTTTTCGGTTTCGTTGCCGTCGGCCTTAAAGCCGAAGTAGATCACAAACACCGACATTGACTGCTGAGATAGCTTCACCCGCAGGTCGCTGTTCCAGAAGCGGTACTGGGGCTCGATTAGTTTGCCGTAGGTAGTAGCCCAGTCGGCATTGGAGACGACGACATCGGCCTCCATCGTAAAGTCGTCGCCCAGGGTGACACCGGTCACCACTTTTTTGCCGTCTTGGCGAGTAACGTTGATTTTGCTGACCGGGGCGTTGTATTTGATGGTGCCGCCCAGATCTTCAAACTTTTTCACAAAGCCCTGCACCAGCGCCCCAGTGCCGCCCATGGCAAAGTGAATGCCCCAGGTCTTTTCGACGAAGTGAATCATGGCGTAGATGGCGGGCACCGACAGAGGGTTGCCGCCCACCAGCAGCGGCTCGAAGGTGAACACCTGGCGCAGCTTGTCGCTCTTGAAGTAGCGGCTGCTAAAGCGGAACAGGTTGCGCACGGCGTCGAGCTTGAGCAGGTCGGGGGCGACCTTGAGCATGGTGCCGACGTCGCCAAAGTGGGTGTAGCCCAGCTCTAAAAAGCCCCGCGCAAAGATGGCGCGAGACTGCTCGTGGAAGCGTTCGTAGCCCTCTAGGTCGCCCGGTTCGCCCAGGGCCAAAATCTGCTCGCGGGTGTGGGTTTCGTCGCCGTCGTAGTCAAAGAAGGTGCCGTCGTCGAAGTAGATGCGGTAGAAGGGCAGAATCGGGACGATCTGCACGTAGCGGCTGGTGTTGGGGCCGCCCGAAACGCCTTCTTTAATCCGCTTATTCTCATCGACGATGGTGGAGGGGAAGTCTTCGGCAGTCAGGTTGGCGCGATCGCGCTCCAGCGAAAACAGCTCCTCAATAAAGTGGGGTACCGTAATCACCGTTGGCCCCATGTCGAAGGTAAAGCCCTGCTCCCGGCGCACGTAGGCCCGCCCGCCGGGAGCATCTAGCGCTTCAACAATAGTGGTGTCAAACCCTAGGCTTTGCAGGCGAATGCCCATAGACAACCCGCCTACCCCAGCCCCAATCACGATCGCCTGCTTCCGGCCCATGCTTGACTCCTGAGAGAACTGTTACAAACGTTAATAAGTTATCCGTATTCTACTACTCTTAGCTCCTGGCGCACGGCCTCAAGCCGTGGCATGAGGGAACATTCAGCTCTCCTAACGCTGCTGTGCCAGCGCTATAACAGCGTCTACCGCAAACCCATCCAGCGGTCCCAGCGTTGGCAGTGGGTCGATGCCAGCACAAATAATGGGCAGCTCTGCCCCTTGCCACACCCAAATTTGCTGCCGCTGAATATCAATTAACCAGGCTAGCTGAGTGCCATTAGCCAAACAGTGCAGAATTTTGGCCTGTAACTCTAGCGTGCTCTGATTTGAGGAGCGGATTTCAATTAACCAGTCTGGTGCCCCCTGCAATGGCCCGTCTGTTTCAGGCAGACGATCGCTAAGCACAACCACAATGTCGGGTACAGGCGATAGCGGCGGCACAATGCAGCGCAGTTCTTGAATCGCTTCGTAGGCTGTTGTTTGGGCGTTAATTGCGTTAACTAGGTTGCGCTGTAAACGCGAGTGAAACAGGGTGGGCATGGGTTTTTGCTGGGCCTGCCCATGGATAAATTCCCAGGCCGGTGAACCGTCGATATCGTCCTGGTTTAGGAATGCCGCTAGGGGACTGGTCGTAATAGGTGATTGCGCCATAGCTTAACCCCTAAGATGAAACATACCGATCATAAGCTGGCTACCCTAAGCCATCGCAGGCACCGGCAGCGACACCAAAAAATTCCGCAAAATTTGCAGGCCCGACTCGGTCAGAATGCTTTCGGGGTGAAACTGCACCCCCTGAAGGTGAGGGTAGTCGCGGTGCTGTACGCCCATGATGGTGCCGTCTTCGACCCAGGCGGTGATGTCGAGTACCTCGGGGCAGGTGGCGCGATCGATTACCAAACTGTGGTAGCGGGTGGCCAAAAAGGGATTTTCTAGGCCCGCAAACACGCCCTGGCCGGTGTGGAAGACGGGAGAGGTTTTGCCGTGCATGAGTTCGGTGGCGCGCACCACGTTGCCGCCAAATACCTGACCCATGCTCTGGTGGCCTAGGCACACGCCCAAGACAGGCACCGTGGGGCCAAGTTTCTCGATAATTTCTAAAGAAACGCCGGAGTCATCGGGAGTGCCGGGGCCAGGGGAAATAACAATGCCGTCGGGGTTGAGTGCGGCAATCTGCTCAACGGTAATATCGTCGTTGCGAAAGACGCGCAGATCGGCCGCTACTGGCAGTTCGGCTCCCAGTTCGCCCAGGTACTGCACCAGGTTGTAGGTGAAGCTGTCGTAGTTGTCAATGATTAAGATCATGGGCGCAGGCCAAATGAGGGCTAAAGAATCTGTAGCTGGATCTGCTGCCACAGGGGCGGCAGCAGCAGGCAGGCGGCGACCGATACTGAAATCAGCGCTGAAATTAGCACGGCGGCGGCGGCGCAATCTTTGGCAATCTTGGCGAGTTCGTGGTACGTCTGCTGCACGGTAAGGTCTACCACCGATTCAAGGGCCGTATTGATCAGCTCCAGAGTGAGTACGACCCCGCAGGTGAGGATGATCACCGCTAGCTCTACCCGGGCCAGGTGAAGAGCGATCGCCAGTCCCACCGCCAGACTACCCACCACGACGTGAATGCGAAAATTGCGCTGAGTGCGAAAGGCGTAGGCTACCCCCTGCCAGGCATATGTAAAGCTCACCAGCAGATTGGTAGCTACGCGCCAGGAGAGCGATCGGCTGACCGCATCGAGATTGCCCTCGGGCACTGGCACCACCGACTCAGAGTTTTCGCTGTACAGGGTCATAGATAAATATAGATAGAGGCGATCGGGCAATATGCCCCTATACCGTACCGTGGAGAACGAATCAGGGCCAATTTAGCCTACTTTTTCAGACTTTAACCCAGCGGCAGCGAGCAATTCGCTCTGTTTATCTAGCATAGCGACCAGGCTGGGCTCGTCGGGATGATCCCAGCCCAGCAGGTGCAAAAACCCGTGGGCGGCTAGCCAGGCGGTTTCCCACCGCAGCGAGTGGCCCGCTTCTGTCGCCTGACGGGTGGCGGTATCGAGCGAAATAATAATGTCGCCGAGGTAAAGGGGTTCACTATTTAACAGCTCATCGGCCAGGGGAAAGTCGGTTTCCAGCGCGGCAAAGGAGAGCACGTCGGTGGGCCGATCGAGCTGGCGGAACTGCTGATTGAGGGCTGCGATCGCATCATCGGTGGTCAGCTTGAGCGCCAGTTCGTAGGCCCCAATGGGCGACCCGGTCAGCGCCATCTGCTGGCCCCACTGGGCAAACCAGCGCTCCCATTCATCATTAGTAACCAGCCCAGCGTCTGGATGGTCGGTTTCTAGCACCACCTCAAGGGTAGGCAGCGAGGATATCGTGGTGGCCATGGGGTTAACGGGTTAGGTAAGCCAGACCGACCAGCAGACTCAGCAGCGCGGTCACGGTCAGGGAGAAGTGGAACAGCGATTTGCCGCCCTTCTTGACCATGTTGCGCATGGCAAGTTTGACAAAGCTGGGGGGCGCTTCGGCGGGTTCAGGAGACAGTTGATCGGTCGTGGCGGTGTCTAGAGTTGATTGGTCCTGACTCATGGGGAACGCTCCAATGCTAGATAGCTTTAATGTACCGGGTTTTTTGGGCCATTAGCAGACGGTCAAACTGGCGGCGATCGCTCGCTGCTAACTCAAGCATCAGTAGGTGGCCTGCAATCGACTCAGCAAGTAGTCTCCGGCGGTAATTGGCGGGTACTGGGGCGGATGGCCTGGCCCCTGGCATGTGGGCAGGCAGCCAATCAAGGCGTCGGCATTGGGTTCACAGAAAAAGGCGATGGAATAGCGATCTCGCTGGGCCTTTTCGCCCTGGGGCAGGCTCACCCGATGCTTGGTCGAGCGAAACACGCCGTTGCTCCACCGCTCGGTCAGGTCGCCGGTATTGATCAGCACAGCATCGGGAATAGCTGGGGCGGCGATCCAGTCTCCCTGAGCGCTGAGCACTTCCAGACCGCCGACATCGTCCTGAAATAGCAGGGTCAGGGTGCCGTAGTCGGAATGCGCCCCGGCCCGAGTTTGGCCTGGTTTGGGGGAGATAGTCAAAGGGGGGTAGTGCAACAGCCGCAGGGTATAGTTTTGAGCCGTGTGGTGGGCCACGATAAACTCTTCTGGCATGTCTAGCGCCAGGGCAAAGGCGCGAAAAATACTGGCCACCGCCGTAGCACAGGTGTCAAAGAAGTCGATTAGAGTGGCGCGAAAATGGGCTGGCTGGGCGGGCCAGCGGTTCTGCACCAGGGCAGCTTCTCCAATTCCGGGACGGATGCTCGTTCCGAGTTGGTTCCCGAACCCTGCGCGAGTCGCGGTTTCTGCGGAGTCAATCTCTCGGCCCAGGTTAAAGGCTTCTTTGAGATCGCCGGGCTGGGTTTCGTCGAGCCGCTCGCGCTCCAGACCGATGTAGCCCCGGTTGCTGACTTCGCTCGACCAGGCGATCGCCTGCTTCTCAGCCAGAGGCAGGGCAAAAAACTGCTGGGACTGAGCAAAGGCAGCCGCGATCGCCCCCTCGGGAATACCGTGGTGAACGAGATAGAGAAATCCCACGTCGCGACAGGCGTGATAGATGTCAGCCGCCACCTGAATCTTGCCGACCGGATCATTGATGAGGAATGGAGAAAAATCGATCAGCGGGATCTCAATCTTGGGAGCGATCGCCATGGGCAAACCTGATTGCAGTAGAGCTGTCCTCGGTGGCGGGCACGGCCCACCCTACGCCCCCTATAAAAGCCGTTGTTTCCTACACAGTCTGCTCCTGGAGAACCTGATTTTCTTGACGTAGATAGGCCTGAATAAAAGCTTCTAGATCCCCGGACATAACGTCGTCAATCGCGGTGGTTTCAACTCCGGTGCGCAGGTCTTTGACCAGCTGGTAGGGGTGAAATACATAGTTGCGAATCTGGGCACCCCAGCTGGCTTCCACCATATCGCCGCGAATTTCGGCGATCGCCTGGGCCTGCTGTTCTTGGGCAATAATCAGCAGCTTGGCCTTGAGGATGATCATCGCCTTTTCGCGGTTTTGCAGCTGCGATCGCTCCTGGGTGCAGCGGACCGAAATCCCGGTCGGTAAGTGGGTAATGCGCACCGCCGTCTCCACCTTGTTGACGTTCTGGCCGCCCGCCCCGCCCGATCGCGAGGTTTTAATCTCCAGGTCTTTCTCAGGAATATCCAGCTCAATATTCTGATCGAGAATCGGCATGATCTCTACTCCGGCAAAGCTGGTCTGGCGCTTGCCGTTGGCGTTAAAGGGCGAAATCCGCACCAGGCGGTGGGTGCCCTTTTCTGACTTCAGGTAGCCGTAGGCGTAGCGGCCAGTAATCTCTAGCGTGGCCGACTTTAGCCCGGCCTCCTCTCCCTCTGACAGTTCCACCAGGTGCACCTGATAGCCCTGGCGCTCGGCCCAGCGGGTATACATGCGCAGCAGCATCTCGCCCCAGTCTTGGGCATCGGTGCCGCCTGCGCCCGCGTTGATGGTGAGCACCGCGCCTTTTTTGTCGTAGGGGCCAGCCAGTAGCTGCTGCAGCTCCCACTGGTCGAGTTCTTGCGTCAGGCGGGTAACGGTGCCCTGAGCCTCCTGAAAGAGGGATTCGTCATTATCCTCCTGTAGCAGTTCGAAGATAGCGGCGGTGTCATCAAGGTTAGCCTGCCAGGCGGTTAGCTGGGCGAGGTTAGCCTTATAGTCGCTCAGCTCTTGGAGGGCGTCTTGGGCTTTGCTCTGGTCATCCCAAAAGTCGGGCTGGGCAGCGACTTGCTCTAAGTCTTGAATTTTCGCTTCAAGGGCAGGAATGTCAAAGATAGTCCTGGGTTTTACCCAGGCGATCGGTGAGCGTTTCAAGCTCGCGCTTGAGGTCGGTAGTGTCTAGCATGGTGTGCCGTGGTTAACTCGAAAACTCACTATAGCGAATCTTGAGGTGGGCAAATAGCCCGCCGCAGTTTTTCACGATTTAGCTACCGAGCAAGGCTTGAACCTGTTGAATTAAGGTTGGATTACCCACCTCCTGGGCAATGCTAAGCCCGGTTTCGAGATAGTCCTGGGCCAGGGCCGTCTGCCCAAGCTCAAGTGCTACTCGACCTGCGTTGACCAGGGCCGCGACTTCAGCGGCCCGATTGAACCCGACGGCCAGGGTATCGATCTGCTGCTGGTAGTACTCAAGGGCAACAGCCGAATTGTTGTCGTCTACCGCAGCCGCGCCGAGTTCTGCGTAGATTAGGCCCAAAAAGGCGGCGGTTTGCTGAATTTGATTAGGTTCGTTGCTTTCTAAGTAAGCCGCCAGCGCCGGTTCAAGCAGGGCAGCGGCAGCGACTAAATTCCCCTGGTTATAGCGTAGGGCAGCTGTTTGACGCTGCAATTCTGCCTGCTGAAGAGGGTTTTGGGCCAGCTGCACAGGCGCTACCTCGGCAGGAACCACAACGGCGGCAGGGCTAGCCGCCTGGGCTGGCCCTGCCACCGCCAGCATGATGAACGAAAAACCGACTGCGATCGCGGCACCATCATTGACCATCAGCGACAAACTCAACCCAGCATCTATATAGATAATAGCCCTGACGTTCATGCTAGCTCCAGCAGTCAGTCTCTAGAGGTCAACAAAGCCCAGAGCGCGTAGAAACTGATAAGCCAATCAGGAGTCGGTATTGCCCTCGGGCAACGTTTTGACGGTCAGCGTTCACCTAAACGGCCTGCGCCTGGGCCGGGTGCTTGCCCTCACAAAACTCCTCCACCATTTTGCTGTTGAAAGCAGGCAGATCGCCAGGGTTACGGCTGGTTACTAAGCCTTGATCGACGACCACCGCTTGATCAACCCAGGTGGCACCAGCATTGCTCAGGTCGGTCTTCAAAGAAGGCCAGGACGTTACCGTGCGCCCCTTAACAACATCAGCTTCAATCAGGGTCCAGGGGCCGTGGCAAATGGAGGCAACAGGTTTGCTGGCGGCAAAGAACGCCTTCACAAACTGAACGGCTTGATGGTTAGTTCTCAGCTGGTCAGGATTTAATGCCCCACCCGGCAATACTAGAGCGTCATAATCGCTGGCGTTGGCCTGGTCAAGGGTACGATCAACCGATACTTTGTCGCCTTTATCGTAGTGATTCCAGCCTTGAATCGAGTCTCCGTGGGGGGCGACAACATGCACCTGGGCACCGGCTTGCTCTAGTGCCTGCTTAGGCTCGGTTAATTCAACTTGCTCAAATCCATCGGTGGCTAAGATCGCCACCTTGCGGTTTTTAAGGTCTTGAACCATGCTAATTCTCCTTGAATATCGGTTTTAGATGTTCGTTGCTCGTAGCCAAAGCTTGCCTTTCATCGTGGCTTTGAAACCAGGGTCTTAAGCCGTTATGGGGGCACTCAAGCGGGCCGCTATCGGGTTAGCCATCGGGCAAATCAGGCGCAGCCATACGTCCACCTTGAGGCCCCAGGCTAAAGCTTTAAGGCTGAGAGCTACTTTTTAGTTTAGGCAACCAAGCTGAGGGCAACGTCTAGCCCTGGGTGGAAGTTACTCAAGCCGTGGTAGCGCCCCTTATCAACATGGCGAGGATAGATCGTTTATATAAGAGTATATAAGAGCATGGGTGTCGTCAGGCCAGAGGCTTTATATCACGTTGGCAGGCTATATCCACCCACTGGACGAGGCTATAACCGCTTAAAAATAGCTACGCTGAACTGACTCTAACAACTACCAAACGTTAGGCGATCGCTGCGAAAGTCGATCTGGCTTTCCAATTTCTTTTTTGTGGTAGTCATTTCGCTGCACAGCTCGGTTTGCAAACTCTGTAACAATCCCTATTGGTAATCGTTCCCTTCGAGTTCGTTCAGGGGGCGTATCGGGCACGTTTTTGCAGATATTCCACGTTGGCGAAGCCTGCAAAAAGGCTTACGATTTTGCTCAAATAGCATAGTTATAGGGACGCTTGCTCCTATAACTTCCATTAAATGTTTGAGCCCAGCTTTGCCTCTGTTTTCATCGGTTTTAGGGTTACTTTCAACGTTCAGCTATCAACCACTTTGTCATGCAAATTCCATTAGATATTACGTACCGCGATATCGAGAAAACCCCTGCTCTAGAGGAGCTGATTCGCTCTAAAGCGGCCAAACTCGAAGATGTGTGTGACCACATCATGGGGTGCCACATTGCGGTTGAACGCGCCCATACTCACCCCAGTCACGGGTCACCCTATCGGGTGCGGCTCGATTTGACTGTACCCCCAGGCCACGAAATTGCGGTGGCCAAAAATCCAGGTGAGGGGGTGCAGTACGACCCTCTAGAAACCGTTATTCGGGATGTTTTTGACGCGGCCCGTCGTCAGCTCAAAGAGCTGACCGAAAAGCAGCAAAATCACACCAAGAGCCACCCCGAACAGGCTGTCGGTGGTATTGTTAGCAAGTTGTTTCCCTCCCAGGGCTACGGCTTTTTGAAAACCCTAGACGGTCAAGAAGTCTATTTTCACAGCAACAGCGTTTTGCATGACGACTTCAGCCGTTTAACCGTGGGTACTGGCGTTCAGTACTTCCTTTCAGAGGGCATAGACGGGCCTCAGGCCAGTACAGTAAGACTGGTTGATAAGCCCGGCATTCGCCCACCCGAAGATCGTTCTGACTCAACCCCGATTGAGGAACCCCAGGGCTGGGGATATCAACAGAACTAGTGGTTTGTCGACAGCAAAACCTTGCACATGCCGTTGGTCTTTGAGTTGCCCCCATTGACTCAATTAGTCTTGCAGTTGACGATACAGGCGGGGTGTTTCCATGATGCTAGCTTTGAGTTGGGAAATTCAAGCCTCTCAAGAAACGCCCCGCTCAACCCAACCTAGCTCATTTGAGAGTCCTTACTCAGCAATCCTTTCAGAACTTTTCTACGTTATTAAGCCATACACCTAAAACTCTGCCGATTTATCGGTGTATTTTCGTGAAAATTATGTCACGTTTCTATTTAAACTCCAAATATTTTGAATCCGTGTATGACGTGCCTTAGAAATTCTCTCTTCTCAGGCAACTGATCGCGAGTAACTGGGAGCCCCCCCAAAGCTATGGATCAGCTTGGCCCGCAGATACACGGCCTGCCCCGGCTGAATGCCCAGATCGCGATACTGCTCTCGGTTAATGTGGGCGGTAATGGCATGGCCATCGTCGAGAGTCAGCTCAACGCGAATGGTCCAGCCCAGGTGAATGATGTGGTTCACCGTTGCCGCCACGCTGCCATTGTCATGAGTGGTGAAAATTTCAATATCGTGGGGTCGCAAAAACACCTCACCATGGGCCGGGGCATCGCGGTGGAGCGACTTCCAGGTGTTGTCAGGCGACAGCACGTTAACCGCACCAATAAAACTCATCACAAAGGGAGTAGCGGGGTTTTCGTAGATTTCAGCCGAAGAACCGACCTGCTCAACCCGGCCATGGCTCATCACCACAATCTCATCGGAGAGTTCCATCGCCTCTTCCTGGTCGTGGGTGACAAAGACCGTGGTGACATGCACCTCGTCGTGGAGGCGACGCAACCAGTCGCGCAGGTCTTTGCGCACCTTGGCATCGAGGGCACCAAAAGGTTCATCGAGCAGCAAAACCTGGGGCTCGATCGCCAGCGCCCGAGCCAGGGCCACCCGCTGGCGCTGCCCGCCAGATAGTTGAGCAGGGTAGCGATCGCCCAACCCATTTAGCTGCACCAAATCCAGCAGGGTATCGACCCGGTGCCTGATGCGGTCTTTTGGCCACTTTTGCAGCTCCAGGGCAAAGGCAATATTGCGCCGCACCGTCAGGTGCTTAAACAACGCATAGTGCTGAAACACAAAGCCCACATTGCGATCTTGCACAGCTTTGGTGGTGGCATCTTGGGCCGAAATATAGATTCTGCCCGTGTCGGGCTGCTCCAAACCGGCAATTACCCGCAGCAGAGTAGACTTGCCCGACCCCGATGGCCCCAGCAGCGCCACCAGCGAACCGCTCTTGATGTCGAGGTTAATTGGCTCTAGAGCCTGAAACTCTCCAAACCGCTTAGATACGTTTTCGACTCTAATTCCCACAGGTAATCTCCAAAACTCTACGGTGCGCCCCAGGGGGTGCTCATTCAATTCAGCCAGACATACGCGTCAGCCAATGCGCTGTGCGGCTGCCGCATACAAGGGAGCCACAGCGATGTGGAACAAACCTACCTTACCCACGCCTCAATTGCAAGACACTCGAAATTAAACCATGAATGAGATTCAAAAAAAGTTGATATTGATTTCAAATGAATTCAAATTCAGTTTGAAAATTCTGTGATACAGTCCATAAACGTAATCCTCGATAACCCCATCGAGATACCGGAGATTCTTTGGAGAGCTACCCATGACATCACCTCAACGCTATGTTTCGCGGCGATCGGCAGGTTTATTTGTGGCTGGGCTCGGACTGGCAGGCACCCTAGCCGCCTGCGGTAGCACCACCTCAACCCCAGAGGTCGGCACGGGCGACTCGACTACCGCCGCCGCTGGCCCCGTAGAGCTCACCCTGGTCTCCTACGCGGTTACCCAGGCGGCCTACGAGCAGATCATTCCGCAGTTTGCTGAGCAGTGGCAGGCCGAAACTGGCCAGGAGGTTACCTTTAACCAGAGCTACGGCGGCTCTGGCTCCCAAACTCGGGCCGTCCTCGATGGTCTGGAGGCCGATGTGGTTGCCCTAGCCTTGGCGCTAGATACGCAAAAGCTTGAGGAAGGCGGACTGATTGAGCCGGGATGGGAGCAAGAGGCTCCCAACGGCGCGATCATACATAAGTCTGTGGCGGCACTCATTCTGCGCGACGGCAACCCCAAAAACGTTCAGGGTTGGGAAGATCTGGCCCGCGACGACGTATCTGTAGTCACCGCTAACCCCAAGACTTCCGGTGGTGCTCGCTGGAACTTTTTGGCTCTGTGGGGTCTAAAGACCCAAACCGGTCAAGCTGACGTCACAGCCCTAGACTTTGTCACCAAAGTGTTTAGCAACGTGCCCGTATTGCCTAAAGATGCCCGCGAAGCCACCGATGTGTTCTACACCCGTGGCCAGGGCGATGTGCTGATTAACTATGAAAATGAGGTGCTGCTGGCGGCCCAAAACGGCGAAGAGCAGCCCTTCATCATCCCCGATGTGAATATTTCTATCGACAACCCGATCGCGGTGGTCGATGCCAACGTGGATAAGCGCGGCACCCGCGAGGTGGCCGAGGCTTTTGTGGCGTTTCTGTTTACCCCCGAGGCCCAGCGAGAGTTTGCCAAGGTAGGCTTTCGTCCGGTAGACCCCAGCGTGGCTGAAGAATTTGCCGATCAATATCCCAAGGTTGACACCCTCTTTACCGTGGCTGACCTAGACGGCTGGGATGCGGTGCAGGATAAATTTTTCGCGGATGGGGCAATTTTTGACCAAATTCAGGCCAAGACCGGCAAATAGGTCAATGCAGCAGGCTTAAGCGTTGGAACGTTCTAACGTTGGAACGTTCTAACTCTCGAACGTTTTCACCTCTCCCTTTTTTCTATAACCCATGACTTCGTCCCAACCGTCTTCATCCCCAGGAGTTTGGCAGTCAATTCTCCATGCCTCCTGGCCCTGGCGAGTGACCTGGCTCTATCTCACCCTGTTTTTGTTTTTGCCGATTGCGGCGCTGATTCTCAAGGCCGTTACCCTTAACCCAGCGGAAATCTGGCGCATTGCCACTGACCCAGTGGCGATCGCAACCTACAACGTCACTTTTTTTACGGCACTAATAGCGGGCATTATCAACGGTTTTGCCGGGCTGGTTATCGCCTGGGTGCTGGTGCGCTACGAGTTTCCGGGTAAGCGATTTCTCGATGCCATCATCGACCTACCCTTTGCGCTGCCGACGGCGGTGGCCGGTTTAACCCTATCCACCATCTACAGCACCAACGGCTGGATTGGCGGGTTTCTGGAGCCCTTTGGCATCAAGGTCTCGTTTACCCGTTTGGGGGTGCTGGTGGCCATGATCTTTATCTCTCTGCCCTTTGTGGTGCGTACGGTACAGCCGGTGCTGCAAGCCTTGGAAGCGGAAGCGGAAGAGGCCGCTTGGTCGATGGGGGCGTCTCCGTGGCAAACCTTTTGGCGGGTGATTTTGCCGCCGCTAATGCCCGCCATTCTCACCGGGGTGGCGATGGGCTTTTCGCGGGCGGTGGGCGAATACGGCTCGGTGGTGATTATCGCGGGCAATATTCCCTTTCAAGATTTAATTGCGCCAGTGCTGATTATTCAGCGTTTGGAGCAGTTTGACTACGCTGGAGCGACGGTAATTGGCTCGGTGCTGCTGCTGATTTCTCTGGCGGTGTTGCTGGTGATTAACCTGATTCAAGCTCGTGGGAGGCGCTTTTATGGCTGATTCGTCTTTAAAGCAGCCGGTTGCCGCTGCACCCAAGCTTCGGGGGGCAACATCAGAGTTTCAGTGGGGTAAGTGGCTGCTGGTGGCCTTTGTCTTTGGCTACCTGGCGCTAATTTTGCTGGTGCCAGCCCTCAACGTGTTTATTCAAGCCTTCAAGGCGGGTCTGCCTGGGCTAGTCGATACGTTTACCAGCAAGTTCTTTTTAAATGCGGTCAAGCTGACGGTGATTGTCACGGCAATTACAGTACCTCTGAATACGGTGTTTGGGCTGTGTGCGGCGATCGCTCTGGCCAACAAAAATTTTCCGGGCCGTTCTCTGCTGATCAGCATTATCGACCTGCCTTTCTCGATCTCGCCCGTTGTTGCAGGTTTGATGCTGGTGCTGCTGTTTGGCAACCGGGGCTGGTTTGGGCCATTGCTCGACGCTAACGGCATCAAGATCATCTTTGCGCTGCCGGGCATTGTCATGGCCACTATTTTTGTCACCATGCCCTTTATCGCCCGCGAGGTGCTGCCCGCTCTCGAAGAAGCTGGCACCCAGCAAGAAGAGGCCGCCGCTACCTTAGGGGCAACCCCCTGGCAAACCTTTTGGCGCGTGACGCTGCCATCGATTAAGTGGAGTTTGCTCTACGGCCTAATTTTGTGTAATGCGCGGGCCATGGGGGAGTTTGGGGCGGTGGCTGTGGTGTCGGGCAACATTGTGGGTAAAACCCAAACCCTGCCCCTGTTTATTGAAGAAGCCCACATTCAATACAACACCCAGGCGGCCTACACCGCCGCCCTGCTGCTCGCCGGTTTGGCGGTGGTTACCCTGGTGGTTAAGTATCTGCTAGAGCGCAGGGCTGGCATTCAGCACAGAGGTCATTAAGCATTAAGCATTAAGGAGGTTTGTTATGGCGTCTATCTCTCCCGACTATGGCCTTGAGGCGCTGCACCTCAAAGACCCCGAAAGCCTGGTGCAAACCCAGGTCAAAATCCGCATTCCCAAGGCGCGACACCCTGACCCAGTGATTTCTAACCTGATCAACCGCTATGGCCTCAAGGTGAACATCCTTGGTGCTCTGCTGGGGGCCAACGGCCAGGAAGATGGCTGGTTTGATCTGGCGATCGAGGGACGCGCCGCCACTATTTACGAAGCACTGTTGGATCTGGTGGAATTGGAGGCTGATCTCTGGATCTCTGCCCGACCCTGAGCCGCAGCAACCCTTGATCGACTTGAGCGATCGCCCCTCTCCCGACATACTGCGGCTGCTGGCGATCGGTTCTCCCCCAGTCGTCAACGGCTGTGTAATCACCCTCTATCGCCTCGGCTATGCCCGCCCCGAAGAATGGTCAAGGCCGTTGCCTACCGTAAACCCCAACGAAGTCATGCGCATACTAACCAAACGCATGGCCCTATCTGAGCACGAGCGAGAATAGTCGAGGTATAGCCTGTAATAGCCAGAAGATCCCCGGTTTCTTTAAGAAACCGGGGATCTATTCCTTCAAAACCTGCTCAAGCGGGCTTAAAGTCGATAGTTAGCCCCACAGCGCTGAGTACAGTCATAAAGGTTTCAAGGGTGGGGTTTTCTCCCTCCGCCAATACTCGTTGCAAAGGTTTACTAGGGGCATCAACGCTGATCTCTTGCGTGACCTGATTAGCTTCAACAACATTTCTCAGTGCCAGCACAAAAGCTTCTCTGTCTCCGTCTTTCAGCGCCTCGTCTAAAGCTGTCTTTAGGTAAAGGGCTGCATAGTCTGGGTTAGCTAACCTCACCAGCAAGTCAGCTCGATAGTCTTTCACTGGCATTGTTCAACCCTCCTTCTGTTCATCCTGATACGTTGCCCAGAGCCGTTGCGCTGTCTGAATGTCTTTATTCTGACCTTTCTTATCGCCGCCGACCAGCAACAGCACAACTCGCCTGCCTGCTAAACCTTAGTAGTCAAGACCGTTGCCCACCGTAAACCCCAACGAAGTCATGCGAATACTAACCAAACGCATGACCCTGTTAGAGCAAGAGCGAATTTAGTTGAGGTATAGCCTGTAAAAACCAGAAGATCCCTGGGTTCTTCAAGAACCCAGGGATCTTACTCTATAGAGTCACTGTCTAGCGCTCGGTGAGCTTGGTCAACAGCGTGTTCGATCGCTCCACATAGGCCTTCATGCCGTCGGCATCAAACCCCTTTTGGGCCATCAGCGCCGTGTCGTAGACCTGGTTGCAGATCATCGTCGCCATATCGCCCGCCGGAGAGCTGCCGCCGTCGGCCCCGATAATCGTGCTCTGGCTCAGGCCCAGCAGGTTTTGAATCAGCGGGTGGGCCGTGTTCACCATCAGCACGTGGTCGTCGGGGAACTGCATCTCCTGCTGCTGAATCATCGCCATGGTTTCCTGCATGCGGCGGGCTTCTTCGGGCACTAGCACCATCGCCGGGGGCGCGCCTTCGCCTTTGAGCGCCTGGGGTTTGACGTTGACGCGAGGCTTGCCGATCGCCTTTTCGAACATCTCCTTAACTTCGTCATCGCGGGTTTTGTTGGTGGCGGGGTCAACGATTTCGCTCTGCTTTTCTTTGTCGAGCAGGGTGTCATCGAGATCCGCATCCACGCGGGTAAATTTAACCTCTGAATATTCCCGCTCCAGGGTGGGGATGAAGTGAGTGTCGATGAACGAATCCATGAACAGCAGCTCCAGGCCCTGGCTCTTGAACAGCTGAATGTAGGTGGCCTGGGAGACTTCGTCGGTGGCGTAGAAAACCCGATTTTCGTGCTTTTCCTTATTGCGCTCCAGGTACTCTTGCAGGGTGGTGTAGAAGTTGCCCTTGGCGTCGGTGGCGGGCTTAGCGGACTCAGAGACATCTGACCAGGCGTCGCCCTCGTCGGTTTGCACTTCAACTTTGGGGGCCTCTTCAGCGTTGCCTAGCTGGGCGGTAGTGCGGAAGATCAGGATGTCTTTGACTTGTTCTTTAAACTTGTCGTCGTTGAGCGAGCCAAACTTGACGAAGTTGCCCAGGTCTTGCCAGCTGGCGATGTACTTGGGGCGGTCATCCCGGTAGAGGGCTTTGAGGCTATCGCCCACTTTTTTGGCGATGTAGTCGGCAATGCGGCGGACCGTGCGATCGCCCTGCAAGAAGCTTCGGCTCACGTTGAGCGGAATGTCAGTGCTATCAATCACGCCGCGCAGGGGCAGCAAGAATCGGGGCACCACTTCCTCGCAGTTATCGGTGACAAACACCTGGTTGCAGTAGAGCTTAATGCTGCTCTTGGTGATGTCGATATCGGGCTTGAGCTTGGGGAAGTAGAGAATACCGTTGACCACAAAGGGGTAGTCGGTATTGAGGTGAATCCACAGCAGCGGGTCTTCCTGGAAGGGGTAGAGGTAGCGGTAAAACTCCAGGTAGTCGTCGTCGGTGAGGCTGCTGGGCGACTGCTTCCAGGGGGCTTCGTGCTTGTTGACCACCTCGCCGTCGATCTTGATCGGCACCGGCATGAAGTCGCAGTAGGTTTTGATCAGCTGCCGAATCCGGGCGGGCTCCAGGTATTCTTCTTCGCCCTCCATCAGCGTCAGGGTGATGGTGGTGCCGACGCTGCTGCGCTCCGAGGCGCTCAGTTCGAACTGGGTGCTGCCGTCGCAGCTCCAGTGAACGGCTTCAGCTCCCTCTTTGTAGGAGAGGGTGTCGATTTCAACGGTGGAAGCCACCATGAATGAGGAGTAAAAGCCCAGGCCAAAGTGGCCAATGATGGGATCTTCGGCGGCGCTGTCTTTGTACTTGGTAATAAATTCTTCGGCGCTGGAAAAGGCCACCTGGTTGATGTACTGCTTCACCTCGTCGGCGGTCATGCCGATACCGGTGTCGGAGACGCTGAGGGTTTTCTTATCTTTGTCGATCTTGATTTCAATTTCGGGGCTGCCAACGTCGCCGGAGTATTCTCCAGAGCGAGCCACCATGGAGAGCTTTTTGATCGCGTCTACGGCATTGGAGACCAGCTCGCGCAGAAAGATCTCGTGCTCAGAGTAGAGCGCTTTTTTGATGATCGGAAAAATATTCTCGGTATGAATCGAGATATTGCCCTGTTCCAGAATCGTCGTCATAGCGGTGCGGTAGTGGTTCGGATAATGGTTCTCTTATCAGCAATTTTTGACGCTGATGGCGAAATTCACAAGCGGCAATTTCTCGACTGAGAGGTTCGGTTGACCCTACTGATAGATGCCAGAGAGTGTCTGAAGTAACAGCAAGCACCCCAAAAAATTGTTATCTGTACCTGGGACAGATAGCAATTTTACGCACACATGGTGGCGTATCGTATTCCAGTATCTTCACTGGTCGCCGATCGCCAGCATCAGCATCTCACCTTTTTCGTCAAACCAGACCTCTACCGAAAAAAGTTCATGAGTCATCCCAAGCAAATGTCGCCCATCAAGTCGCCTCCAACAGTATGGCCTGTCCATGTTTGGCGAGCCTTAAAGCGACACTTTTCCTGGGTTGGGCTGGGGCTAGTCGCCCTACTGCTATTTAACATTGCACCGCCTGCCTGGAGCCAAGAGGCTGCTCCTACTGGGGTAGACGTTGTTTTTGCGCCTATTGTCAACGTGATGTCGCTGCTGCTCTTTTTTAAAATTGGCGGCGAGAATGGGTTTCCGTTTATTGTGCTGTGGCTGTTTGTGGCGGCGCTGTTTTTTACCTTTCGCATGGGGTTCATTAACCTGCGCGGGTTTAAGCACGCCATCGAAGTGGTGCAGGGTAAGTACGACGACCCCCACGACGAGGGTGAGGTATCGCACTTCCAGGCGCTGGCTACCGCTGTCTCGGGCACGGTGGGGCTGGGCAATATTGCCGGGGTAGCGATCGCCATTCAGCTAGGCGGCCCTGGCGCAATGGTGTGGCTTACCCTGGCCGGGTTTTGCGGCATGGTGACCAAGTTTGTCGAGTGCTCTCTAGCCGTTAAGTATCGCCGTATCGAAAACGACGGCACCGTACTGGGTGGGCCTATGTACTACCTAACCCGAGGGCTAGCGCCCAAGGGTATGCGTCCTCTTGGGCAGGGGTTGGCGGTTTTATTTTGCATTCTGTGTCTGGGCGGTAGCCTGGGCGGAGCCAACATGTTTCAGTCGAACCAGGCCTATGCGGCTATCTCTAGCCTGATTCCGGGGCTGCCCGCCTGGGTGTTTGGCCTAATTTTGGCCTCTTTGGCCGGGTTTGTGATTATTGGCGGCATCCAGCGGATTGGGGCGGTGGCCGAGAAACTGGTGCCCGCTATGGCCGCGATCTACGCCATTGCCTGTCTGTTTGTGATTGTGGTGAATATTGGCCAGGTTCCTGCTGCCGTTGGCACTATCATCAGCGAAGCCTTTGCGCCTACCGCAGCCGTCGGCGGCATTGTTGGGGTGATGGTGCAGGGGATTCGGCGTAGTTCCTTCTCCAACGAAGCTGGAGTCGGGTCTGCGGCCATTGCTCACTCTGCGGCGCGCACCGATGAGCACATTTGCGAGGGTATTGTCGCCCTGCTAGAGCCCTTCATCGATACCATCGTCATTTGCAACATGACCGCGATCGCGATCGTGCTGACCGGCGTGTACCAAGATACGGGTGCCGAACTAAGCGGCGTGGCCATGACCGCCAACGCTTTTGGATCGGTAATCGGCTGGTTCCCCATCGTGCTTAGCGTTGCGGTTTGTCTGTTTGCCTTTTCCACCATTATTTCCTGGAGCTACTACGGCATTCAGGCCTGGGCCTACTTGTTTGGCGAGCGCACCACCATTGTTTTCAAGTTTATCTACGTGTTCTGCACCTTCTTGGGTACTCTCACTAGCCTGGGGCTGATTATCGACTTCAGCGACCTGATGCTGCTGGGCATGGCCTTCCCCAACCTAATTGGCTGCTACATTCTCTCCAACGAGATTGCCAAAGACCTCAAAGACTACTGGCAACGGCTGACCTCAGGGGAAATGCAGACCTACAGCCCAGTGGCGGTTGGTTCCTCTGACAACACTTAGCGATCCTAAAAATTGGCCTAAAATACCTTGAGTACCTCAATGTTCTCTGTGATTTATTTCTGTGCGCTTTTTGAATGAATCGAGACTGAGTGAATCAGTGAAAACATGAATCACTGAGAACTTACGGAGCAGGACTTTGCCTGAGCGCGGTCCTGCTCTATTTTTATGATAAATCGCCGTCGCAGGCTGGGGGGAGTGGCCTGGTAGTCGCCGTACAGCTTGCAAAACCGCCAAAAACTTTTGACGTTAGCCCAGGGTTGGCGGTTGGCCACAACGGGGTCTAGTGCATCTGAGGTATGACATATAGAAAGCCAAAGCATATTTGCCTCCGGTATTAGGGCTGCTATTTTTCGCTGTCTGTAGCAATCCTAAAGTGCCCTAGCGTAGACAACAAAAGATACCCTCGATGGCATCTATGCAAAAATACGATGCAAAAACACGATAGTTCCATCGACTTAAGTCAATGGAACTATCCTTTTCCTGATTGACTGACAAAACTCTCGAAACCTTGATTCCGCCGTAGGTTGGGTTTCGTGACCTCAAACCAACCGACGGGGCAAACTTTTGTCAGTCAATCAGGCCAACTAGCGTACTTGATATCCCCGTCTCTCGCTTACCCCTTGGCTGTAGGGGCAGCAATCTCTGAATTAAAAGGACGGCTGCCATGGGTTGAAGCGAAGGCCTTATTCTTTGCGCAAAACTAAAACGGGACAGCGCGCAAACCGCACCACTCGCTCCGCTACAGACCCCAGAAAAAACCTGGCCATGCCCGTTCGTCCTCGCGAGGAAATGACGATCAGATCGATCGCATTTCCCTCGGCATAATCAATAATTTCAGAACTGGGATTGCCAATTTCTACGACAAATTTGATCCGTTCGTAAGCTGCCCCAGCAAATTTTTCATGAAATAGGGCTTTAATATGATCAATGCGAGTTTGATCATCTACAGTTTGCCAAACCATACCCGGTTGAGTTGGCTCTAGTGGCGAGAGAACATGAATAACATGAACAGTAGTGGCATCTCCAAAAAATGTGAGAGCTTCATTGAGGGCCTGACTAGCCTCTTCAGAAAAATCAATGGGAACTAGAACGTTATCGCTAGTAAATAAAGTCATAGGGCGATCCTCTTACGGCTGTACAACAGAGCTATTGGCGTTAATACGGATTCTAGACTCCCTTAAGTTACATTTGGCAACAGATTTTCTAGCGCTAAGGCTGAAAAAACGGGCTGATGGCCACAGTTTAAAACGAACCAGGATATTGTCTTGTGTCATCTGTTTCGGTTTATCAACAAAGTTTTTGTAACCATTGGGTAACCACCTGTTTTGAAATCGGCAGCGGTGCGGCCTGGGTACTGTCATTCGAGCTACGCTTAAGGGCTGTAACTACTGCCAGAAAAGGAGTTTCAGTCGTTAATCAGCGGTTTTATCCAGCTATCGACTGTAAACCTCAGGTCTGCAAATGAGTGCTATTGAATCAAGATTTAAACTTTAGGTGATACCGCCACTAGCTGCGCTTGGACCAGCTAGCGGCGCGAATGTTTTGCGCCGCTAGGTCTACGGTTTCGGCGATGCGGCGCTGGCGAGTTTCAGCCCGCTTGGCGCTGGCTATCCACTCCAAAATGCCGCGCTTTGCCGATCGTGGAAACGCTTCAAAATTTGCCTTTGCCAAATCATTGTCCGCTAGCGCCGCCGCCAGATCTATCGGTATCTCCAGCCGCTCAATCGCATCGAGCTTTTCCCACGATCTGTCCTGCTTTGCCGCCTCAATTTTGGCCAGCCCAGCGGGCATCATCAGCCCCGCCGCCGTCATGGCCTCAATGCGTTTTTTATTCAGCGCTGACCAGCCGGTGCCCGGCTGGCGGGGAGCAAACCACAGCATCGTGCGATCGTCATCAAGCTTATTGGGCTTGCTGTCAATCCAGCCAAAGCAGAGCGCTTCTTCGACTACATCGTTGTAGGCAACGTAGGGTTTGTCAGGCAATTTTTTGTAGGTAATCAGCCAGATTCCCTCGGTGCGGGTGTAATTTGCAGCCAACCACCTGCGCCACTCAAACCGGCTCTCAACCTGAACAGAATTTTCGGGTAGTGCAGCAACCATAGCAGCAAAGGACAATCAGATTCTCCCTATTCTAAGGCCACATTTTAGGGCCACATTCTAGGGCCACCGTTTTCTAAAGCTGCCGCCCCCGCTTATTCCCAACCACTCACCTGCCCAGCCATTCATCTACTCACCGCCCCCCACGCTCCGCCATGCTGATGCGATCGCCCAATTGCCGAATCGTCTGCGCCAGGTCTAAATCTCGCTTCAGCAGCTTCTCAATTTTGGTGTAGCTGTAGAGCACGGTGGTGTGGTCTTTGCCACCAAAGGCATCGCCAATTTTGGGCAGGCTGAGACCGGTGTGCCTCCGCATTAGGTACATACCCACCTGGCGGGCCTGACTAATCTCGCGCCGCCGGGAAGCGCCCTTGAGATCGTCTACAGAAACGCCAAAGTGCTCGGCGACGGCGGCCACCACGGCACCGGGAGACGCTTCAATCTTATCGACGGGCGGGTTGAGCACCGTCATCAAGTGCTCGACGGTCATGGGCAGGCCCGAAATCGACGTGTAGGCGATCGCGCGAATTAGCGCCCCCTCCAGCTCGCGAATATTGGAGGTGTAGCTGGCGGCAATATATTCGATCGCCTCGCGGGGAATCTGCACCTGCTCGTACTCCGCCTTCTTTTGCAGAATGGCAATCCGGGTTTCGTAGTCGGGGGACTGAATATCGGCAATCAGCCCCATAGAAAAGCGCGAGATCAACCGGTCTTGCAGGCGCAAAATCTGGTTGGGAGGGCGATCTGAGGCCAGCACAATCTGCTTGCCCGCCTCATGCAGCGTATTGAAGGTGTGGAAGAACTCCTCCTGGGTGTACTCCTTGCCCTCAATAAACTGAATGTCGTCCACTAGCAGAATATCCACATCCCGATAGTGGGATCGAAAGTGCTGCATGCTGTCTCGGCGAATGGCGGTAATCAGGTCGTTGGTGAACTGTTCAGTAGAGACATAGGCCACCCGCGCCTGGGGGGCGATTTCCTGGCGGTAGTGACCAATCGACTGCATCAGGTGAGTTTTGCCCAGCCCCACCCCGCCGCACAAAAATAGCGGGTTAAACTCGCGCCCCGGAGCTTCGGCTACCGCTAGCGCCGCCGCGTGGGCCATTCGGTTGTTGGCCCCCACGACAAAGCGCGAAAACACCGCCTTGGGGTTGAGGGAGTTGTAGTTTTCCTGAGTTGGGGTCGGCAGATC
>NZ_JADEXE010000442.1 GCF_015207265.1 Nodosilinea sp. LEGE 07298 | reverse complement strand
AGGAGAAACTGCCGCTTTATCTGGGGTTCTTTGAGTTCGTACACAATGCCCGTAAGCGAGGAAAGGCACTGCTGGGCAACCTATTGGAGACCTTGTTGAACTAGCTCCCCAAAATCCGTATTGAGCCTTTTAATATTTGACGATCTGGAGCGCTGCAAAATAGATCTCAGTAGCCTATTAGGCTATATCAACTTCTTTGTAGAGCACAATGGAATGAAAGTCATTTTAATTGCTGACGAAGAAAAACTCTTGAAAGATGAAGACTATTCATCTATTTATTCATCTATTAAGGAAAAGTTGATTGGCAAAACCCTTAGTATATCACCAAGCTTTGATGATGTGTTGACATCTTCTATTGGTAAAATTGAAGTCGAAAAAGCTAAGGATTTCTTGGCCAATAATTTTGATGCCATAAAAGATCTCTACCAAAAATCCGATTGCAAAAACCTGAGAAGCCTAAACCATATCGTTTTAGAATTTGCAAGGATTTTTCAGGCACTTCCAGAACGAGTCCAAAACCACTCTGAAGCCCTGACGGATTTATTAAGAGCGCTGACAGCATTTTTGATTGAGATTCGTCAGGGGAAAATATCTCCTAAAGATATAGAAAAACTGACGACAGAATATGCAAACTTCTTGAGCAAAAAGCTTTTCTCTCCTTCGGATAGAAATGATCGACGCAAAAATGAGAATGAAAATGAGGAGGACCATCTTCTTGAATTCATCGATACATATCCTTTTCTAGATATGTATAGTGTTTTCCCTAGCCTCACTTGGTGGAAGCGTTTTTTTGATCAAGGTGCAATAGATTTAGAAGAGTTAGAACTGTCTATATCAAGTAGCAAATACTTTCAGGATGAGAGTACACCGAACTGGATGAAGCTTTGGCACTTCTCAGAATTATCCGATGAAGACTTTGAGGAATTAATCACGAAAATTGAGCAGGATTATAGAGATAGAATTTTCTCTGATATTGGAGAAATAACTCATATAGTAGGTCTGTTCTTAAGGTTCTCTAAAGCAGGAATTTATAAAAGATCTAAAAAAGACATTCTTGATGATTCAATAAGTTATGTGGATGACCTTAAAAGGTCCAGTCGACTGGAGCCTTTGCCTCAACACGTGCCATTTTATGAATCTATCGGAAGTACTTCTGGATACTACCGCAATCTTGCATTTCAGGAACGGGAAACTGAAGAATTTAATGAGTTTCGTAGTTATCTCGAAAGTGCAAGAAGAGAGGTTTATTCTGAAGGGATACCTCAAAAAGCTCAAGAGTTGCTTGAGTTTATGTGTAACGATATTCCCAAATTTCACAGAATGATATGTTACGATAGTCCTCTTGGTCAGGATGATGGCCCAGGATATCATGAAGAGCCAGTGTTGAATTACATCGAGCCAAGCCTTTTTGTTGAAAAAGTCTTGGCTATGAAAAACGAAGATGCCCGACAATTGTTATGGATGTTATCTGAAAGATATAAACATGGCGGCATCAATGAAAAGCTAATCCAAGAGTTGGAATGGCTTAAATCTATACAAAGGTTGGTTCTAGAGGAGGTTTCTCGTAGAGAGGGTAAGCTTAGTGGTTATATTTTAAGCTTATCAAGTCAAGAATATATCCATAAGGCAATTGAAAGACTATCCTCTAAAAAGGAGGATTTTCAGGAGTAATAATCCATGTATCTTTGCCTTTTGAGTATCTTTTGAAGCTTAAGATGCTTGCCTTTGAAGCTTAAGATGCTTGCCTTTGAAGTGTCAGTTGGTTGAATCTTGCTTTACTCAATTGTTAATATTTTTCTGAGTAAGACTTTCAGCCATGCCCCAGGCCATCGAGCTACGCCCCCAACCTGGCCCGCAAACTCTGGCTCTGGCCTCGCCTGCCGATATTGTCATCTTCGGCGGTGGCGCAGGCGGCGGCAAAAGCTGGACCATCCTACTTGAAGCGCTGCGCCACATCAAAAACCCGGCATTTAACGCGACCTATTTTCGCCGGAGTTACCCCCAAATCAAGAACCCTGGGGGCCTCTGGGACGCAAGCTTAGCAGTGTTCCCCTACGCTGGGGGCGATCCTCAGCTGGCAGCCTTGCGGTGGAACTTCCCCGCAGGCTCTTACGCTGTGATGCGTCACCTAAAGAATGATGCCGCTGTTCTGGAATGGCAGGGTACAGAGCTGGTCTATGTGGCCATGGATGAGCTGACCCACTTCACAGCGAAAATGTTCTGGTATATCACCAGCCGCCTGCGCTCGACCTCGGGCATTGCGCCCTACCTGCGGGCTACCTGCAACCCTGACCCCGATAGCTTTGTGCGATCGCTGATTGACTGGTGGATCGCTGACGATGGCTTCCCCAACTACGAGCGCTCTGGGGTGCTTCGTCATTTCGAGCGGCATGATGATGAATTGCTGTGGTTCGACCAGCCCACCGAAGACAGCAAATCGTTAACCTTCATCCCGTCCAGCGTCTACGACAATCCCGCGCTGCTCCAGAAAGATCCGAACTACCTGAAAAATCTAAAGGCGCTGCCGCTGGTCGAGCGGCAAAAGTTGCTAGATGGTAACTGGAACGTGAGAGCTGAGGCGGGCAAGTGCTTCCGCTCGGAGTGGTTCACGATCATTCAGCAGCTGCCCAAAGTGGTTAAGTGGGTGCGGGCCTGGGACTTCGCCAGTACCGAAGACCGCAAGGGCGACCCGGACGCAACCGCCAGCATTCGCATGGGCCTGATGCAAAACGGTGGCGTGGTGATCACCGACATGACAGAGGATTTTTTAACCCCTGCCGGAGTCGATACCCGACTGAAGGCGATCGCCGCTGCCGATGGCCTGGGCGTTCCTGTTCGCTGGCAGCGCGACCCCGGCCAGGCGGGTGAGTATCAGAATCAGGCCTTGCGATCGCAGCTGGCGGGCTATGACGCTAAGGGCATGACCACCACCCTAAGCAAGCTAGAGCGGGCCAACCCTCTGAGCAGAGCTGCCGAATTTGGCGAGGTGTATCTACTGCAAGGGCCGTGGAACAATCGGCTGATCAATGCCCTGGTGGGCTTCCCTGATGCGACTCACGATGACATTCCTGATGCGGCCGCTTTGGCCTATCTGGAGCTGATGGGCGTAGGGGTGCCTAAGTTTGGCTCTGCCTCGTTCCGGTAGTCTCACAAAATGCGGCCGCTAGTCTCACCGTGAGACTCATTCGCGGGCATTATGGGCTAGTCCACGGGCAAAAAACCACCTTTAAAAAAGAGATGCGCTGGTACAGAATCACCGACCCCCCCGATACCGACCCGGTGCGGCTGCCCGGTGTCACCAGCATTTTGGATGTGACGATGCCCCAAAGTCGGCGGGATGCCCTGGTCAGAGCAGAGCTAACCAACCCGCTCAACTATGCGCTGAACCGAGAGGCGGCGATCGCAAAGGGTACCGCGATCGATACCTGGTTTAAGAAGTGCTTGCTGAATGGTCGTCTTTACGGTGCCCCGCATCCGGTTGAGCGGCAGTGTCAGCGGCTGCGCCCGCTGGTGCGAAACCTGATTCAGGTGGGCGATCAGGTGTGGGCTGATGAACGGGTTCACCATATCGACCTGGGCTATGCCGGGACACTGGATGTAGTGGCCACCCTGCCCACGGGTCAGCGGGCGGTGATTGAGCTGAAGAGTAGTGCCTACACAATTTGGCCCGAGGCCGTTGCTGAGGCAACGCTGCAGGCTGCTGCCTATGCCCAGGCCTGGAATAAGCTGCACCCTGACAACAGCACAGCGGCGATCGTGACTTACCATGTCACCCCTTACCTGGCGCACGGGCACATGACCACTGGCCCAGCGCTGACTAAGGCGATCGCTGCCTGGAACAAGCGGCTGCAACAATTCGCCTCGCGCTATAGCGCTATGGAGCTGTGATGGGCAACTACTTTCGCGCCCCTGGGGCCAAGGTTGACTACACCAAACGCGAGACCCGCAACTATGTCAGCCGTAAGGCGCGGGTGAGCCGGGGGCTTAACCTGATGCCGACTGGTAGGTCGCGCACCGCTGAGGGCTGGCGCTTCTTTTTTGCCTCGCCTCGCGGGCCTGCTGCCGACGGCGGGCGATGGCTGGTGGATTTGGTACGGGCTAATAGTGACGGCGGGGG
>NZ_JADEXE010000441.1 GCF_015207265.1 Nodosilinea sp. LEGE 07298 | reverse complement strand
GCCGGGACCACATCACGCACCAAAAACTCAGGAGGTACGATCACCTCAGTCATGCCGCCTCTACCTGCGCCCTGGCTGCGATCGCCAGTCGTTTCATGGTTGACCAGGGCGGGCAGGCTGGTTTGTTTCCGAATTTCCTGGACACCCATCGCCAGGATTTTGCCATACAGATCTTCGAGAGCCATTGAGTCACCTACAGGGTTAGAAAGGTTAAAGGTTAAAGGTTGAAGGTTGAGGGTTGAAGGTTGAGGGTTGAAGGTTGAGGGTTGAGGGTTGAGGGTTGAGGGTTGAGGGTTGAGGGTTGAGGGTTGAGGGTTGAGGGTTGAGGGTTGAGGGTTGAGGGTTGAGGTGCTACTGCACCGAGACACCACCCGCCAGAACGGCCCCAGGGTCAGCACCTGAGATAATGCCGTTGGTAACTGGCACAGCAGCGGGGGCTGTAGTAGACGTTTCCCCGGTCGTGGTGCCCGTGCCCGCTGCGTCGTCGGCGTGGAACATAGCCGGGTAAGACGTCTTCAGGCTGTCCCACATACCCTCGGGTACAGCGATCGCGCCATCGTCATTCACTTCCAACCCATTCAGCACACGCGGGAGCAGCAGCTCTTCATACTCAGGCCGCACCCCGGCAGCCACCAGCCCGCGCACGGCCTGTACTTCTTTCTTGGCGTTGAGTGCTTCGGTCTGGGTATCGGCTAGCTGTTGCCTAAAGGTGTCTCGCTCGGCAGCGATCGCCTGGGTTTGCTGATCACTGGCAACGCGGGTCGCCTGCGCGGCGATCGCATCACGGGCAGCCTGCGGGTCCAGGCCAGCGTAAGGCTCTAGTGCCTGACCCAGAGCATCGAGCTGGGCCGCGATCGCCTGTTGCTGTTCATCGGGCAGAGCCTTAGACAGGTCAGCGAGTGCTTTCTTAAAGTCCATCGGTCGTGTCTCCTATGGGGGATGTATCAGGGAAAAACTTGGTTGCCTTAGCCAGGTTTCGGACCTCATCACGATCCAAAATCTCCAGCTCTTTGAGTCGAGCAAAGGCCAGCAGTAGCTGGGGGTCATTGCTCAGCCCCTCAAAGAATTTCGTCTGTAGCTCACAGCGCCCGCCCGAGGGCAGGCCCAACCAAAGGGCGTGCGCCCGCAGGCAGTCGGTTAACCCCTGCGCCAGGTCAGAGGCAAACAGAAACAGCTCAGACTCAATCTTTTTGGCGCTGATCATCGTCGTGGCGGCAGCTTGCCTATCGGCAGGCTTGACGAGGTAATCAGCCCCCAAAAAGTCCATCTCTTTCTCGATGTCCTTAACCTCAATCCTCGACATAGCGAGGCTTTGAGAGTTTGGCTCACTCCAGCCAAAGCCGCCGCCCAAGGGTACATCGACAATCCGGCGAGGCCCCAGTATCAAGCTCTCACCCTGGCCACCAGTCCTAACGGGCGTAGGGAAAGCGCAGTAGTGCATTTTCTGGCGGTGGTCGCTGGTCACCTGGTAGTGGACCAGGTTTAGTTTGGCCAAGCTCAAGAGAGTCGGATTGCTGCGAAAGAAGCCGACGCGATCGCCGCCATAGAGAGGCACCAGCGGGATATGGTCAAACGGCTGCAGGCTACCCCGCACCCTACGGCCCATCACCCCCGAGCGATCGGCTAGATGATACTGGCGATTAGCGCCATCGGTGCCCCGCCTGATCACAAAGGTATCGAAGCGGCCAGGGGTCAGCCGTAGGTAAAAGGTTTCTTCAGATTCGCCATAGTCGCCATTCGGTAGGGTCTGGTCATAGCGAATCACCGCCATGGCCAGCACATCCCGGCCCGCCATCCGCCGGTAACGCCAGTTAATCACCTGGAGCGGGTTAATGCTCTGCCAGTAGGGCGCACGGCCCGCCCCCAGAGCATCGGCCAAGCTCAAAATGCTGGTGTCGGCCTCGGGGTAGTCCACAAACGAAAAGGTATGGCCCAGGCGTAGAGCCGCCACCCCAATATCAGCACAGAGGCGATCGCCCGGTTGACCTGTGCCGCTCAAGTTCTCCCAATGCTTCTGCATCGGCCTGGGCACATCGACCAGGCGCACACCGTTGTTAAAGACCAGACCCAAAAAATCGCGGCAGGTTTGGGCAAATTTATCGCTGAAATGGCTCTGGCTCAGCCTCAGTTCATACTCGGCAGATTCTTCCCCCGGCAGCTGCGGCAGGAAACGCTTTGCGTTGGCGCGAGGTTTCAGGGTGCCATCGGGCTTTGTCTCCACCCAGGCGCGATCGCCCATGTAAACCGCTTCAAGTAACTGCCAGATCGGCAGCTGCTCTCGGTAGGCTTTGCATTGGTAGCTGATCAGTTCTGGCAAAGGTGAGACTCGCTAGACCAGTCTCAAGAATACCCGCCGCAACGAAGTAGAGCGCTTTTGTAACGTGGGGCAGCGCCCAGGGTTAACGGCCACAGCGAAGATCTGTGCCAGCGCCACCCGTTTTTTAGGGTCGCGCTGGAGAGTTTCGCAAAAAAGCCGCCCGGTAGAGCGGCCCAGAAATAGGAGTTGCAAACGTCATCGACTAGCCACGCATTGTAGAGCCGCTGCCCCACTGCTGACCATAGATGCGCCGATGCACCCCCAGGCGAATCGTGGCGGCGATTTCGTCTATGTACTGGTTAGCCTCACGGTGAAGGCTGCCCATCCGTTCGCCGACGGCATACTGTTGGGTGCCACTGCCCCCGCTGTTAAAGGTCTGAGCAGCAAACGGTACAGTCGTGGTCATCTGCGTTTGCAGCCGGTCGAGCTGGCGCAGGTGTGCGCGTATGGTGCCCTCGGCGGCAGCGTCGAGCATTTCAGCACAGCGACCGCTAAGAATTTGCCGGTAGTCAGGCCCAGCCGGGTAACCCAAAAAGCGGCGGATAGATTCAATTTCGTCGGGGGTCATAGCCATGGTTAAACCTGGGTTGCGCCTGCGGTATCAGCGTAGATGTCTAAGGCCGTGGCAATGGCGACTAGGGCACAGTGCCTGCGGTATTCTCGCCTTAGCTCAGGCAGCAGGGTAGACCCGTCTACTTGTGCTTCTGCCAAGATAGCCGCCGCCAGGGTGTCCAGGCTGGTTAGGTAGGTTTCAATGGTGGCGATCGCACCGGCTTTATAGTTGGCATCACTCATCGCATCGACAGTAGCCAGGGCAGCAGCGATCGTCTGCTGGCTAGAGTTCGAGGCCGGAAAGCCCAAATATTTGCCAATTTTTTGAGGGGTCGCAGTAGCGAAAGGCATAGTTACCGGAGGCTAACGCCATAACGTCTAGAGTTTGCCCGAGTACCAGGAATAAGAACAGAGTCCTGAGCACCGGGGGTCGTGTCGGGGTTAGGTATCCGAATCGAGCGGTTGTTACGGCTACTGCCCAAAACCGGGCCACTGCCCCCCACGTAAAGCTCTGCTGACGTTCTGTTGTAGTTTGGCCTAACGATACTCTGAATTTCATACCCAATCTGATAGCCAACGTCACCCAATGACCAAAATCTAGGGTCAGTCGCCATCTGCTCAGCCGTAGGAGACACCAGGGGCTGACGAGGCGCAAGCTTGGGCACGGTGTAATTCATCCGGTTTGCTTGGTCATAGGTCATCGTGGTATCTCGCCTAATTCGCTCCAGGGCAGGCGAGTTAGCAATGTGCAGCGACTCACCAAAGCGGCCCATAAATGTGCTGCTCGTGGTTGTGCCGTCGCTGTTCATCCGGTTAATTCGGCCCAGGCGATCGCTAAGGTAACGCGCCCCCCGCTGCGCCCGCTCAGCCCTGCGATCGGTGGCCAAGGCCCGCCGAGTAGCGGCCACTGCCTTACGCTGCTCCGCATACATCTGGCGATCCAGGTTGCGAAGGGTGTAATCGTTGCGAATATAGGGAGACTCATTAAACTCGCGCCCGGTCGAATCGCCCCTAAATTGCCGGGTCCAGTCCAAAACAGTCTTGTTGTCGCCCACGGCCTTAGCCGAGCTAACGATATGTTTGCAGGGGCTGAGGGGTCGGGTTTGGTTCCAGCTGCGATCGCGGCGATGGCTTGGGGCGGTGGCCACCTGGTAGCGCGACTCACTAAAGCCATAGTCGGGGCAGCTGCAGCGATAGGCCCACGGCCCCACCCCCGGCAGGTAGCCAGCAGGCACCCCGCCACCGCCGCCG
>NZ_JADEXE010000440.1 GCF_015207265.1 Nodosilinea sp. LEGE 07298 | reverse complement strand
CCCTAGCCCCGCCCCTCAGCCTGAAAATTTCAACGACCCCAGCTTAGTCACTAGAAGTGCAGAGATCATCTGCGTTGGTACCGAGCTACTGCTGGGGGATATTCTCAACAGCAACGCTCAATTTTTAGCCCAAGAGCTGGCCGCTCTGGGAATTGCCCACTATTACCAAACCGTGGTGGGCGACAATCCGGCCCGAATTCAGCAGGTGGTGACTCTGGCCGCAGAGCGCTCCGGCGACGCAAAGCTGCTGCTGTTTACCGGCGGCCTTGGCCCTACCCCCGACGACCTGACCATAGAGACGCTGGCCGACCTGTTTGGTGCCCCCCTGGTAGAGCATGCCGACCTGCTGGCAGATATTGAAGCCAAATTTACGGCGCGGGGCCGCACGATGCCCCCCAGCAACCGCAAACAGGCACTGCTGCCGGAGGGAGCCATGGTATTGCCCAACCCCCAGGGCACCGCTCCTGGCATCATCTGGTCACCACGCCCCAGCTTAACCCTCATGACCTTTCCCGGCGTGCCGCGTGAAATGCAGGCCATGTGGCGCGAAACCGCTGTGCCCTACCTGCGCGCTAGGGGCTGGGTGACGACTACGATTGTCAGCCGTATGCTGAGGTTTTGGGGCATTAGCGAATCGGCTTTGGCCGAGCAGGTGGCCCCTTACCTCAGCCAGGGCAACCCCACGGTGGCCCCTTACGCCAGCAAGGGCGAAGCCAAACTGCGCATTAGCGTCAGGGCTGACTCAACCGCCGCCGCTCTGGCTCAAATTGAGCCGGTGGAAGCAGGCATTCGCGCCCTGATGAAAGACAACTGCTACGGGGCCGACGATGATACCTTGGCCTCGGTGGTGGGTGATCTCTTGCTGCAGCGCCAGCAGACGGTGGCTGTGGCTGAGTCGTGCACTGGGGGCGGCCTGGGCCAACTACTGACCGATATAGCTGGTAGCTCAGCCTATTTTTACGGCGGTGTCATTGCCTACGACAACCGCGTTAAGGTTAACCTGCTCAAGGTCGAGGCGGCTGTTTTAGACACGCAAGGGGCCGTGAGTGCGATTGTCGCTGAGCAAATGGCGCTGGGGGCCAAGGTGCTGCTGCACACTGACTGGGCCTTGAGCATTACCGGCATTGCCGGACCGGGGGGCGGTAGCCCTGACAAACCTGTGGGGCTAGTCTACATTGGCCTGGCTGCTCCCAGCGGCGAGGTGGTGAGCTACAGACACGAGTTTTCTGGCTACCGGGGGCGCGACTGGGTGCGCCAACTCAGCGCTCTTTCTGCTCTCGATGCCCTGCGCCGCAACCTGCTGTAACGGGTGGGTTGATCATTTGCTTCAATTGGCTATTATGTAATTATGGAAAAGTGCAGCCCCTATTAGCTCCACTAACCTGGGCTTTACTGACCTGGGTCAGTGTTTAGGCAAGAACAGATGGGGTGGCGTGTGCCAGTAAGGAGTTTTATCCTAATGGATTACATCGAAGAGGCTCTCGAAAAACTGCGCGATTGGGTCGATAGGGTCATCGAGGCTCTATTTGGTCCCGAAACCCAGGTCGAGCCTGAGCTGATCCCCATTCCTGTGGATGAGCCCCGTCGCTAGGTCACTCTCTAAAGCTTAAATTTTTGGTAAGCGGTTTTCCTGCTGAAATTTGAGCCGGTTGTGACAGATCCCGTCCGGTTTGAGTAAGGCTTTAAGGCGTCGAGATAATCGACGTTATGAGGAACTAGGCCATTGTTTAGGGTTCAGGTTGTCCACGGTCCCAACTTGAACATGCTGGGTTTGCGAGAACCCGGCATTTACGGTAGCCAAACGCTAGCTACGATCGAAGCGATGCTGGCTAAGGAGTCGGGGTACGTAGGGGCAGCTTTAAAGTTTTTTCAATCGAACAGCGAAGGTGCGTTAGTAGATTGCATCCAGGCTTGCTACGGCCAGCAGGATGGCATCTTAATCAATCCTGGTGCCTATACACACACCAGCGTCGCGATTCGAGATGCGATCGCCGCTGTAGGCCTACCCACCGTCGAGGTACACCTCAGCAATATCCACAAGCGCGAACCCTTTCGCCACCACTCCTACATTGCTGCCGTAGCCGTAGGGCAAATTTGTGGTTTTGGATCCGACAGCTATCGCCTTGGTTTGTATGGACTGGTGCAGCACCTCAAGAGTCTTCAGCAGGGGCTTAGGGATGAGTAGGTGAAGTGGGTGGACGGTCGGGTAGATGGGTAGATGGGTGCGGGGTCGGTAAACGGCTGGTGGTTTAGACTTGAACCGACGCAAACTTTTCCTAGCTCTTTCCCTATCTGTATGGCCACCGCCACGATTAAATTTCTTCAGGTACCCACGTCTCAAGACTGGGTTGAGCAGGCCCTGGCCAATCTCGACGAAATTTTGCTGGACCACGCCCAGTGCGAGCGTAAGGCGGCGGGGGTGGCGATGGGTTTAATCAACCGATACCCATCAGATGCTGAGTTGGTCAAGGCTCTGACCGCGATCGCCCAGGAAGAACTGGCTCACTTTGCCCAGGTTAATCAGTGGCTCGAACGCCGTGGTGTAGCCTTTGGGCCGTTACCGCCGCCGTCCTACGGGGCTGCCCTACATCAGCAGGTGCGCTCCGTCGAACCCCACCGCCAGCTCGATGTTCTGCTGGTATCGGCCCTAATCGAAGCCCGCAGCCATGAGCGGTTAGGGCTTCTGGGCCAGCACTGCCCCGATTCGGACCTGGCTCACTTTTACCGCAGCCTGATGGCCTCGGAAGCTCGCCACTACGGGGCTTACTGGGTGCTCGCTACGGGCCGTTTCCCGCGCGCCGAGGTCGAGGCTCGGCTAGAAACCCTGGCTGTCGCAGAAAGCGAGATTTTATCTACTCTGCATCCGCACCCCCGCATTCACAGCTAACGCATTCACCGCTCACAACATCTGATGATGCCCATCGAACACCGCAGCACCTTTGGTCCCTACCTGATTCGCAGTTGGCAGCCCGGCGATCGCGATGACGCCCTTGCCCTGATTGCTCAGGTGCTGCAAGAATATAACCTGACCTGCGAGCCCGCTGACAGCGATCGCGATGCCCAAGACGTTGAGGTCTGCTACTGGGAGACTGGCGGCGAATTTTGGGTCGTGGAGGTTGACGAGGTACTGGTTGGAACCGCAGGCTATCGACCCACCAGCCGTGGCCTCAGCGCTGTAGAGCTGCGCAAAATGTATCTGCGGCCCCAGGCGCGGGGGCAGGGGCTGGGGCGCTACCTGCTGAGCACGATGGAGTCGGCCATTCAGCAACGCGGTTTTGAGGAGATTTGGCTGGAAACCGCCTCAGTGCTCAAAGAAGCCGTGGGGCTGTACGAAGCGAGCGGCTATAAACCAGCCAGCGGCGTGGAGACAGCCAGGTGCGATCGCGTCTACCGCAAAAAACTGGCTCCATCTAAATTTGACCAAAATTAGGGCTAGTGAAGCTTCAGGGCTATGGTGTTTAACCTGCCTACCCAGACAACGTACAAGCCATACAGTATTATTCCCCAAGTCGGTCGTCCCAGGCTCCAGGCCCTAAACCGACAGAATTTAGCTATAATCGCCACATTCCTACTGGGCAAGGCCGTTTTGATTGCCATCTACCCCGGCAGTTTTGACCCCATTACCTTGGGCCATGTCGACATCATTACCCGTGGCAGTCGATTGTTTGAACGGGTGATAGTGCTGGTGTCTAGCAATCCTAACAAAGTGCCTATGTTTTCTACCGATGAGCGCATGCATCAAATTGAGCGTTCGGTAGGTCACCTCAGCAACGTCGATATCGATCACTACGACGGCCTCACCATCACTTACGCTCGCCAGCGACAGGCCCAAGTGCTGCTGCGGGGGCTACGGGTGCTCTCCGATTTCGAAAAAGAGCTGCAAATGGCGCATACTAATAAAACCCTGGCCGACGATATCGAAACTCTCTTTCTCTCGACCTCTACAGAGTACGGCTTTCTCAGCAGCAGCCTGGTCAAAGAAATTGCTCGCTTTGGCGGCCCCATCGACCATCTTGTTCCCCACCATGTAGCGCGAGACATTTACCAATGCTACGCCCAGACCCCGCCCGCCTCAATGCCCAGCCCCGCCATGGTCAACCCCGCGGTGCCCAGTCCATCGG
>NZ_JADEXE010000439.1 GCF_015207265.1 Nodosilinea sp. LEGE 07298 | reverse complement strand
TTGACTCAATTGGTCTTGCAGTTGACGATACAAGAGGGGTGTTTCCATGAGACTGGCCTTGAGTTGGGGAATTCAAGCCTCTCATGAAATGCCCCTTCCCATCTACCCTGTCTCATTTGGGACTCCTTTCACAACAACCCTTTCAGGACTTTTCTGCACCACCAAGGTCACCTGGGTTAGGACATCCATAAAGCCTGAGAACGTTCAAACGTTTGAACGTTCTCAGGGAAACAGTCCTCACCAGACTGGCTACAGCTATAGTTAGGAATTATGCAGCATCGACGGCGGCAGCATTCCTTTCGCCCGCTGAGCAAAGCCCTAAATCAGGGCAATTCTGGCAACGAAAATACCCGAGTTTTTTGCTTTCTCTCAAGGGCGCAAGGCCTGTGCCATTGGGTACGGGTATCTTCTTTCCCGAAAATCTCCCTGCGTTAATAACCCGTCGTCGGAAACTCCGTCACGTCAAACTCAAAGCAGTGCCTTCCGGCTGGGTGCTGCCAGCGCTCGGCGTCGGGGTTAGCTCGCTGATCGTTCAGGCGCTGGGTGCTGCTGTCGGTGTCGAAGGTGGCGCACAGCTCAAAGCTGCGATCGCCTAACCGCTCGTACTCGTAGGGCTGGTTGGTCAGCGGGTCATTCTGAATACCTGTTGATTCTAGGGCTGGGGGCAGCTGAAAGTCTTCTCCAGCATTGAGATAGCGGTTGTGGAACTCCTGCGCGATCGCCGCCAAGTCCTGCAATCGCTGGCGATCGGCGGCCAGATCCCGCTGCCGCCCCGGTGTGCCCAGTACCCAGAAGCCTGCCGCGATCGCGGCAATCACCGCCGCCGTTGCCACCCCGGCAAACGCCCGATCAAACGCCTTATGACTCACTCTTTCACTATTCATGGGCCAAACTCTCTTGGTTTAACCGGAGAACCTTAGGGGCAGGCTTGCGCCGAATCCAGTCGAAGTAGTACCACAGCACCCCGCCGTCGAGCACCAGCACCACCAGCACCTTGAGCAAAAAGCGCGGCGTCAGTTCGCCCCGCAAAAACGAGGTCAAAAACGCAATCACGGCGCTAATGGCAATAATGGCCGCGATCAATAAGGTCAGGTAGGTCAACCACTTACGCACTCCCGAAAAATGCTTTTCGCGGTGGGCCGCTAGGTCGTAGTTGATCTGTCGCATCAGCCCCAGGTATACCGGATAGGCCACCAGCAGCCGAGCCAGGGCAAAGGCCACTTGCCACGACGGGTCGCCGTAGGTGCGGTTAAGGCTATCCGGGATCAGGTGGTTGACAAAAATAAACGCCATTTCTCCTAAGGCCTGAATCCAAATGCCCAGGGTGACAAAGGCGAGCAGATAGAAAAATGCATCTCGCGCTAGCTCGCCTGAGGTGCCGCGCGGTGTGGGCAGAGGGCGACCCACCAGTTCTTCGTACACTTCAAAAAAGGCCCGCTCGACCTCGCGGGAGGGCCAGCCGTAGTCGCGCAGCAGCTTGCTGATGAACTCGTCGGTGGCACCGCGATCGCGGGCCAGCAAAATGAACTGCACCAGCTCACTGCGGCGATCGGGGGGTGGGGGAATGTCTGTACTCATGGGCCTACGGTAATACGCGGCGAATGCACTGACTATAACCAGCCAGCCACCTGTTTGACTGGTCAAGCGGTCGGGGTTATGTGCTACAGGCGGTAAATCCTGAGGGGGCAAACGGTTGTTTGTCCCTACGGCAGACTCCTGTAGGGGCAAACAACCGTTTGCCCTGTCAACGGCGTTTGCGCTGTCAATGGCGTATCCATTTGGTGAGAATGCGGATGGGTTGGCCGGTGGTGGGGTCGAGCTGGGGTTTGCTCCAGGCGCGGGGTTCGGCAAAGCCGATGCGGTGCAGATGGGCGATGACTAGCTCCATGCCGCTGGCGGTGCCGATCAGCATGACGCGCACGGGTTCGCGGGGGTCGGTGGGCTCTGAGTTTGGTGGGCTGCCGGAGGGTGGCAGGTTATAGATTTCGCTGTTGGGGATGAAGTCTGACATGGCGATCGGTGGGTAAAAGATGATGAAAGGGATCCAGACCTCCGAGTTTTTACAAAACTCGGAGGTCTTTTGCCGCAAGAAACTCCACGAAGAGTGCGAAACCCTCCGCGAGATGGGAAACTGTGACATGGCAAACGGAAACAGGCTGAAGCTTTTGAGCTAGCCAGTTAGGCTCGGAGGAATCCATCTATCCAAGCGAGCTTGTAATCCACAACAACAATCCAAGCACGCTTGTAATAAGCGTGTCAAGTATACGTGTATAAGACTGCTTGTAATTAATGGTTGATGATGCCCCACAGCCCAAAGAGTCTCCCTTGAAGCGACGCAGGGAAGAACTTGGGCTGACTCAGCGGGATATTGGCTTGGCGCTAGGCAAGACTGACCAGACCATCAGTAACTGGGAAACTGGGATCTATGAGCCGAAGATGACTCCACGAGAGTTCAAGAAACTTTGTGAGCTTCTTAAATGGTCAATAGAGGACATGCCCGAAGACTTTGGGCCATTATTAAGTAGTTGAAAATTTTTAGATTTTAAAAATCCACAAAATTTAAGCCAGGTTTGCAAAATGAGAGATGTTTTGAAGATCTATCACTCTGCACAGGAACAATGTTCCTTTATTAAGGCGTAATCTTTGCTCGCAGTTCGTCTTTGATGCGGTTCAAGATCGAGTCTTCGTCGAGGCCGTCGAGAATTTCAGTAATCACAGCTCTTGGCCCCTCTGGTCCCCAGGTCGCGCCGTTGGTGAGGTAGGTTTTAGTAATTTGGCCAATGCCATAGGTAGCCAGGCCCGCCACCCCGCCCTGGGCCAGGGCCACAGGCACGTAAGGGGCCAGCGATAGGCCGCCTGTCGCGATCGCCGATACCCCCAGCACCCCCTTCAGCGAGCTAAGGCCGAGAGTAATCACCAACTCGCTGATGGTAATACCGCCCAGCCCCAGGGCAATCTGCTGGAGCAGCTTGAGGGCGGCGGGGCGGGTCATCGGCAGGCCATAGAGCCGCGACAAATTGAGAATCAGCATCACATCGACGACGGTACCGCCCACCAGGTCAGCGACGGTAACAGGGTTGAGGGCAACAGCGACGGCTTTGATCAGAGTGGCATTCCAGATTGTGTCGTCGGCAATGCGATCGCAGATCTGCTTTTTGCGGGCCAAAATTTCGGCGCTCACCCCTTCGGCGTACATCAGAGTGTTGAGGGCAACCAGAGCCTTGCCCTCGCGGTGCAGAATGTCGAGAATTTTGAGTTTGAGATCATCTACCTGGGGCTGAGCGCGCACGGTCTGGTAGGCGACAGTGCCATCAGGTTGGGGGGTAGCCTGCACAGCCAGGGGTGAAGCGGCAGCCATGACGATTTCGTCGGGCGAGATCAGGTCTTGTAGGCGGCGATCGCGCAGAGTTTCGTAAAGAATTTGGCGATCGGCCTCGGGGTACTGGTCAATTTTGTTGAACACCAGCAGCATGGGCTTGCTGGCCTGGCGCAGGGCTTGCAGCGCCTCATACTCAACCCGAGTAATGTCGCCCGCAATCACAAACAAAATTAGATCGACCTGCTCAGCAATGCGGCGGGCCAGGGCGGCGCGATCTTCACCATCCACTTCGTCGAGGCCGGGGGTGTCGATTAGCTCAATGCGCGACTGACCCAGGCTCTTGAGCGAAACTCGCAGCAGGTCGGGGGTGTCCTCTCCTAGAGAATCTTGGCTGACCTGCCAGTGGCTGCCCTCCACCACTTGGGTCACGCCGTGGGTGGGGCCAGTGGTAAACACCTCCTGGCCCAGCAGCGCATTCAGCAGCGACGACTTGCCCCGCCCCACCAGGCCAAAGGCGGCGATGTGTACCACCGTATTCTCCAGCTTGTCGATTAGGCCCCGCAGGTTTTGCAGAGCGTCTTCGACCCCGGCCTGCTCGCGAGGGGTGAGGTTGAGCCGCTGCACCAGGCTCCCCAAAGCCGCCTGGGCACGACGGTAGTTGAGGTCGTCGTTTAGGTCTTGAAAGTCAACGACTAAATCGCCCAGCTCTTGCTCAACCGCTTCCCAGGTGGCGGGGTCAGCGGCGGGCAGAGCGAGGGGCGTACCCTGCACCGTGGCAACAAGTTCACCCAGCTCGGCCTCGACCTCTTCCCAGGTAGTGTCGGGGG
>NZ_JADEXE010000438.1 GCF_015207265.1 Nodosilinea sp. LEGE 07298 | reverse complement strand
GCTGTACCAATGCCGCCCGAGGCCTTGATGCCCACCCGCCCCTGGGTAATCTCCCACAGCTGGCGCACCACCTCGACGGTAGCCCCGCCCTGCCAGCCGGTACTGGTTTTGAGAAAGGTTGCCCCCGCATCCATACAAATTTCGGCGGCCAGAGTAATCTCAGCCGGAGTCAGCACGGCGGTTTCGAGAATGGTCTTGACCAGCAGTCCGGTCTCTTCGCAGATGGTGGCAATTTCGCGGTGGATGGCCTCGGTTTTACCTTCCTTGAGCCAGCCCAGATTGATCACCACGTCTAATTCGTCAGCCCCCCGCTCGGCTGCTTCCTGGGCTTCGTAGAGTTTGGTGGCCGAGGTGGTCGCCCCGGTGGGGAAGCCAATTACCGTACAGACTTTGGCCTTGCTGTTGTGCAGCAGATCGACCGCCTGGGCCACATGACATGGCGCAATGCAGACGGCAGCAAACCCGTAGCGATCGCCCTCAGCACACCACTGGGCCACCTGCTCTGCCGTCGCCGCTGGGTTGAGCAACGAGTGATCAATAAAGGGCGCTAGATCGATGCCATCCTCTGCCGTTGGTCGTCGGGCCATGTTTCACTGCCTCTAGGTGCCAAGATTATGTTGCCAGAAATTCAGACCGTCTTCGGCGTTAGATAGGTAAGTTTGTCGCGCACTGTAACGCAGATTCTTTACCCACTGCACAGCACCAGAGCTGTAGTTCACTAGGGCATTTTACGGCTTAGCGTACCGGAAGTTACTTAGCTCACCCTGCGATCGCCCCGCTAAGTTGAAGAAATGTATTGCAAGGATCCGTAGATCCACGAAGATTTGCTCCAGGCCATTCAGTCGATTGCTTTAGACAACTTCAAAGAAGCCTGTTATCAACCTCATTCCGGTGAATGAATACAGCTTGCCGAGCCTTCATTTAGAGCGAGTGAACCTGAGAAAAAGCTACGCTTATTCATAAACTTATTTTTGCCTCACCGCGATCTCGAAATAAACAAGTGAGGGATTGCTAAAGTGCGATCGCTCTAACGTGACTTTTAATACTCTTTGACCGACATTAGCACGCCCAGGATTGTTTACAATGCTTTACCTTGATGGGCGTGCTTCGGAAAAATTGTTAAGGAATAAATCGCTCCCTCTTTCAATACATAACCGCCAAAACCGTTGTCAAACTATAAAGATCAACGTTCTTGGTGGAATTTAGCAGCAGAATCTGCTATTGCCGAAACTTTAGGTGTTACTTCGATGTTGACCCCTATGGCTTAACAGCTAAAACAAGGTTGTTGATTCGAAGACACCTTTGCAGGATTAGCTAAATGAGCCTTGAGCCAACCGAATTCATGTCTAAGATGGTGTCGCGTACTGGCTTCAGTGCCGACGATAAGAAAATACTTCAGGATACCGCCGCTTGGGGTTTGGAAATTGCGCCTGAAATGGCCGACTATTTCTATGACTACATGGGCCGCGATGCCGAAATGAGCGCCATTCTCAATGAGTCTGAAGGCCGCATTCACAGACTGCGCGAAACCTTTGTGTCTTGGTTCCACGAAATGTTTACCGGCATGGACAGCTGGGGCGGCGACTACGCCGATCGGCGCTGGCGAATCGGCCTCATTCACGTTCGCATTGGCATTGGCCCTCAGCATGTCGTGCCTGCTATGGCCGTGGTCGTACATGAAGCCGGTAAGCGTGCCCAGGCCGATGGCAAAGATCAGCAGCTGTGCGATGCCTTGAGCAAAATTTGCATGGTTGATCTGGCCTTTATTGAACAGGCCTATATCGAGGTTTCTTCAGCGGCGGTACTAAGAGAAACCGGCTGGTCTGAAAGCCTCTTTAAGCGGCTTGTGGCGACTGGTGCAGCAGCAATGTAGCCTGCGCTACCCAATCTTCGACTGGTTAAACATTCTCCCTTTTCCCTCAAACTTTTTTCCCTAACCCGAGAGACTTACCATGGCCATTAGCACAGAAAAACTAACCCATATTCTTCAGAGCTTTGTTACCTCCACTACCGATATTCAAGGGGCGGCGGTAGTCACCCCTGATGGTCTGCCCCTGGCGGCCAGCCTGCCTGGTGGCATGGATGAAGAACGGGTTTCAGCAATGTCGGCAGCCATGCTTTCGCTGGGCGATCGCATTGGTAGCGAACTGGCTCGCGGCGGCATCGATCGCATCTATGTAGAGGGTGACAAAGGCTACGGCATTCTAACCAGCTGCGGCGAAGATGCCGTGTTTCTGGTACTGGCTGACAAGGCGGCAAAACAGGGTCTGCTGCTGCTCGAAATTAAGCGCACCCTAAGCGATCTTAAAGCCGTTTTGATGTAGCTCTTTGCCTTTGGCGGAGTGGGTTGCCCCCCCCCGGTTTAGCCATTCGCTCCGCCCTTACCTCTATTCCTTCATTGCCGCCTCCATCCATGGAAATCATGCGTTTAGTGGTCACTGGCCCCGTGGGGGCTGGTAAGTCGACCTTCATTCGGTCAGTAAGCGAGATTGAGGTGGTGGATACTGACCGCCGCGCCACCGATGAGGCTCTCCTGATCAAAAAGCGCACCACCGTAGCCTTTGACTTTGGCCGTCTGCAGTTTGGCCCCGATATGGCCCTGCACCTCTACGGCACCCCTGGCCAGTCGCGCTTCGACTTCATGTGGGACATCTTGATTCAAAAGGCCCACGCCTACATTTTGCTGGTGGCCGCCCATCGCCCCCACGAGTTTCGCGAGGCCCGCCGCATCATGATGTTCATGAAGCAGCGATCGCCTGTGCCCATGATCATCGGCCTCACCCACACCGACTGCCCCGGCGCTTGGGATGCCGCCAACATTGCTCTGGCCCTAGGCTACCCCAACCCCAGCCGCCGCCCACCGGTAGTCACTGTCAACGCCAACGAAACCGCTTCGGTAGCCCAGGCGGTGATTGCTCTGGTGCAGCACACCTGGTCGGGCAGTTTGGCGGCTACATCCTAGTTTTCGATCGACTCCTTGGCCATAGTCCTATGAGCCAGCCGACATTCTTCCCACGTCCACCCGAGGGGACAGCACCATGACCGTTACCGGATACCTTGCCGACTTCTCCCTGCCCGAACTCTTTCAGCTGCTGGAACAGGGCAATAAAACCGGGTTGCTCACGATCTGCACCCTGGCCGATACAAAAACCGCCGAGCGCTATAACCACCACATCTGGTTTAGCCAGGGACAAATTGTAGCCGCTGGCAACACCCTCGACCAGCGTGGGCTCATGGGCTTAATCGCCCGACGAGGTTGGATGGGTGACAATGCCGTTTCTCGACTGGCCCAGACCTGCCAAATCAACACCCCACTGGGGCTATGCCTCAAAAATCAGGGGGTACTGACTGCCGAACAGCTCAAACTGCTGTTTTATACCCAGGTAATGCGCCAGGTGTGTGCCCTATTTGCCCTGCCCGACGGTTGGTTTCAGTTTGACCCCAAAGCCCCGACCCCAAGGGCTGAAATGACCGGACTGATTGCCACCGCCACTGACGTTACCCTGGCCGGGTTGCGGGCGCTCAAAGACTGGGCCGCGCTAGATGAAAAACTGCCTGCTCCGACCTCCGCCTTAGTCAGCGTAATCGAAGGTAAACCCAACCTGCGCCTCAACCCCAACGAATGGCAGGTGTGGGAGTTTACCAACGGCACCATGGCCGTGGCCGATGTTGCCAAGCAGCTCAACCTGCCTGTAGCCAAGGTGCAGCAGATTGCCTTTCGCCTGATTGTGACAGGCCTGGCTGAAGAAATGCCCCTCATGGCCGCCCCGCCCCCCTCATCCCTGGCTTTGGATGATGCGCCGGAGCTAGAACCCAGCATCGCCAGCGGTAAAACCGCCGGAGCCGCCCCAGTCAGCGCCTCATTTTTACAAAATCTAGTCGGTTTTCTCAAAAGTAAGGTGTAGCGATGACCCCCAGCACACTGCAACTGCTGCAAGGATTTTTAGGCCTGCTCAAGCTAGCCGACCTGGTCACCAGCCTGCCGGGCCTGGCGATCGCCCTGTGGATTTGGCTATACCTCACCCTCCCCTACGACAGCGCCCTAACCCTCTGGCTCGTCGCCCTAGTCCCCTTCGTCGCCTACACCAGCACAGAAACCCAAAACTGACCATTCTCTTAACCCCTATCTCACCCTCCCCACGCGCGCACGACGCAC